>NZ_PVBK01000023.1:0-73241 GCF_002968535.1 Neorhizobium sp. T7_12 | reverse complement strand
GGCAAACCTCCAAAGCTTGTCCTGATCGCCATAGCAAGACGTTTGCTTGTCGCACTTAACGCCGCAATGAGGGACCGAAAACCCTTCCAAGCTTGACACCAACAACACAGTTGCTCGGGCTCGACCCTTGGGTTTAACCCGAGGGCGAGGATCGGACGGGGCGCTGAAAGCTGCCTCGTAAAGTAAGTAATAAGTGACACCTCTCCGCGCCCCGTTCGTCGGTTTATGCCCGCGCCTCTGCCGTGGCCTTTCCGGACGGTGTTCGTAAGACCCGGGGCAGCCCATCCGAAAGCCTGCCTTTCCACCAGATGCAGAAACTCGGCCAGCGGATGTCTCGTGCATTGCACCTTGCAAGAGGATGAGCGACACAGCCGGGCAGGTGTATTGATCCTAGATAACAACTGATGTATTCAGATCTGTGAGGTACGTACATCAAACCACACTTGTTCCGAGCGGAAACGAGAGTACCGAGGTCAGTTAAATTCCAGACTGACGGTTCGGCGACAGGATCAAAGGCAATTCCAGGAGGGATCATGACGGGCTTGCAACTCAATCCAGATTTCGCCATCGCGGACGAGGAGTCGCTTTGGAGGCTTTTCGACCCAACTCACTCACTGGCAATACTGAAGAGCCAGGATTCACTGGGCGAGCACGCGCAAGAGTTCATTCGGCGCTCACCTTTCTTGTGCATCGGCACCCAGAATTTGGAGAGAAAGGCCGATGTCAGTCCTCGCGGCGATCCTCCGGGATTCGTCAAGGTTCTTGATGAGCGTACCCTTGCGATCCCGGATCGACCTGGCAACAATCGCCTTGATACACTGAGCAACATCATCGCCAACCCAAGCGTCGGGCTGTTGTTTATCATCCCCGGTTTCGACGATACATTGCGCGTGAACGGGCGGGCAACTCTTACCAACGACCCTCAGCTCCTGGAGGGCATGAGCATCGCTGATCGAGTCCCGAAACTCGCGATTATCGTGAGAGTGAGCGAAGTCTTCATGCATTGCGCCAAGGCGTTCAGACGGTCCCGCCTGTGGAGCCCGGATCATTTCCAGGACCGCACCGAGATGCCCTCACTCATAAAGATCATTCTGGATGAGACGACAGGGGCGCCGAGGGAAAAGGATGAAATGCGAAAGATGGACGAAGAACTCGAACAAGACTACCGAAGGACACTCTACTAACTGCCCGGAACGGACCGAAGCGGGCTCCGCTATCGCCGCCCTCAATCCCGCTTAATGCTCATCAGCATGGCCCACATGTCCGCGCCCGTCTCGAACGCCGCGGCGTTGGCGGCATAACTGTGCGCCGAGGTGAAGGCGTCGAGCATTTCGCTGGCCATGTCGACATTCGAGCTTTCGGGGAAGGTGACGGAGGTGGAGGGGGTGACGGTGGTGGTGACGCCGCCGGAATTGGGAAGCGAGGAGACCTGGGTGTCGAGGCGGTTGTAGCCGGGGGTCTGGGCATTGGCGATGTTGTGCGCCGCGGTCGCAAGGCGTTTCGCCTGGGCCTGCATGCCCGAAACCGCAATGTTCATCACCGCCGACAGACCCATGGCAAGCATCCCCAAACCCGATGACGGATGTTTTAGGGCAAGAGCTTCAAGGAAGACTGAACGGGAAGGGTAAGGGAAGCGTATTGCGGCGCGGCACAGATGTGCCGGAACGGGGCGGGGACTTGTCGGCAAGGCGCTATCTGCGCTTGAACGCATTTCCGTCGCGTGTCCCGAGGCATCCTCGTCGGACGGATGCCGTCGCAATGACGGAGGCCGGCGCCCAGGCGGGTCAGATCGGGGGCGTCAGGTGTGGCTGCGCAGGTCCAGATGCACCACGACCCCGGATTCGGTGTGCGCCCGCTGGCGCTTCATCACGCGGGAACTGGACAGGAAGACGGCGACCGCGGCCAGCCGCGCCGGATCCGTCAGCCCGCGCCTGTAATAGCGGAAGACGATCCAGGCGAGCAGCTCCGTTTCGGTGGGGTCAACGGGAGGGCGGATGGTCTGCGCAAGTCGCACCGCTTCGCGCATCGCCTGCAGATCATGCATGGTCATGACATGCGGAAAAAGCGTCCAATCATCGGACATGGGGGCTGTCCCGGTTCTCAAAAAACGGCCGCTACAGAATATCAAAAACGGCGAGACTGTCAGGATAAGTGCGGTAGCGTACCGAGGGGCGCGCTCCGTCCTTGGCCGGCCTCGATTGAGCGCCAGGGTCGTTTACAGAAGGTCGGCCGGGATCACGTCGCGGATGGCGTCCGGAACAAAAACCTCCGCCAGCATCTCGCCCTCAGCGCTGCAGATCCGGGTGCTGCGAAGCGTGAACCTGGCCTGTGCCGCGAGGGAATCCGCGGCGAGTTCGCGGATGGCCCGGCGCGCCGAATTTTTCGCAGCGTCGAGATCGGCAAACTCCACCCCTTCGGGATCGGTGACGAATTTGCCGGTAAAGTTGATGTGAAAAAAGAACCGCTGCATGGCGAGCTCCTTTGCCGCACCCGCAAACCAGAAGGCGGCGCCGGAGTTCCCGTGCGGTAGCGTACAAAGAGGGCGGCGGTGGATCGCCCCGCCTCCGGGGATGGATCCGGGGCGAGGCGAGATGGAGGGGCAATTTACTCGGCTGCCTCCGCGTAAGCCTCCAGCGGCGGGCAGGTGCAGACGAGGTTTCGGTCGCCATAGACGTTGTCGACGCGGTTGACCGGGGACCAGTATTTGTCGACACGGAAGGCGCCAGGCGGGTAGCAGGCCTGCTCGCGGGAATAGGGGCGGTCCCATTCGCCGACCAGGTCTTCCACCGTGTGCGGGGCGTTCTTCAGCGGGTTGTTCAACCGGTCCATGCGGCCGTCCTCGATGGCGCGGGCCTCCTCGCGGATCGCCAGCATAGCATCGCAGAACCGGTCGATCTCGGCCTTGGTCTCGCTTTCGGTCGGCTCGATCATCAGCGTGCCAGCGACCGGCCAACTCATGGTCGGGGCGTGGAAACCGCAGTCGATCAGGCGTTTTGCGACGTCGTCGACGCTGACGCCGGCCGAGGCGTTGAGTGGGCGCGTGTCGATGATGCATTCATGCGCGACGCGGCCTGCCTCCGACTTGTAGAGCACGTCGTAGGCGCCCTTCAGGCGGGCGGCGATATAGTTGGCGTTGAGGATCGCCACCTTGGTCGCCTGGGTGAGGCCTTCGCCGCCCATCATCAGGCAATAGGACCAGGAGATCGGCAGGATCGACGGCGAGCCGAAGGGCGCCGCCGAGACCGCACCCTCACGACCGTCCGTCGCCGGGTGGCCGGGGAGGTGTGCCGCCAGATGCGACTTGACGCCGATCGGGCCCATGCCGGGACCGCCGCCGCCATGCGGGATGCAGAAGGTCTTGTGGAGGTTGAGGTGGGAGACGTCGGAGCCGATGTCGCCGGGGCGGGAGAGGCCGACCATGGCGTTCATGTTGGCGCCGTCGAGATAGACTTGGCCGCCATGCTTGTGCGTGATCTCGCAGATCTCGCGCACGGTTTCCTCGAAGACGCCGTGGGTCGAGGGGTAGGTGATCATGCAGGCCGAGAGGTTTTCGGCATATTGTTCGGCCTTCAAGCGGAAATCGTCGAGGTCGATATCGCCATTGTCGCGCACCTTGACGACGACCACCTTCATGCCGACCATCTGGGCCGACGCCGGGTTGGTGCCGTGCGCGGAGGTGGGGATGAGGCAGACGTCGCGGTGGGTGTCGCCATTGGCGATGTGGTAGTTGCGGATGGTGAGCAGGCCCGCATATTCCCCTTGCGCGCCGGAATTCGGCTGCAGGGAAAAGGCGTCGTAGCCGGTGATCTGGCAGAGTTTGGAGGAAAGATCGTCGATCATCTCCTTGTAGCCGAGCGCCTGGTCCGCGGGCACGAAGGGGTGGATGTCGGCAAATTCCGGCCAGGTGATCGGCAGCATTTCCGCCGTCGCGTTCAGTTTCATGGTGCAGGAGCCGAGCGGGATCATCGCCCGGTCGAGCGCCAGGTCCCGGTCCGAGAGCCGGCGGATATAGCGGGTCATCTCGCTTTCGGCACGGTTCATGTGGAAGATCGGGTGGGTCATGTAGTCGGATTTGCGCAGGAGCGCGATCGGCAGGCGCCAGGTGGGCTCGAAATCCGAAACCTTGAAATTGCCTCCAAAAGCCCGCCAGACGGCTTCGAGCGTCGCCGGCCTTGTGCGCTCGTCGAGCGACATGCCGATGCGGGTTTCGCCGACCTTCCTGAGGTTGACACCCTCGGCGACCGCCGCGCGCATGATCAGGCCCTGCATGTGGCCGACCTCAACGGTGATCGTGTCGAAGAAGGTGTCGGGTTCGATGGTGTAGCCCAGTTTTTCGAGGCCCTTGGCCATCAGCACGGCCTTGCGGTGGACCTGCTGTGCGATGGCTTTGAGCCCGTCCGGGCCGTGGAAGACGCCGTACATGGAAGCCATGACGGCGAGCAGGACCTGGGCGGTGCAGATGTTCGAGGTCGCCTTTTCGCGGCGGATATGCTGCTCGCGGGTCTGCAGCGACAGGCGGTAGGCGCGGTTGCCGCGGCTGTCGACCGAGACGCCGACCAGGCGGCCGGGCATGGCGCGCTTGTGGGTATCCTTGACCGCCATATAGGCCGCATGCGGGCCGCCGTAACCGACCGGCACGCCGAACCGCTGGGAGGAGCCGATTGCGATGTCGGCGCCCATTTCGCCGGGGGATTTGAGTAGCGTCAGCGCCAGGGGATCGGCGGCGACGGCAGCAACCGCGCCGGTCTGGTGCAGGCGGGAGATCAGGCCGGTGAAATCGCGGACATGGCCGTTGGTGCCCGGATACTGGAAGATCGCGCCGAACACGTCGACCGGATCGAGATCGGTCATCGGGTCGCCGATGACGACGCTCCAGCCGAGCGGCGCGGCGCGGGTTTCGATCAGCGCGATCGTCTGCGGGTGGCAGGCGGCGTCGACGAAGAAGGCTGTCGCCTTCGACTTTGCCTGGCGCTGGCAGAGCGCCATCGCTTCGGCAGCGGCAGTCGCCTCGTCGAGCAGCGAGGCGTTGGCAACGTCGAGGCCGGTCAGGTCGCAGATCATCGTCTGGAAATTGAGGAGCGCCTCGAGGCGGCCCTGGCTGATTTCCGGCTGGTAGGGGGTGTAGGCGGTGTACCAGGCCGGGTTTTCAAGAATGTTGCGCTGGATGACCGGCGGCGTGATCGTGCCGTAATAACCCTGGCCGATCAGCGAGACGAGCGCTTTGTTGCGGTTGGCGGTATCGCGCAGCTTGTCGAGCGCCTCGCGCTCGGTCAGCGCCGGCCCCCAGGCAAGCGGTGCCGTCTGGCGGATCGAGGATGGCACGGTGGCGTCGATCAGGGCGTCGAGGCTCTTGTAGCCGACCACTTTCAGCATCTCGGCCATTTCGGCCGGCGACGGGCCGATATGGCGGCGGTTGGCGAAGTCGTAGGGCTGGTAGTCGGTAAAATGGAAATCGGTGCTGTCGGTGGTCATGCGATCAGTTCCTGGTAGGCGGCCTCGTCGAGCAGCGCATCGGCGTCGGAGGCGGTCTTGAGCTTCAGCTTGAAGAACCAGCCTGCTCCTTGAGGATCGGAATTGACGATCGAGGGATCGTCGACGATCGCCTGGTTGACCTCGGTGACTTCGCCGTCCAGCGGACAATAGACGTCAGAGGCTGCCTTGACGCTCTCGACGGTCGCGGCATTGCCGTCCTTGGTCAGTTCGGCGCCGACTTCCGGCAGTTCCACGAAAACGAGGTCGCCAAGCTGCTCGGCAGCATGAGAGGTGATGCCGACGGTCGCGATACCGTCTTCGAGCTTCAGCCATTCGTGTTCGGCGGTGAATTTCAACATGGTTCTCTCCGGAGGATTATCGTTTGTAGGTGGGGGTGATGAAGGGAAGGGCGGCGATGGTGAGGGCCAGGTATTTGCCGCGCACCTCCGCAAAAATCTGGCAGCCGGGTTCGGCAAAGCGGGTCGGGACGTAGCCCATGGCGACCGGGCCTTCGACCGAGGGGCCGAAGGTGCCGGAGGTGACTTCGCCGAGTTCGGTCCGTCCCTCAGCGTCGGCATAGAGCTTGGCGTGGGAGCGGACGGGCGCCTTGCCTTCCGGCTTCAGGCCGACGCGGCGGCGGGAGGTGCCGTTCGCGAGCTCACCGAGGATACGGTCGGCGCCCGGAAAACCGCCGGCGCGGACGCCGCCGGCGCGGCGGGGCTTCTGGATCGCCCATTCGAGCGCGGCCTCGATCGGCGAGGTGGTGGTGTCGATGTCGTTGCCATAGAGGCAGAGGCCGGCTTCGAGGCGAAGCGAATCGCGGGCGCCGAGGCCGATCGGCTGACAGTGCAGGTCTTCGAGCAGCGCCTTGGCGATCTGTTCGGCCTGGTCTGCCGGAATCGAGATCTCGAACCCGTCTTCGCCGGAATAACCGGAGCGGGAGACGATGCAGTCGACATCGTGCAGGGACGCGTCGCGGACGTCCATGAACTTCATGGAGGTGACATCCGGCCAGAGAGCCGCCAGTGCGCCCTCGGCGCGCGGACCCTGGAGGGCGATGAGCGCGCGGTCTTCGAGGAGTTCGACGTCGCAATTGGTCAGATGCGCCTGCAGGTGGGCGAGGTCGGCGTCCTTGCAGGAGGCGTTGACGACGACGAACAGGTGGTCGCCGCGATTGGTGATCATCAGGTCGTCGAGGATGCCGCCGTTGTCGTCCGTGAAGAAGCCGTAGCGCTGGCGGCCGGGTTTCAGGCCGAGGATATCGACCGGCACCAGGGTTTCGAGCGCAAGTGCTGCATCCTCGTAAGCGCCGGATTTCGCACGGATGACGACCTGGCCCATATGGGAGACGTCGAAAAGCCCGGCGGCGGTGCGGGTGTGCAGATGTTCCTTCAGCACGCCGGCCGGATATTGCACAGGCATGTCGTAGCCGGCAAAGGGCACCATCCTGGCGCCGAGCGACAGATGGAGGGCGTGAAGCGGGGTGGTCTTGAGAACGGTCTGATCGTCCAAGGACGCCTCCAGGGTTGGCGCATTTCAAGCGCCGGCTCAGATTCAGGCGCAGTGACGCACCGGTTTATGAGCCCCCTCTGTCCTTGTCGCCTGAGATTGTTATCCCTTCGGCGAGCCCTCTTCGGGCTTCTCTCCAGAGTTCCTGTCGGTCGACTGCTGGTCCTTTTGCCTGAGAGTTTCCGGGGCGGTTGCTCCTTCGGCACCGCATTTAAGCGGCTTCTCCCAGCGAGTCTGGGCGGTATTATCGGCCTCGATCGCCATTTGGCAAGCCCTCCGTGTCGCACCCGGCACTATTTTTGTCGCAGCGCAGCAAACGCGGTTTGATCTAATGCAATGCCGGGCGAAATGGGTCCGCTATCACGCGACAAAAGGGCTTTTGCGCTTTGCCGCGATTTGGGTTATTCCGGCAGGCATTCGGACAGGCGAGACGATGACGGCACGGCTCAACACGGCGGCGAACTCAACGCGCATTTTCTGCGCGATGCTGCTGCTTTTGCTGGGATTTGCCCATCAGCCGGTCCAGGCGGCAGCGCCGCTCGATTCCTACAGCGAAGCCTATCGCCTGCCGGACGGCACGTTTGCCGACATCTGCTCGGAACGCGACCACGGCCATCAGATGCCGGCGGCAAAGCCGCTCTGCGAAGTCTGCCTGCTCTCCGGATCGGTCATCCTGCCGCCGCCGAGAGATGAAACCTGGCTTGCGGCAGAGCGCGCGTCGCTCGCCAATCCCCTGCGCCAGTTTTCCGAATTGCTCGGTACGAGTGCCGTCGCCCGGCCTAGGTCTCGTGCGCCCCCGATTTCGACCTGATGCTTTAACGCTCTCAGATCAATCGCGGTCGACCGGCACGGATGCTGTCACCGCATGGGGATATTCCATGAAGACTTTCACCAAACTCACGTTCCTCGGCATTTTCGCTGCGACCGGCATTATCATTGCGGGAGCTACGGCCGCTCAAGATGCGCCCGCCAAGGTCGCCGACCTGGAAATCACCAGCGCCTTCACCAAGGCGATGCTGCCCGGCCAGCCGGTCGGCGGCGGTTATTTCACCATCAAGAACACCGGCAAATCCGACGACATGCTGGTCTCGGTCTCGTCACCGGTCGCGGGCACCGTGGAGTTGCACGAGATGGCGATGCAGGGCGAGGTGATGAAAATGCGCAAGCTCGATACCGGGATCGCCATCGCGGCGGGCAAGACCGTCGAACTGACGCCCGGCGGACTGCATCTGATGTTCATCAAGGTCAAGGAGCCCTTCAAGCAGGGCGGCAAAGTGCCGGTGACCCTGACCTTCGAGCAGGCCGGCAAGGTCGATATCACACTGCCGGTCGAGGCGGCGGGGCCGGGCGGCCACATGCACAAGTGAATTCGATGGAGCCTGCTCTCCGGAGTGGGCTCTTCGTCTCTAGCGCAGCAGTTTGAGGCTGCCGGTCAGCGACTTTATCCATTTCGAAGGTCCTGCGAGGCCAAGGCCGTCGATCTCCTCTTCCGCAAGATCGCGATCGGGGAAGGCGGCTTCATAGTCTCGATAGTCGTGCAGCGATCTGGCGAAAGCCGGAAAGGGCACGACGGCGTGGTGCTGGATCTGGTCCATGGCCTTCAGCATCAGGGATCGGATCGTATCCGCCTGCGCCTGCAGGATCGGCACCGGCAGGGCGGAACTGATATCGATCGTGCGACCCTGCCGGTCGGTCAGCCGGCGAGCTGCGAGCGCAGGCACGCGAGCGCCAAGGCCGATCGAGATGGCGCCGGCCGTGTTGGCAAGGAGGCCGAGCGGCAGGGTAGGGTTGACGATGATGGCGATGCGGATGTCGTCGGTCATGGGCAGGCAGGATATCCATCAGTGAAGAGGATCTGCAGATTACTCCGCATCGCCCGGTCGATCCTGCCTTTTACTTCTCCCTTTCGGGGTTCTGAGGTAGGATCTACCTCATCTGATGGAAATATGGGTAGAGTTTGATGGAAAACGACGTCGAGCCGGCGGATATACGAATTCTGGAAGCGTTGCAGGACGATGGCCGCCTGACCAATCAGGCGCTCGCGGACAGGATCGGGCTTTCGACATCTCCAAGCTGGCGGCGGGTGCGGCAGCTGGAGGAGACCGGCGTCATCCAGGGCTATAAGGCGGTGCTGAACCGAAAGGCGATCGGCCTCGGCGTACTCGCCTTCATCCGCGTCAAGATCGACAGCCATAGCGAGGAAGAGGCGGAAGCGTTCGCGGCGGAGGTGAT
This sequence comes from Neorhizobium sp. T7_12, assembly GCF_002968535.1. NCBI lineage: Bacteria > Pseudomonadati > Pseudomonadota > Alphaproteobacteria > Hyphomicrobiales > Rhizobiaceae > Neorhizobium > Neorhizobium sp. T7_12. Next base: position 64,028 of record NZ_PVBK01000023.1, on the reverse strand, counting down.
CGGGCTGGACGAGGTGGTCGCCTGCTACAGCATCGCCGGCGACGCGGATTTCCTGTTGCAGGTGGTCTCGTCCGATCTCGACGCCTATGCGGATTTCGCCATGTCGACGCTGCGGCGGTTACCGCGCATCAAGGAAATGCAGACGACCTTCGTGCTGAAGGAGATCAAGGCTTTCGATGGGCTTCCCCTGCGTTTTGCAGGGCGCCAGGCCTAAAATCCTCTCTCGGCTTGCCGGACGGAGATGTCCATTCGGCCCGACTTGCACGGGCGGTACGCAACCGGCGGGGTTTTAGAAATTGCTTCGATACAACCTGATCGAGTTGCATCAAGAAATCTTAACAGAAGTCCGCGATGAATATCGCCAACACCTCTCATCAAAGGTTTCGGCAATGGAACTGCGGCGTTCTCGGGTGATTGCGGCGGCCATTTTCCTGGGCCTGCTGGGGGCAATCGTACCGATTGTCGCGATGGTCTACATTTCGTGGGTCATCACGGTCGAGAAACAACAGAACAATCTCGAACGGCTTGCCGAGCAGACGATCAAGCGTGCGAGCCGGACGTTCGAGGATGCGCGGGCGGCGCTCGATTCGCTCGCCTATCCGCGCCTGGTGCCATGTTCGGACCAGCATATCGCCCGGATGCGGGTGATCGCCTTCAATACGCCCTCGGTCAAGGAAGTCGGTTATTTCGAGAACGGCCTGTTGAAATGCACCTCCTGGGGGATCGAGGAGCGCAAGGTCGACAGGCCGTGGATCGACTACATGACGCCCGACGGCGTGGAAGTGGCCACCCGCGTGCAGCCGGCGGTCAGCATGGGCAATCCGATGATGGCGCTCCACTACGGCCCCTATAACGTGCTGGTCGATCCGGCCCGCTTTGTCGATATCCTGGTGGACGCCGACATTTCGCTGGCGCTCGCCAACCGGCAGGGCATGCTGATCAACGAACTCAATTCCCCCGAAACGGACCTCGTCAACGCCCTGATCGACGAGCCGAAGAACGGCATGACCTCCTCGGCGCTCTATGCGGTGGCGCACGACAAGGGGTTGATCGCGATCGCCATGGAGCCGCGTTCCAACCTGACCGGCAGGCTGCGGGAGGAACAGCTCCTGCTGCTGCCGGTCGGTGCCTTCGTCGCCATCTTCATTGTCGGCGTGGTGGTCTGGCTGTCCAAGAAAAGACTGTCACCGCTCGGTGAGATGGCGATTGCGGTGCGCAAGCGCGAATTCATCGTCCACTACCAGCCGATCATCGAACTCAAGACCGGCATCTGCGTCGGCGCCGAGGCGCTGGTGCGCTGGCGGCGGCCGGATGGATCGCTGGTGCGCCCGGACCTGTTCATTCCGCTCGCCGAGGAAAGCGGGCTCATTCTGCCGATCACCGACCAGGTCATCGAAGCGATCGTTGCCGATCTCGGAGGATTGCTCAGGGCGGAAAGTTCGCTGCATATCGCCGTCAACCTTTCCGCCGCCGATGTCACCTCCGGCCGCATCCTCGACGTGCTCGACAGGAAACTCGCAAAGACTGGGATAGCGGCAGGGCAGATCTGGCTGGAGGCCACCGAACGCGGCTTCATCGACATCGAGGCGGCGCGGACGACATTGACAGCGGCCCGGCAAAGAGGCCATTCGGTGGCGATCGACGACTTCGGCACGGGATATTCCAGCCTGCAATACCTGCAGGGGCTGCCGATGGACGCGCTGAAGATCGACAAGTCCTTCGTCGACACGATCGGCCGCAACAGCGCCACCAGCTCGGTCACCGGCCACATCATCGAGATGGCGAAGACGCTCGACCTGCAGATCGTCGCCGAAGGCGTGGAGACGGAGGAGCAGGCGGACTATCTGAAGGCTCACGACGTCAATTTCGGCCAGGGCTGGCTGTTCTCCAAACCGCTGCCGGCCGCCGATTTCATCGATTACCACCGGAACGCAAAAACCCGCTCGGGGAGCGGGCGGGAGAATATCCGGTGCGTGGCGGCCTGAGGGCTCGCCGGGTGATATCAATCGTCCAGATCGCGATAGGCGGATTCGACCTGGCGGAACGTGACCTGCTGGCGCGGCTTCTGGTCTGCGGTGAGCATGTCGAGCGAGACGGTGGTGGCCGGGATCATGAATTCGGTATCGCCGGGGTCGCCGGCGTTTTCGGCGCGGCGCTGGTTGCGGTCAGAATCGGCCTTGATGTCCTTGACCTGATCCTTGGCCGAGATGCGCCGGCCGGGCTTCAGCGCCTCGATGGCGAGTGCGGCAGTGCTTGCCGATATGCTGACCAGTTGTGTCATCGCGCCTATCACTCTTTTTTCTCAGAATATGATAATTACGGCGGCCCCGATTTGTTCCCCTTTAAACAAAACGTCGGCATTTTATCGATTTGACGATTCTCGTTTCTGTCCTAGAGAAAGTTCCATGACCAACCTGCTTCTTGTCGCCATCGGCGGAGCGATCGGCTCCGTCTGCCGCTATCTCGTCGGGTTCTGGGCGTTGCGCCTGTGGGGGCCGGCGTTTCCGTGGGGGACGCTTGCCGTCAATATCGCCGGCTCGTTCGCGATCGGCTTTCTGGCCGAACTTATCGTCCGACGCTTCGATGCGTCGCCCGAGCTGCGGTTGCTGATCATTACCGGCTTTCTCGGCGGCTTCACGACGTTCTCGGCCTTTTCGCTGGATGTCGTGTCGCTGCTGGAGCGGGGCGCGACCATGGTGGGCGTCACCTATATTGTCGCGAGCGTCGCAATCTCGCTGGGTGCGGTTTTCGCCGGACTGGCGCTCGGGCGGGCAATGCTCTAAAGACCGGGCAAAGGGCCGCCGGCCCACACATAGATATGAAAGAGCTTTGATGGCAGGCATCGAGCATATCCGCGTCGAAGCGGACGAAGCGGGAATGCGTCTCGACCGCTGGTTCAAGATCCACTACCCGGGCCTCGGCTTCGGGCCGCTCCAGAAACTGCTGCGCTCCGGACAGGTGCGCGTCGACGGCGGACGGGTGAAATCCGACGCCCGCGTACAGCCGGGACAGACGGTGCGCATCCCGCCTTTGGACGTGGATGCAAAGAAGACGGGTCCGATCGCCGGCAAGGATCTCAAGCATTCCAGCGATTTCGAACTGCTGTCGCGCATGGTTCTGCATGAGGACGAGAAGGTCATCGTGCTCAACAAGCCGGCCGGCCTTGCGGTGCAGGGCGGATCGGGCGTCGCACGCCATATCGACCAGATGCTCGACAGCTGGATCAGCCCGAAGGGCGAAAAGCCGCGGCTCGTCCACCGGCTCGACCGCGACACGTCGGGCGTGCTAGTGATCGCCCGCACTCGTGGTGCTGCGCAGAAGCTGACGGCCGCCTTCCGCGAGCGCGATACCAAGAAGACCTATTGGGCGCTGGTCAAGGGCGTGCCGCGCAAGCACGAAGACAAGATCTCCACCTGGCTGGTGAAGGAACAGACGCCGGATGGCGACCGTATGCGGATCGCCAGGCATGGCGAGGACGGTGCCGACCACGCGGTGTCCTATTACCGCGTTCTGGAAATGGCGGCGCAGACGCTCTGCTGGCTGGAGATGGAACCCTATACCGGCCGCACCCATCAGCTGCGCGTCCATGCGCTGCATATCGGCCATCCGATCATCGGCGACCCGAAATATTTCGACGACGATCACAACTGGGATTTTCCCGGTGGCATCCAGAAGAAGCTGCATCTCCACGCGCGCCATATCGACATTCCGCATCCGAACGGCGGCCGGCTAAAGGTCACGGCACCGCTGCCACCGCATATGGTGCAGAGCTGGAACCTTCTCGGCTTCGACATGGAAAACGGCCGCAGGGACGACGAAGAATGAAACTGGTCCTTTTCGATTGCGACGGCACGCTGGTCGACAGCGCGAACCTGATCCACGAAACCATGCGCCGCACCTTCGCCCATTTCGACAAGCCGGAACCCAAGGTGGAAGACACCAAGGCGATCATCGGGCTGACGCTCGACATCGCAATCGCCCGCATGCAGGGCAAGCCGCATGCGGACGAAGAAGCCGTCGAGATGATGGCCTATTACAAGACGCTGTTTGCCGTCGTGCGCCAGGATCTCGGTTTCAAGGAGCCGTTGTTCGAGGGGATTCGCGATCTGATCGACACGATCGGTCCGCGCAGGGACCTGCTGATCGGCGCGGTGACCGGCAAATCGCGGCGCGGCCTGAAGCTGGTCGTGGAGACGCACGGGTTCGACAAGTATTTCATGGTGTCGCGCACCGCCGACGACTGCCCCTCGAAGCCGCATCCGGCGATGGTGACCGAATGCTGCGACGAGACCGGCATGAAACCTTCCAACACTCTTGTCATCGGCGATGCCATTTACGATATGCAGATGGCAAAGGCGGCCGGCGCCACGGCGATCGGCGTTGCCTGGGGTTACGCCTCGGTAGACGAGCTGAACAAGGCCGGAGCCGACGCGATCATCCATCATCCGAGCGAGTTGCTGAGCCATATCGGCTGAGGTTTTATTTCCATGCGTGACATGTTTCCCGATCCATCCGAAGCGCTGAGCCATCCGAACCCGACGCGGCGGGCGCAGATCCAGATGCACAAGCCGCTGCCGAAGCGCTTCTACAAGGAAGTATCGGTTGCCGAGGGCGAGGGCGGTCATGCCATCCATCTCGACGGCCGGCCGGTCAGGACGCCCGCCAAGAACGGTCTCGTCGCACCGACGGCACGGCTTGCCGAACTGATCCGCGACGAATGGGCCAACCAGGTGGATGTCATCGATCCCGGCACCATGCCGGTGACGCGGCTCGTCAACACCGCGATCGACGGCATCGCCACCGACCCCCAGGCGGTGTTCGAGGATATCCTGCGGTTCTCTTCGAGCGACCTGCTCTGCTACCGCGCCGAAACACCGGAAAACCTGGTCACCCGCCAGAGCGAACAATGGGATCCGCTCGTCGACTGGGCCGCGAACGAACTCGGCGCCCGCTTCATCCTGGTCGAGGGCGTGATGCCCCAGGAGCAGCCGAAGGAAGCGATCGCCGCCTTTGCGGTGACGCTGAAGAAATACGATACGCCGATCGAACTCGCCGCGCTGCACACCGTGACAACGCTGACCGGTTCGGCGATCCTGGCGCTTGCCTTCGCGGAAGGCCGGCTCACCGCCGACGAGGCCTGGACGCTCGCCCATCTCGACGAGGACTGGACGAACGAACATTGGGGCGCGGACGCGGAGGCTGAACATCGGCGCGCCAAGCGGCTCGAGGAAATGCGGGCGGCGACCGAAACTTTTCTTGCCTTGAAGCCCTCGGCTTAATCGTTCTCTAACCGTGTTCGTTGGAACATCTGAAGGTGCCGTCTTGCGGGTCCCTTCATGTTTCGTCGTCTGTCTCGTTTCTGTCTTATCACTTTGACGGCCCTGCCGCTGATGTCGTTCCGTCTGGAACAGGCAAACACGGCGCAGGAGAAACTTCTCTATGACGTGCGCGGCGCCTTCGTGACCGCGCGGCCGGATGTGCCGAAGGGATTGGTGATCGCCACCGACATGCTGGTCGACGAGGCGATCCGCGCAACCGTCAGGTCGATCGCCCTGCCACGGACGATCATCTCGGTACGCATCGACGAGATGTCGCGGATGCCCATGCTGATTGGCAGCCGGCATGAGGCGAAGGTGACGGTGCAGGCGATTTCGGTCAACAGCGGCGAACCGATCGCCAGGGGGACGTTCAAGACGTCGATCTATCTGCTGGACGGGGACACTGCTGACCGTGACCTCGCCGAAAAGATCGCCGACCGCATCTCCAGCGAATTCCGCCTCGACGGCCAGCGCCGCCCGACAATGGCGACGGCGCTGTTTCCGTGAGACCTACCCCAGCCGTTCCGCGTGCCAGCGGAGATGGTCGTCCATGAAGGTCGAGATGAAATAATACGAGTGGTCGTAGCGCTCCTGCATCCGTAGCGTCACGTCTATATCCGTTCCCTTGGCCGCTTCCTCGAACAGCCAGGGGCGCAGGCCGTTTTCGAGAAAGCCGTCGGCCTTGCCCTGGTCGATCAGGAATTCCGGAAAGCGTGCACCGTCACCGACCAGTGCGCAGGCGTCGTATTGCCGCCAGCTGGAGCGATCTTCGCCCAGATATTTCTCGAAGGCCGGCGCCGACCAGTCGGCGGTCGAAGGCTCGACGATCGGCGCGAAGGCGGAGCAGCTCCTGAAGCGATCGGGGTTCCGAAGCGCGATAGTCATCGCGCCATGACCGCCCATGGAATGGCCAAAAATCCCTTGGCGGTCCATGTCCATGCGAAAGTGCTGGCTGACGAAGTTCGGCAGTTCCTCGGCAATGTAGGTGTACATCTGATAGTTTTCGGCCCACGGCTTTTCCGTCGCATCGAGATAGAAGCCGGCGCCCTTGCCCATCTGCCAGTTGGTGAGCTCGTCGGGCACGTCATTGCCGCGCGGGCTGGTATCCGGGCAGATGACGATCAGGCCGAGTTCCGCGGCCATCCGCCGGTATTCGCCCTTTTCCATGACGTTGGCATGGGTGCAGGTGAGGCCCGAAAGATACCAGACAACAGGGCAGGGCTCCTTGATCGCCTGGGGCGGCACGAAGACCGCGAAGGTCATCTCGCATTTGCAGGCTTCGGAATCGTGCATGAACACGCCCTGCATGCCGCCGAAGGCAGTATTCTGGGAAAGGACCTTCATCGGTGCTCCTCGAAAAATATCAGTTGCCCATCGACACGACGGCGTTGACGGCCGCGGCGACAAGGACGGTGTTGAAAAAGAAGGACACGACCGCATGCAGAAGGTTGATCCGGCGCATGCCGGTCGTGGTGATCTGGACGTCCGAAGTCTGGGCGGTCATGCCGATGACGAACGAGAAATAGAGGAAATCGTAGGCGCCGGGCTCGTCGGTTTCGGGAAAATCGAGGCCGCCGCGCTTCGCCTCGTTCTCCTCCGCCTGCTCCTCCGGCCGCCAGAAGCGATGGGCATAGTGCATGGCGAACATCGTGTGGATCGTCAGCCAGCCGAGCACGACGGATGCGAAGGCAAGCGACACGGAGGCAGCGCCCGCGGGCTGCGAGCGGTTCAAGGCCTCGAACATCGAAACAATGGCGGCGGCGGCGGCAAGCAAGGTCACGGCGAGAATGACAGGCGCCGGCTCGTCGTCGTTCTGACCCTTGTCTCTCAACGTGGCGCCATCGAGCTTTGGGATGCGGGCGGCCATCATGACGAGGTAAATCAGGAAGAAGACGACGACCGCAATGCCGGGCGCGAGTTCCGGCATGTAGAGGAGCAGGAACGGCAGACAGACCAGCGAGGCGATGGTGCCGGCGAAGAACGGCCCGTGCCGGTGATAGGTCAGTCTGCGCCAGGGGCTCGGCATCCGGGTTTTCCGATCGCTCACGTGGCCGATTTGGACCGGCGGCAGAGCCTGTCCAGCGTTTCCAGGAATTTCGAACGGTCGCGTGGGGAAAAGGCGGCGTTGTAGCCCTTGCTTTCGCCGGTCTCGCGCAAATGCGCCCCAAGGTCGCGCATGGCGCTCGCCATGCCGATATTGGTCTCGTCGAAGACCCTGCCGGTCGGACCGGTCACCTGCGCGCCCGATGCTACGCAGCGTACGGCCAGCGGCACGTCGGCGGTGATGACGATATCGGCGGGTCCGGCGCGCTCGGCGATCCAGTTGTCGGCGGCATCGAAACCGGCAGAAACGATGACGTTGTGGACCATCGGATCACGAGTGGGGCGCAGGCCGGAATTGGCGACGAAGGTCACTTCGATGCCGTGGCGTTCAGCGACTTTCAGGACCTCCGGCTTGACCGGACAGGCATCGGCGTCGACATAGATCATGGATGGATACTCAGGCCCAATCCGGCGACCTCCCGCACGAGGGGAGGCAGCGTAGCCCACCGCAGCGGGCTACGCGCAGGATATGCTTCAGGCGACGGCAGTGGTCTGGTCGTCGACTGCTGCGCCGGGTACGTTTTTCTTGATCGATTCTATGGCCGAAACGGCGGAAGCCTTGGCCGAATAACCTTCGGAAGAGAACATGGACTGGCCGTTCGAAGCCTTGAAGCGAAAACGGTATTCCCCAGCCTTGTCCTGGTAGATTTCAAATTTGTACATCTTCTGCGTTCCTCACATTAAACGGAGTTAAATCCTAGCTCTATTCGCAGTATCGGAGCGTGTTCCGGAACATCGCGGAACTTCGCTCAGTAAATCACTACGCTGCGAATCGATTCGCCGCCATGCATCAGCTCAAAACCCTTGTTGATGTCTTCGAGCGGCATCGTGTGGGTAATCATCGGGTCGATCTCGATCTTGCCCTCCATGTACCAGTCGACGATCTTCGGAACGTCGGTGCGGCCGCGGGCTCCGCCGAAGGCCGTGCCCATCCAGGTGCGGCCGGTGACGAGCTGGAAGGGACGGGTGGAAATTTCCTGGCCGGCGCCGGCAACGCCGATTACCACCGACTTGCCCCAGCCGCGATGCGAGGCTTCGAGCGCCTGGCGCATGACCTTGGTATTGCCGGTGCAGTCGAACGTATAGTCGGCTCCGCCGATCTGGTCGGCGCCGCGCTTCGTCAGATTGACGAGATAGGGGACGATGTCGCCGTCGACTTCCTTAGGATTGACGAAATGGGTCATGCCGAAGCGTTCACCCCAGGCCTTCTTGTCGTTGTTGAGGTCAACGCCGATGATCATGTCGGCGCCGGCCAGGCGCAGGCCTTGGATGACGTTCAAACCGATGCCGCCGAGCCCGAAGACGATGGCGGTGGCGCCGATCTCCACCTTGGCGGTGTTGATGACGGCGCCGATGCCCGTCGTCACGCCGCAGCCGATATAGCAAACCTTGTCGAAGGGGGCGTCCGGGTTGATCTTGGCGACCGCGATTTCCGGAAGGACCGTGTAATTCGCAAAGGTCGAGCAGCCCATATAGTGATGGATCTTGTCCTTGCCGATCGAGAAGCGCGAGGTGCCGTCGGGCATCAGGCCCTGGCCCTGGGTCGAGCGGATGGCGGTGCAGAGATTGGTCTTGCGCGACAGGCAGGACGGGCACTCGCGGCATTCCGGCGTATAGAGCGGGATGACGTGATCGCCCTTCTTGACCGAAGTGACCCCGGGGCCGACGTCGACGACGATGCCGGCACCCTCGTGGCCGAGGATCGCCGGAAAGAGGCCTTCCGGATCGGCGCCGGACAAGGTGAAATCATCGGTGTGGCAGATGCCGGTCGCCTTCACCTCGATCAGCACTTCGCCGGCGCGGGGGCCCTCGAGCTGCACGGTCATGACTTCGAGCGGTTTGCCAGCCTGAACGGCAACGGCGGCGCGGACATCCATGATGTTCTCCCTTGAGGCTTTTTAGATTCGGCGCGACCTTGGCACAGGCGAGGGGGCCGGCTCAAGCCGGAACGAGCCGTTCGCAGTCGCATTTCGGTGAGCGGATCAGGGACCGATCAGGGGCACGTGCGGCGAGGTCGTGCGCGGCGCCAGGCCGGTCAGGCGCGGATCGTCGAGCACTTCGACCATCAGGGCGTAGGGTGTGAACCCCGACCGCTGGTAGAACTGCATGGCGGCCGGGTGGTCGAAGTGGCAGGTATGCACCCAGAAACGGCGGATCGGATGCGCCCAGGCCCTCTCGATCGCCCAGTTCATCATGAAACGGCCGGCGCCCTTGCCGATCGCACCGGTAACGAGGCCGAAATAGACGAGTTCGCATTCGCCCTGTTCCCGGAAATCGAGCTCCAGGAGGCCGATCCGGCGGCCGCCGTCGAGAAGCACGTAGATCTCGACCTGCGGATCGTTGAGCACCGAGGCAAGTTCGTCGTCACTCATGACAAGCCGCGAGACCCACATCCAGTTCTCGCCAACCGCGCGGAACAGCGAGCGGTATTCGTCGAGAGCAGGAGACTGCCAGCGTTCCAGGGTAAGCGTGTCCGGCGCCGTCGCGGTTTTCCTGCGCGGCTTCTCGAACATTTCGAGGCAGGTCACGACGGTGGCAATCTTGCCCGGAGGGACCGCGGAATAGCCGGACGGTAGTGTGGGATTTTCGCTTTTCATGTAACCTTTTGAGCCGGTTGGCGGGTTGATGTCAATGGGTGGAGACGTCGATGGCACGTGATATCGAAGGCGGGTGATCAGCCGAAAAGGCGGTCGCAGGCATATACGATACCGTGGGAATGGATGGCGACCGCCGCATAGAGGCCGAGGCCCGCCATCAGCCGCTCGCCCGGATGCATGGGGTCGAGACTTTCGCGCGGCTTGGCGGACGAAATGCCCATCAGGCTCATCAGCGTGAAGACGGCAAGTGCCGCGATCAGGGCGGTCGACGACAGGCCGATCCGGTAACCGACCCAGAGCATCAGAAGCGTGATTCCGAAACTGCCGGCGACGAGCAGGCTGCGGGTCGGAAAGATCTGCCTCAGCACCCGGCCGCCGTCGAACTGGGACATCGGCAGAAGATTGAGGAGGTTGAATGCCCCTAATATCAGCAGGAAGACCAGAGCCGGCTCACGCAGGGACACGGACAATAGGCGGGCCGTCGAGAGGTCGTGGATGGAAATCACCACCGGTACAAGGAAGGCGGACATGCCTGCGCCCATGAGCGCGCATGTGGCGACTTCGAAGCGGCTGTTATAGGGCCGTCCGCCGATGGCGATGCCTCCGAGAAACGGCACGAAGATCATCCTGACCCTTTCATGCCCGAAGGCGCGATAGGCCGCCATGTGCCCCAGCTCGTGCAGCACGATGACCAGGGTCAGGATTATGGAGATCGTCAGGCCCGCCGCAGTCAGCCCGAAAAAGGGCCAGAGCAGCAGCGTCGAGAGGAGAGCCAGGACTATCTGGACAACCGGGTGTTCGATCATGCCGCCTGTTTTCGGCCGGCCGTTCTTCAGCCAGGTAGTCAGCGATGAAAGCTCGCGGCGGATCATGAAATAGCGAAACAGGTAGACGGCGAAGCCGCGATAGTCGTCCGTCTGGGCGAGGGTGACCGTGGAGCCGCCGGGTGAAGGCGACACGGCACGGTATTCCTCGAAATTGCGCCAGAAGGAAATGTCGAGCGCGGTGTCGTCGACGACGCGTGCACGGCTCTCGTAGCAGAACTCGGCACTATCGATAGTTTCCTCGACCTTGAAGACCCGCCGGATCGGCGCACCGTGGCGATCGGGATGGCTGTAGGCGATCTCGATCCCGCCGCGGTTTTTTTCCGTCCCTGAGGAGAGGATCGAAGGGTTCCAGCTCGCTTCCTCGCCGCCGGGGTGAAAGGCATGCCACAGACGCTCCGGAGCGATTTCGAGTGTCCGGCGCAGCGCGATGGTGCGGCGGCCGACGGGCGCAGCCATCAGCAGCCAGAGCAGACCGAGATTGATCGTCAGCAACAGGACTGCGGAAACGGTAGGCGTCATATCGACCTCGGAAGCCTGTCGGCTCGCCATCGGCCGATCATCAAGGACACCATTAGGCCGATTGATTTTCCAGGCGGTTTAGCCAACCGATAAAATGCGAACGAGCAGCCGTGCAACGCGTCGCGGCCGGCGGTTCGTCAGGCCGCCACCTCTTGCGTCAGGCGATGCCCGGCATCGGTCACCAGCCAGGGACCCGACCGCAGCACTTCCTTCGGCCTTTCATATGTCGTCACCGCCGCGATGATCTCCCGCCAGGCGGGATGATGGATCTTAGCATCGGCCAGTTCGTCGATCTCGCGCAGGACCAGCGCTTCGACCGGCGACAGCATCAGCCGGCCACGTTCCGTCGCTCCCCGCAGAACCCGCCAGATATAGGTGAGGTCAAAGGCGGTGATGCCGGCAGAGGCCGGGCGGATGGCACGATAGGCGCCCCGCGCGCCGGGCTCGAGCGCCAGGCGGATCTGGTCGAGCGCGAAGGCCGACAGACTTTCCGGCACCTCGGACGCCATTTCCATGGCATGCAGCAGCAGTTCGAGCTCCAGGGCGGAACGCACGGCGCCGTCGGCGGCGATCGTGCGCATCAGCCAGCCGGCTTTCGCGTCGTCGATGCGTCCCATCGGCTCTCTGCCGCGCACGAGATATGCCGTCAGGCCTTCGACGAAATAGGTCGACCATTCGGGGCTTTGTTCGGGACAGGAATCATTCAGTGCAAAAAGGGCGAGCGCGTCTTCGGAGGAGCAAATGCCATCCGGGAACGCGTATTTGCGCAGCATCAAAATATCGTCGGCCACAATCCGACCCTTCCCGGCGATGACACATGCCGGAAAAGAAAAGCGGAACCCGCTCATCTTTATTTCTCCGTTTCATCATGAAACCAATGTGGGTGATAATTGAGAGAAGTTGAGGGGTGGCCAACAAGCGCGGTTAATCGGGGGCAAACAGGGCCGTCAAACGGTTTCGAGCTGCTTCGATTTGGAACGCTCCCGCCAGATGATGAACAGGCCGGAGGCGACGATGACGGCGATGCCGAGCCATTTGGAGGCGGTCGGGAAATCGCCGAACAAGGCGTAACCGAGCACGGTGGCCGAGATGATCTCGAAATACTGGAAGGGCGCAAGCAGCGAAAGCGGCGCCAGCCGGAAGGCGCGCACCACGAGCAGATGCATGTAGCCCGAGATCGAGCCGAGCAGCATCAGGAGGATGAGACCGAGCCAGGAGGCTGGAAGCGATGGAGTAAAATCCGCAGCCCCTGTGCTATCTCCGATGACCAGGGCCGCGGCCATGAACAGCGTTCCTCCGACGCCGGCCATGGTCTGCATGACGAGCGGCGAATCGGCTTCCCCGATCGCCCGGTTGAGGAAGAGGTAGAGCGTGAAGAGGAAGGCGCAGGCGACCGGCAACAGCGCCGTCCAGCCGAAGATCGCATAGCTCGGCTGGATGACGATCATGGCGCCACTGAACCCGACGACGATCGCCAGCCACCGCCGCCAGCCGACCTTTTCCCGCAAGAAGATCGCCGACATCATGGTGAGCATGAAGGGTTCGACGAAATATATGGCGAAGACGTCAGCGAGCGGCATGTATTTGACCGCCGCGAAGAACATCAGGCTGGCCGCCGCATGCAGTACGCCGCGCAGCAGGTTCATCCACGGGCGTTTCGGCCGGAAGATGGCAGCCCCGGTGAATACGGCGAGCGGCAGGATGCAGACCAGCTGAAAGAAGAACCGGTAGAACGTCACCTGAGCGGGCGACATCGCCTCGGTGGTCGCCATGTATTTGGCGATGGCATCCATCAGCGGCAGGATGGCCATGCAGGTGGCCATGATGGCCATGCCCTTCAGCGGATTTTCAGGTGTGGAAGAGGGCATGCCCGGCACTTTCGAGGAACCGGGTTCTTCAACCACGGCGGGCGGCAATGTTCAAGCCGGGATCAGGCGACGGCGGTTTCGGAAACGGTGGCGCCGAAGATTTCCTCGAAGGCTTCACGCAGGCGCATATCCACATCCGCCATCATCACCGGAAGGACGAGATCGACGAGGCTCGTCACGCCGTAAGCGCTGATGCCGCAGGGCACGATGCCGGTAAAATGCGAGAGGTCCGGCTCGACATTGAGGGAGAGGCCGTGGAAGCTGACCCAGCGGCGCAGCCGGATGCCGAGAGCGGCAATCTTGTCCTCCGCCATCGAACCGTCCGGCAGAAGCGGTTTTTCCGGCCGGCGCACCCAGACGCCGACGCGGTCCTCGCGCCGCTCGCCGCGCACGTTCATCATGTCGAGGGTGCGGATTATCAGTTCCTCAAGCGCCGCAACATAGGCGCGGACGTCCTGGCGACGGCGCTTGAGATCGAGCATCACGTAAGCGACGCGCTGGCCGGGACCATGATAGGTGTACTCGCCGCCGCGGCCTGTGGAAAACACCGGAAACCGGTCCGGTTCGATCAGATCGGCGGCGTCGGCGCTGGTGCCGGCGGTATAGAGCGGCGGGTGTTCGAGCAGCCAGACGAGCTCGTCGGCATGGCCATCGGCGATCGCCGCCACCTCGCGCTCCATCTCGGCCACGGCCTCCTCGTAGGGGACAAGCCCGTCGGAGATTCGCCAGCGCACCGGCGGCGAGCCTGTTTGCGGCAGCATGGACAGATTGAGGTCGGTGCGTGTGAGCATGGAAAATCTTCTGGCAAAAACAAAAGGGTGCGGCAAGGGCCTGGTTTCGGCCCGGTTTATATAGGCATTCACACCTGGAATTTTTATCCTTCAAAAATCTGTCACGGCGCACTTGTGCACCCCAAATGCTTTTGCTACATGCAGCCCCGCCGGCGCAAGTCGGCATCTACCACGATGCGGTCGTGGCGGAATTGGTAGACGCGCAGCGTTGAGGTCGCTGTGTCGCAAGACGTGGAAGTTCGAGTCTTCTCGACCGCACCAAAATAAAAACCCGCTTCGGCGGGTTTTTTGTTGCCCGGATGAAATGACATCTAGAAAACTGAGCGGCCGATCTGCCGCTCCTATGGCAAAACATCGAGCTATATAGCGCATTGCCGATGAATCGTCGGCCGGTGTTCACGCAGGCGACACCTGTCGTCCGACGCCTAGACTTTCAACGCGACTGATTTACTCGGACGACCTTGAAGCACGGGGGGAGCGAGACGTAATCAATCGGAACTGCGGCGTGCATATTTTCAAAGATCGTCACGGTTACTTCTGGGTCGCGTCCCGCTTGGCGCAAACGCGCTAGGGCGCTGAACGACGTGTTCTTACTCGATTGAAACGACTTCCCGTCCCCGTGAAAGCGATCAACCAGTCGTCCCGATTCTCTAGCGAGAACGACTGTGTCTGCTCCGTACATCGCGTGCTCGAAATCGTGGTCCTCCGTGCCGAATAGTTGAAACGGGTCATAGTCGTTGTAGATCATCAGAACGGTCGGCTTCCCGCCCTTAGACGCGGCTTGTATTTGCCTCTTGCTCTTGGTGATTCTATCTCGGATAAATTTGCCGACCTCCCCACTGTGAACCATTTCATCCGCCCAATTTCGGCCAGCCTCAATCTGCTTTAGCTCGAAAATGATCTCCGCCTCACCGATTGTCACGCCGTAGTCTGGCGTCGAGACGCCCCGTTCGGCTGAGATTGACCGAAAGGGCAGGCTGTTTGACGCTAACCATGTCTCGAATAGTGTCTCGGATCGGGTCTTGGCCATGGGTTTTCGCAGAATCATCCAGGGTTGGTGGCCGGTGGTGACATCTTCCGGCGCGGTGACGATAGGCGTATGGTTTGCGACGCCTCGTTTCATGTCTTGCCTACCCCTCTTACCATACTCATCTGGAGTGGTCCCGCCCGCGCCGTATCGCGTCATATCGGGCAAGCTCTCGTTCACCTGATTAGCGCATCAGCCTACGCACTCACCCACCTGCGTACTGTACGATGGGTGCCCGAATCCCGTGATTGTCGCTATCGGCCCGTGAGCGCCGATGAATTTTGATGAGGATTGATACGCTGCCGCGCAAATGAGCCTCAGAATGACTCAAGTAGATTAAGCGAAAACCCAAATTTTGCTGATTGTACAAGGCAGTCGTGCAGCAAGACGAATTGCGGCTTTGAAATTCCATGCCTATCTGATGAATTGAGGCGTGTGCATTATTGCAGGGTAGGAAATGACCCCATGGTCGAACTGAAAATCAAGACACGGCCGATCGGAGCGACCGCCGTTCTCGGACGCCTCGGTCACCCGCAGGTGACGAGTGAGACGGGTGGTCAGGTGGAAGTGGTGACCGGCGCTTCCGAACCTGGGTTCAACCCGCTCGACCTGATGTTCTCATCGCTTGCCGCCTGCCTCGTGCTCAGCGGTCGAATCGCGGCAAGCAAGCTCGGCATTCTCGACAGGCTGAGCGAGGTGAAGGTGCATGTGACCGGCGAAAAGGCCCATGAAGGCCCGTCCCGGATCACCCGGTTCATCGTGGATTTCCGTATTGAAGGGGATTTCGACGACGAGCAGAAGAAGCAGATTGCCCACATGGCCGAGGAAATCTGCACCGTCAGCAATACGCTGAAAAGTTCTCCGGAGATTTCCCTGACGATCGATTAGTCGTCGTCGGGAATGTGGCTGTCGACGCCTTCGAGGCGAAGGTTGTTGACCAGTTGGCGGACGCCGGCGACACGCTGGATCCTGCGGACGATCTTGCGCGAGGTCGCCGCATCGTCGACGGCGCCTTCGAGCGTGACGGTGCCGTCCTCGACATGCACGTCGATCGACGCCATGTCGATCATGCCCAGCTCCTCGATCGCGTCGGTGATCCGTTCTTCGAGATCGTCGGCCTCCTCGATCCCCTTGGTGCCGGGGCGGATGCTGTCGACGAGCCGCTCTTCCGAGCCGTCCCGCTCGACACCATCCACCTGATAGCCTCGGTTGCGGTCGGTGTCGAAATTGGCCTTGGGATCGCCATAGGCGGCGTTGTCGACGGGGCGTGCGCCGGCGGCATCGTCGTAGGGCCAGCCTTCGTCGATATTGCGGTCGTCATAGTCGCGGAAATCTTCCTCGCGGGAAATGTCGTCAGCTTTTTTCTTGCCCGGCACCGCAGTCTCCTATCATGCCCACATGGGACCCGGCGCACCCCCTCCTGAAAGGCCGGTGCGCCGGGTATTTCGGCTCAGTGGCTCGTGGATGCGCCATTCCTTTTACCCGTCAGGGTCAGGTGGCTTTCGACATCATGTACGCCATCCACGGTTTCCGCGCTCAACACCGCCTTGCGGGCGGAGAACACGGTATCGACAGAACCCTCGAGGACAACCTTGGTTCCCTCGGCATGTGGTTCGATCATCGACGAATCGACGTCCGGCAGTGCAGCCAGACGCTCGGATACTTTTCGCTCGAGCTCGGCTGCGGTCTTGTCTGCTGTCGCATTCATGGTCGTAGATCCTCGCTGGACTTGCGACCTCACAACGGGCGAACGCGAATTTGGTTCGGCCGCGTTTTCATTTTCCCTTGTCCCATTTGCGCAGCAGCCGGTCGCGCTTCAGGCGGGAAAGCCGTTTCAGCCAGAAGATGCCGTCGAGCTGGTCGATCTCGTGTTGCATGCAGATGGAATAGAAGCCTTCGGCGTCCTCCTCGCGGACGGTACCGGTGAGGTCCTGGTAGCGGAACCGGATCCTTTTCGGCCGCTCGACCTCGTCATTGGCGCCGGGCATGGAGACGCTGCCTTCCGTATGACGCATCAACTCGCCCGAGGAGACCAGGATTTCCGGGTTGGCGTAGAAGCGCGGGCCGCTTTCCCTCGACAGTTCGAGCACCACGAGCCGCGTGAAGACGCCGACATGCGCGGCGGTGATGCCGACGCCGGGTGCTGCCCGCATCGTATCGAGTAGGTCATCGGCGAGGGCGGTCAAGGCAGCATCGAAAACGGTGACCGGTTCGCAAGGCCTGGAGAGGCCCGGATCGGGATATTTCAGGATGGTTCGGATGGCCATTTTCGAACTCCTCTTTCTGCCTTTCGGGCTGACTTCCCGGTTTTTCCGCATCGTTTCGTCATGCGCTCTGGACCCGGAACGGCAATTGTTCTAGCAGGAAAACCGGTGGCATAAGCAATAGCGCCGGATGCAGCTATCCAGTTGTTGACAATATGTTTTTTGCCGCCATTCTCCTTTTGTCAGAGACCAGCAGCGAGGGCGGCAGATGAGCGATATCGGCGAAGACCACCGCCTGCGCACAAAAACCGACGATGCCGGGGACGATATCTATTCCGAGGACGGCGCGATCCGCGCCGACTTCCTGGCGATGGTCGGCGCCGCAATCGCCGACCGCGACACGCTTTTCCTGCGCAGCCATGTGGCGCGGCTGCACGAATCCGAACTCGGCGACCTGCTCGAGGCGATACTGCCGGACCAGCGCCATGCGCTTGTGCGACTGCTCGGCGACGATTTCGACCTCACCGCACTCACCGAGGTCGACGAAAATATCCGAATGGAGATCGTCGACCAGATGCCGAACGCGCAGATCGCGGCGGCGATCGGCGAACTCGATTCGGACGATGCGGTCTACATTCTCGAAGACCTCGACCACGAGGACCGGGAAGAGATCCTGGCGCAGCTGCCGTTCACCGAGCGGGTGAGGCTGCGCCGCGCGCTGGATTATCCCGAACAGTCGGCCGGCCGCCGCATGCAGACGGAATTCGTCGCCGTGCCGCCGTTCTGGACCGTCGGCCAGACGATCGACTACATGCGCGACGAGGAGGACCTGCCGGAGAGCTTCACCCAGATCTTCGTCATCGACCCGACCTTCAAGCTGCTCGGCGTGCTCGACCTCGACCGCATCCTGCGCGCCAAGCGACAGGTGAAGATCGAGACGATCATGCGGGAGACGAACTATCCGATCCCCGCCGACATGGACCAGGAAGAGGCAGCCCAGCTCTTCGAGCAATACGACCTGCTCTCGGCAGCCGTCGTCGACGACAACGGCCGCCTCGTCGGCGTGCTCACCATCGACGACGTGGTCGACGTCATCCAGGAGGAGGCGGAAGAGGACATCATGCGCCTCTCGGGCGTCGGCGACGAGGAACTGTCCGACTCCGTCCGGGAAACCTCGCGGTCGCGGGTGCCGTGGCTGCTGGTCAATCTTTTCACTGCCTTCATTTCGGCGTCCGTGATCTCGCTGTTCGAGGCGACGATCGAACAGGTGGTGGCGCTCGCCATCCTGATGCCGATCGTGGCCGGCATGGGCGGCAATGCCGGCTCGCAGACGATGACGGTGACGGTGCGGGCGCTTGCGACCCGCAATCTCGACATCCACAATGCCTGGCGCGTCGCTCGACGCGAGGCGGGCGTCGGCCTGATCAACGGCGTGGTGATCGGCTGTCTCGTCGGCATGGTGGCCGGCCTGTGGTTCCACGACGTCCATATCGGTGGGTTGATCGCTACCGCCATGCTGATCAACATGTTTGCGGCGGCCATGGCCGGCATCACGATCCCGCTGCTTCTCGACCGGGCCGGGGCTGACCCGGCGGTATCGTCGGCGGTGTTCGTGACCGCGATTACCGACACGACCGGCTTCTTCTCGTTCCTCGGCCTCGCGACCTGGTGGTTCATGCTCCCCTGAGCCCAAAAAATTGACTGTTACGTAAAAGTCAATTAGTTTGGCTGACGAGTAGCAGGACATGATCGTGAACAAGTATTATAGCATTACGGAGCTGACGCGTGAATTCGGGGTATCGACCCGCACGCTGCGCTTCTACGAGGACGAGGGTCTTATCCACCCCGAACGCCGGGGTCGCACGCGGCTTTTCCGGGCAACGGATCGGCGGCTGATCCAGGAAATCCTGCGCGGCCGCCGGATCGGCTTCACGATCGCCGAGATCCGCGAAATCATCCAGGTTTACAAGGAGCCGCCGGGAGAGCTGGGGCAGCTCAAGCTGTTGATGACGCGCCTCGACGAGAAGCGCAACGACCTGCGCCAGAAGCGCAAGGATATCGACGATACGCTGAGCGAACTTGACAATGTCGAGGAAGCCTGCCTGACCCGGCTCGCCGAAATCGGCGTCGGCACCTGATCTTCAAAGCGACCGCTATTGCGCCTCGATCGAGCACTGTTCGGCGAGCGACTGCACCCTTTCGTCCTGCGCGGCGATGGCACCAGACTGCAGCGGCGTCATCAGCGACTGCGCGATCAGCTTGTCGGCGGTGCAGCCGCAGAACTTCTGGCAGAGGCCGGCGTCGTTGCCCTGGCCCGTGCAGCCCGCCTCGCAGCTTCTGACATAGCCGATCCGCGGTTCCGGCGGCGGGGCGGGATGCACCAGCGAGAAGAGATAGACGAGGGCGATCAGCACTGGCTGGTGGACGAGATAGACGATCAGGCTATGGCGACCGGCCTTCGAGAGAAGGTTTTGCTGCGTCTGGACCGCTGCGAGCTTCGGAAGCCAGTTTTTCGATAGCGCCAGCCGCGTAACGGCCACCCCGGCCAGAAGTGCTGCGATCCACGGAAACAGCGGCACATAGTCGTTCGAACGCGGCGGCATTTCAGCAAAGCCGAGCCAGCTCAGGTAACGGGCGTTGAATAAAGCCCCGTCCAACGCGCCGGGGAAAAGACTGTAGTCGACGATCATAGCTGCCGCGACGAGGACGACGACGGCACCCGTCAGCAACGGGGGCAGACGCAGGAAGGCGAGGCCGATCAGGCTCGACAGCGCGATATTGTGCAGGATGCCGAAATAGATCCATTCGCTCGGAAAGGCGACCAACGTCGCGATACTGATCGCGAGTGCGGCACCTGCGACCATCGCAAAACGCTTCCAGAAGGGCTCCCAGCGGATCTTCGGGAAATGTGCGAGGACGAGGCTGACGCCCGCCAGGAACAGGAACGAGCTGGCGATCGAGCGGGCATAGACCTTGAAGAACCCTTGAGTCGCCGTGCCGGGATCGACATAGCCGAAAAACTCGAGATCCCACGTGAAGTGGTAGGTCGCCATGGCTATGAGGGCGACGCCGCGCAGCGTATCGATCAGCGTGATGCGGGGTCTGCGCAGGGCGGGATTTTCGGTTTCGGCAACGGTCACTGCTTGTCTTTCCGGATCAGATCTCAGGGCGTCCCACGGTCCATGATCGCCAGCCGGGCCTCGGAAAAATACTGGCGGCGGGTGAGCACGACAATCACGACGACGGTCATCGCGATGAACATATAGGGCCCGATGAACCAACCGAGATAGCCGATCGACAAAAACAGCGCGCGCAGGCCGGAATTGAAGTGGCCGGCCGCGATCGTGTTCATCCGCACCACCTGATCGGCCGCCCGCTCCGCCGCCGCCCGGTCGGCATGGGTGTCGTGCAGCATCGGCAGGGCGCCGAAGAGAATGGTGCAGTAGTTGAACAGCCGGTAGGACCAGCCGAACTTGAAGAAGGAATAGCCGAACAGGAAGGTGAGGCCGGCCACCTTGAGTTCGAAGGCGGTGCGGCCGCCGTAAGCGACGAAGGGCAGGTCGCGGAAGACCGCTTCCACCTGTTCGGTGGCGCCCAGCAGCGCGAAACAGCCGCCGATCGCAAAGATAGACGTCGAGGCGAAGAAGGCGGTGCCGTTCTGCAGACCCGCCAAGATCTGAGTGTCGATCATCTTCAGGTCGCGTCGGAGCGAGTTGTAGATCCAGTCCTTCCGCCGTTCGGCCATCGCCCGGTTGAGGCTGGCGCGCGGAAACAGCCGCGAGCCGGCGCCGGCGGTTATCCAGGAATAAAGGGCCCAAAGCACGGCAAAGAGGGCAAGCGCAACATAATCAGCGTTCGTCATAGGCCTCACCGTCGGAATCGGTCTTGATCCGTTCCGTCATGCTTTGTTTCGGTTTCGGCGGCAAGCCTCCTGCATCTTCAAGGGAACTATTTGGGGCGGGCAGGCGTTGCAAACATGAGCAGCCTGGAGTTCCGCCATGTTTCCGCCATTTTTGGATTGCGCTGGCGGCAGGATTTTAATAGACCATTAGCCATGACGACCCGAAGTGGACGTTTATCAATGCGGCAAGAACCTGGAGACGACATGGAAGATACCGTTCAGAAGTCCTGCTGGGGCGTGACCTTCAAGGCGCTGGTAGGATTTGCAGGTGCCTTGGCCCTCGCATATCTTTTCGGCGCTATCTGACCGTCTCAGTGAAATTCCGGAATTTCGGTTCTCGGCGTGGTATTCGTACCGCGCCGTTTCTATTTTAAGACCATGTCGCGGCCGGCTCACCGGATGTCGGGCAATCGCCAAGGCATGGCGGCACTCTGACATAGGTTTGGCTGACATAGGCTTGCCCATCCTCGTATCACCGCACGGATTCTCATGTTCCTGTCCGTTTTCGACGTTTTCAAGATTGGTATCGGTCCGTCGAGCTCCCACACGATGGGACCGATGTCGGCGGCCAACCGCTTCCTGGAGCTCATCCTGTCCAGCGACTGGCCACGACCGACCGGCGCGCATGTCGCGGCGCTGAAGGTGAGCCTGCACGGGTCTCTGGCGTTCACCGGGATAGGTCATGGGACGGGCAGGGCGGTGATATTAGGCCTGGTCGGTGAGGAGCCGCACGCCGTCGATCCCGACAGGATGGACGAGATCATCGGCGAAGTGGAGCGCAGCGGCCGCGTCATGCCGCCCGGCCATCCGGCTTACGAATTCCAGCCGAAGACCGACCTGATCTTCGACAAGAAGCAGCCCTTGCCGGGCCATGCCAACGGCATGAGTTTTTCCGCCTTTGACCGCGACGGCCGGCTTCTCCTGAAGCGCATCTACTATTCCATCGGCGGCGGTTTCGTGGTGACGGACACCGAGCTGGAGGCCATGCGTGCCTCCAAGAAATCGGCAGGCGATGCGCGCATTCCCTATCCCTTCGCTTCCGCCCGGCAAATGCTCGACATGGCGCGCGGTTCTGGGCTGACGATCGCGCAGATGAAGCGCGCCAACGAAGAAACCAAGATGAGCTCCGCCGAACTCGATGCCGGTCTCGACCGCATCTGGGAGGCGATGTCGAGCTGTATCGACCGTGGCCTCAAGGTCGACGGGATCATGCCCGGCGGGCTGAAGGTGAAGCGCCGGGCGAAGGCAATTCACGACAAGCTGAACGAGGAATGGCGCAGCAACCGCCTGAACCCCTTGCTCGCCAACGACTGGCTGAGCGTCTATGCGATGGCCGTCAACGAGGAAAATGCCGGCGGCGGGCGGGTGGTCACGGCACCGACCAATGGCGCGGCGGGAGTCATTCCGGCGACGGTACGCTATTACCTGCACTTCCATGAGGACGCGACCCAGGCCGACGTCCACAACTTCCTGCTGACGGCGGCCGCCATCGGCGGCATCATCAAGCACAATGCCTCGATCTCGGGCGCCGAAGTCGGCTGTCAGGGCGAAGTGGGTTCGGCCGCCGCCATGGCTGCGGCGGGGCTTGCGGCCGTCATGGGCGGCTCGCCGGAGCAGATCGAGAACGCCGCCGAGATCGCGCTGGAACACCATCTCGGCATGACCTGCGACCCGATCGCTGGTCTCGTGCAGGTGCCCTGCATCGAGCGCAACGCGCTCGGGGCCGTCAAGGCGGTCACGGCCGCCTCGCTCGCCATCAAGGGTGACGGGACGCATTTCGTGCCGCTCGACGCCTGTATCGAGACGATGCGCCAGACCGGCAACGACATGAGCGAGAAATACAAGGAGACGTCCACGGGCGGTCTTGCGGTCAACGTCGTCGAGTGTTGAACCGTCCCCGCTGTGGAGTGAACCGAGCAAACGCTTGACCTCACGTGCGGATGGGTCTTCAACCGAACCATGGCTCTACATCTCATCAAACTCTGCGTCGGCGCCGATTCGATCCAGGATCTCCAGGACTGGGTCGCCGAGCGGTCGCTCAATGCGATGGCTGCTGGCCTCGAGCCGCACAGCATCCATACGACCCGCATGGCGCCGAAGCGCATGGAGGAACTGCTTGACGACGGATCGCTTTACTGGGTGATCAAAGGGCAGGTGATGGCGCGGCAGAAGCTGCTCGACATTCGCACGGTTACCGGCGGCGACGGCATCCAGCGCTGCCAGCTGGTGCTCGGGCCCGAGGTCATCGAGACCGCACCGCAGCCGAAACGGCCTTTCCAGGGATGGCGGTATCTGAAAAGCGAAGAAGCGCCGCGCGACCTCGGCAAACTGGGCGAGGACGTGGCGGCGCTTCCGGAAGATCTGCGGCGGGAACTGGCCGAACTTGGACTTCTGTAGCGGCTGATCTCGCGATCAGCGAAGCCTGATGCGGACTGGCGCACGGCCGGCGCGGATGCCGATATGCAGGTGGACATTGGCTTCCGGCTGGGAATGCCGCCAGGCGCGGGCGCCGTGGCTGAGCAGCATGGCGACCAGGTCGCGGGTCTTTTCCTTGGAACGGTTCAAGCCGAGACCGGCAAGCCGCATGGCCGCCTCGTGAAGCGGGTTGAGGGCGACGCCCTTCGCTCTGGACTTCTGCGCCGGCTTGAAGGCCAGTTCTGCGCTGTTTTCATTCATTGCCATCGGAAACCCCGTCTACTCGTTACTCTCGAGATCCCTCCGCGCCGAAAGCCCGGCGCGGGTATTTCCTTGATCGCCGGCGGCGACGCTCACTGAAGCGACGCCCAGCAGCTGATGCCCTTCTTCTTCAACAGGTTGCAGGCATCGATGGCCGTCTTCTGGTCGTCGAAGCCGCCGAAGCGGGCGCGGTAGATCTGTTCGCCATTGTTGCTGAAGGCGACAGTGAAGGGTTTGGCGGAACGCAATACCTTGCCGCCTTTATCCTGCGCATTCTGCAGGAGATCCTGAGCTTGTTTCTGGTTCGGCGAGGCGCCGATCTGAATGACCCAGCCGTTCGCCGCCATCGACGCCTCGGAGGAGGGCTTTGCGGATGCCGCGGAGGCAGAGGCCTTGGTAGAAGCGGTCGTCACTTCATCGACGGCCGAGCGGCTCGTCCGGTGCGCCACGGCCACCTCGGTCTTGGCCGGCATATATTCCGGAGCCGGCGTCGGGACGGCGGAGGCCATTGCCGAGTTCATCGCCTGGGTGATGACTTTCTTCTGTTCCGGTTCCGCGGCATAGGCCGATGCGGCGGGAGCCATGGCTGCAGCCTGCTGCTCGGCATAACGGGCGCCAGGCAGCGGGCCGCTGGGCGGCAGGTCGAGGGCAGCCATCTGGCGTGCGTCGGACTGGGACGCGGCAACCGGCGAAGCGGACCTGACCGGCAGAGAAGGAGCGGGCGCAGCCGGGGCAGCCGGAGCCACCTGAGCGATCAGGTTGTTGTTGCCGCCGCGAGATGCCTCCGGAAGATATTCCGCAACCAGCTTGCGCATCGTTGCGTCACGGGCAGCACTGGAGCGGCCACCGAGCACGACGGCGACGATCGAACGTCCATCGAGCTGGGCCGAAGTTGCAAGATTGCTGCCGGCGGCGCGGGTGTAGCCGGTCTTGATGCCATCGACGCCCTTGACGTTGCCAACCAGGCGATTGTGATTGCCGATCGTCTGCTTGCCGAAATTGAAGCTGCGGATCGCGAAGTAGCCGTAATATTGCGGGAAGTGCTGGCGCAGGGCCATGCCGAGACGCGCCTGGTCACGTGCCGTCGTCATCTGCGCGGTATTCGGCAGGCCGTTGGCGTTGCGATAGGTGGTACGGGTCATGCCGAGCGCACGTGCCTTGCCGGTCATCAACGATGCAAAGCGCTCTTCGGAGCCGCCGATGAATTCACCGAGAGCGGTAGCGATGTCGTTGGCGGAGCGAGTGACGAGTGCGCGGATGGCCTGGTCGACCGAGACCGAACCGCCGGCGCGAACGCCGAGCTTGGAGGGCGGCTCGGATGCAGCATGAGCCGAGACCGGGACTTGCGTGTCGAGGCTGATCCGGCCGGCTTCAAGCGCTTCGAAAGTCAGGTAGAGCGTCATCATCTTGGTGAGCGACGCGGGGTAACGCAGACCATCCGGATCCTCGGAATAGAGAACCTTGCCGGTCTTGGCGTCGACTACGATACCGGCATATTTCGGACCTGCGGCAGCCGGCGTCGAAAAGATCGAAATCGCCACAGCCAATGTGAAGAGAAACCCGAGAAAACGTCCCGGAACCGTCGCATCACCCTTCGAAGGGAATGCAGAGAACATTTTTTTCGACACTGCCGCACTCATCGCTTGCATCACATCAGTCATATCCGGACGCGCCCCCGCCACGACCGTTACCCGTCAATCTAGGGGATTAGCGTTACCAAGAGGTTTATGATGAACAGCAGCTTGCTTCGATATACTGCATTTTAGACATCAACTTGGGGCTTGGACCGGACCCGTCCGCGGCGGCTTATTTCGCCAACCGGTTTTCGACAAAGAGGCGAACTGCGGCATCAATATGTTGCCAATCCCTCAAAAGCGCACTGGAGAAGCGATAAAGTATCGTCAGGTCATGCCCGATGTGGATATCCCGCTGGCAGTCGCCGCTGGTCGCCTTCTCACCGGCAGCCGGCAGCACGCAGCGCACGACGTAATCCGGTGCACCGGCGACCCGCCCCGTCAGGACGATCTCGCTGCCATAGCCCGAGTCGGCGCGCAGCCGGTGAAGCGTCAATCCGAAGGCCGCCTGCTGCGGCGCGCCGTCGAACAGTTTTGAGTATATCGGCTCCAGCCGCCCGGACATGTCGCGAGACATGGTGCTCTGGGATAATTGCAGGAAAATCAATGAGGAAGACTGGCCGACATCATCGAAGCGAGACCGCAGGCCGGCGCTGTAACCTTCAAGCTCCGGCCATGTGAGATAGAGGTCGACGCGCTCGGTGATACCGGCCCGGCGCTGGTCGCGGAAGCGAATGGTGTTGGCAGGAAGCTTGAGCTTGTCCTGGCCGATCCGAATCAGGAATTCTTCGGTACCGTCGGTGTGGCCGGCAAGTGCGATACGCTGGCCGAACCAATGACCACTGATGCTGACCACCGCCGTCAACAAAGCAAGGACGGCGATGGCGACAGTCAGCCGATAGACGAAGCGATTGGAGAGGAGCGGCGTTTCTTCTGCAGCCGAGAGGTTCCGGGCCGGACCTGCCATGACGTGCGCTCCATGTTCTCGTTCGAGAGGGGATTCGCCAGCGCCGGAACGGGACAGGAATACGGGAAGAGGCCAAGCGATTTGGCTACAGTCTGGATCGTTATGATTAACGCTTCGTAAAGCAAATCGAATCCGGGACAGTTCGGGCGATCGCCTACAGAGGTGCGATCGTGCCCATTGACCGCGGCTCGGGTCGCCGCGGTTTCCCGCCGACAGGAGAGGTGGGATTACTGGCCGACCGAGCCGACGGCGGTGGCGCGACCGTCCTGCAGCTTGACCCAGCGGGCGGGATCGTCGTTCGCCTGGCGCTTCAGGAAGGTGTATTCGGTATCCGACCAGACCATGACCTTGTTGCGCATGTTGTCGAGCACGAAGTCGCCGCGATCGGTGCGGACAGTCAGGACCGCGTGACCTTCGCCATTCGGCTGCAGGACGACGGTAATCAGCAGGTCCGACGGCGAAAAGCCCTTCGCGATCAGCATCTTCCGCTTCAGAAGCACGAAGTCTTCGCAGTCGCCGACGGTGCGGGGATAGGCCCAGCGCTCTTCGACACCGTAGATGTCCTGATCGGTCATCGGCGTGATCGAGGAATTGACCGTGTAGTTGACGTCCAGAAGCGTGCGCCACTTGTCTTCGGTCAGCGCCAACGGGCCGGCGTCCTTGTAGGTCGCGGCGCATTCGCTGACATAGGTCTTGCAAAACTCATAGTGGCCGAGCGGCGGATTGGCCTGGCCGAGAACACGCACGGAGCCGGCCGGCATGCCGAACGAATTTCCGGCGGTAAAGATTGTGACGATGGCGGTGATGGCGGCGAGGCCCAGTCCCTTGCTGTACTTCATTTTTATGTCTCCCCGTTGTGGGAAGAACACTGCCAGACAGGGTTTGATCGACCGGAAAATCTCGTAGTAAAATCAATATCTTATTTGAATTCAATTCGTCTAAAACATAGCTCAAATGCATCTCGAACTTTCATAAAATTCGAGACAAATTTGCCATTGGTTTTCATAAAATGCGTCCTGCCGGCATTGCCGCTTTCCCGCTATCCGCCTGTAATTCAAGCACTTCTTGCGAAGGGCTGGAGCAGCAGCCGGAGCGTCGGGAACCCGGATATGGCGGCGGTTGGTTGTGTTGGAGCAGGAAAGGAAAGGGCGGAGTGAGGGTGCACCACAGTCGAATCGGGCTCGCCGAGGTCGATTCTCGGCCTCAAAAAAAGTGCCGAAAGGGGACATTTTTTTGAAAGAAAGCCCGTTTCGGCACAAGCCGCCGGCTTTTTTCGGTCTGTCCAGCAACGAAACGGGACGGCTGGCGGAGGCAGACAACAAAAAAAGCGCCCCGAACGGGACGCTTCCGGATGGCGATGGTGAGAATGCTTTTAGAGGAATTCGGTCAGCGTTTCGCGCGACTGGACCGAATTGAACTCGATCGCCACGCCTTCCATGAAGTGACGCACGACTCGGCCGCGCATGTTGCCGAGCCGGACGGGTGTGCCGAGCGCCGGGCGGATATCGATATCGACGGCTGCGCCGGACAGCGAAAGGTCCACGATGCGGCAGGCATAACGCCGACCGTCGTCGAGCGTGATCTCCGTGCGGGTAACACGCGGCGCCAGGCGATCATGGCGGCGATCTTCCGGCAGGCCGAGTTCATGCTTGTTGGCGATCCAGGTCAGCTGGGCGGCCAGTTTCTCGCGCTTGCGGTCCGTCGCGTTGATCGACATCACGAAGCCGGTATCCGACACACTGACGACCATGCCTTCCAGCCGGCCGATATGCTCTAGATAGGCAATCACGCGTTCGCCGACGAGAGGACGACCGACGCAGGCAAAACTGACGTCGCCCGGCGACATGTCCACGACGTTGCAGGGAAATTCCTCATGCGTCGCCAGCATCAGCCGTCCTGGAATATTGACGGATACGCGCTGAAAGGAACGCTGTGCGGGAACGCTGGGTGTAGATGGAGTATGAGCCGGCTGAAATGAATACATTTGAGAGAGCTTTTCTCTTCTAAGTCTATCGTTAAGAGTATTAGCGCGCCTCGGTTAACAGAAGGTTTTGGAAGGCGCCGCCGCTGCTATCTGCCGCGACCGGCATTCGCTCTCACGAGGGAGGGCGGTCGGTCGGAAGCCGACCTGGCGCGTTGCGGAAAATCCCGCGATCGCCCGTGACCGGTACGCCGAAATGCGAACCGCTGCCGGTCAGGAACGTCCAGTTCTCGAGCGTCAGGAACGTGGCCGGCGTCGCCGTTACGGGATAGGGAGAGAGCCGGGGCAGGAGGGCGCCGAAAATGCGGTCGCTCGCCGTTGTCTCCGCCGATCGGATTGGCAGAAGCAACATCTCATAGGCATGGCGAATGTGGCCGTTCGAGGCGAGGACGTCCAGAAGCGCCGGCTGTTGCGAGTGAATGACGTTGTGGGCGATTTCCACCGGCTGCCGGTGGTCGGTTTCCGGCCAGACATCCGCAAAAGCCTGGCCCCGGAATTCACGATCGAATAGTTCGCAGATGCGGGTACCGGCCAGGCGGAATACCAGCGTGCCGGCAGGGTCCATGGCAGCCATGAAAAGATGCGGAAGAAGATGGCGCAAGGCGGCTGGATCGATCTCGGTCTTGAGGGGAAGTGCCCCGTCGTGCTTGAGATTGATCCAGTAGTCGAAGATCGCCCGGCTGGCCTGGTTGCGCATTCATCTTACCTGTTGCATTTCGAGACAGATCGCGCTTCATGCGCGGCTGGTCCTTCTTCAGCAGCGAAATCCATGCCACGGCAGAGGGGTCATGGTTAACGATCCATGAGCCTCCGACGCGCTGGCGTGACTGTGATCCCGGTGTGCTTTCATTTGAACGGCCGCTCCTATATGGCTGTCGGCCATTCCGCCGGGGAATGAGAAGACGGAAGGGACTGGCATGAACGACGGGCCGGATATGGCAAACGAGCAGCCCGAGGCGGATGACGACGCCGAGCGCTCGCAGCCGATTTTCAATCTCCCGCGGAGCCTTGTCGTGACGCTGGCTCTGCTTACGGTCATCTACATCGTGCAGGACTATGTGCTGGACGAGGATACGCGCGCCTATATGGTCGTCAATCTGGCGTTCACGCCGTTGCGTTACGTCTATCCGCTCGGCGAGCAGGGCTTTGCATGGGCGTGGACGCCGGTCACCTACTCGCTTCTGCACGGCGGCATCGAACACATCCTCTTCAACGCGCTTTGGTTGATGGCCTTCGGGGCGCCGGTCGTGAGACGGATCGGCACCCTGCGCTACATGATCTTCTGGATCCTCTCGGCGGTGGCCGCCGCCTTCTTCCACGCCGCGCTCAACTGGGGCAACGAGACGCTGCTGATCGGCGCGTCGGGGGTCGTCTCGGCGCTGATGGGGGCCGCCTGCCGGTTCGCCTTCCCGGAACGTCGGGGCTACGACCGCACCCACGGCCATCTCTATCCGCGTCAGTCGATCCTCGGCTCCTTCCGCAACCGCACCGTGGTGATCTTCACTGCCATGTGGTTTGCCGGTAACCTGCTGATCGCCTTCGGGGTGACACTGTTCGGCGCGGATATGGGGCCGATCGCCTGGGACGCGCATATCGGTGGCTTTCTGTTCGGCTTCCTGCTGTTCGGTCTTTTCGATCCCTTGCCGCGCCGCGCCATGCCGCTCGCGCGTCCTTGATCTCTTTCTTGATCTCTTTCCCGCCTCGCTCTACACTTCCGCATACGTGCAGGGACGGTTCCTCCACCCAGGCGCTTTGCTTTCGGGAACGGACAATGTCCAAGCCGAACTGGTTGCGAGGAGAGAGCCATGGCAATAGTCGTCAAGAACATGCTGGATGCAAAAGGGCGTGACGTGGTGACCGTCGGTCCCGACAAAACGCTGCTCGAAGTCGCCGGGATCCTCAACGACAAGAAGATCGGTGCCGTGGTGGTGATCGGCATGGAAGGCCGCATCGCCGGCATCTTCACGGAAC
The DNA here is from genome assembly GCF_002968535.1 of Neorhizobium sp. T7_12. Classification (NCBI taxonomy): domain Bacteria; kingdom Pseudomonadati; phylum Pseudomonadota; class Alphaproteobacteria; order Hyphomicrobiales; family Rhizobiaceae; genus Neorhizobium; species Neorhizobium sp. T7_12. Next base: position 33,704 of record NZ_PVBK01000023.1, on the reverse strand, counting down.
GTGATCTGGTGCGTGCCGTCGCCGGCGAGGGCGCCGCCGTGCTCGATCAGCCGGTTAAGTCGGCAATGACCACTTCGGTGCAGCGCTGCAAGGACGAAACGACCGTCGACGAACTGATGGGAATGATGAGCTCCGGCCGTTTCCGCCACGTGCCCGTCGAGCAGGACGGCAAGCTCGCCGGCATAATCTCGATCGGTGACGTGGTGAAGTCGCGCATCCGCGAGATCGAACTCGAGGCCGAGCAGATCAAGGCCTATATCGCCGGCTGATTTTGGCCGAGCCTCGCCAAAAGGCGAGGCTCTTTACATATGTGGCGAGGCGAACTGCCCGCTCAGCGAGCGAAAACTTCCTGCATGCGCTTCAGCGCCGAGATCTGCGCCATCGTCTCCGTGTAACCGCGGTCGATCGCTTCGCCGGCGCGGTGGAATTCCGACAGTCCGATATCGGCAAGCCGCGGATGCAGCGCCAGGTCCGGTGGATCGCCGGCAAGCCGCGCCCGCGAGATGCGTTCCTGGATGATGTTGAAAGCCTGCACCATGGTGCCGGTCAGACCGACGCGGACATCCTCGGGTTTCTTGCGGCCGTCATCGATCGGCTGGACGCTGGCATTGTGCTTGACGACAGCCGACCGTCCGAAAATCTCATAGTTCAGGTTGACGGCGACCACGAGCGGCTGCTCATAGGCGCGGCATACCGAGGTCGGCACCGGATTGACGAGCGCGCCATCGACGAGCGTGCGGTTGTTGCATTTCACCGGCTCGAAAATGCCCGGCAGGGCGTAGGAGGCGCGAAGCCCGGTGATCAGCGAGCCGCTGGAGATCCACACCTCATGGCCGGTATGAAGTTCGGTCGCAACCGAAACGAAGGGGCGGTCGAGCTCCTCGATCGACAGGCCTTCGAGATGTTCCTGCATCCGCTTGGTCAACCGCATGCCGCCGAGAAGGCCGCCGCCGCCGATCGTCAGATCGAGCAGGCCGGCGATGCGGCGCATGGTGAGCGACCGGGCGAAGGTTTCGAGTTCGTCGAGCTTGCCGGCAAGATAACATCCGCCGACCAGAGCGCCGATTGAAGTGCCGGCAATCATGCCGACCTCGATCCCGGCTTCGTCAAGCGCCCTGAGCACGCCGATATGCGCCCAGCCGCGCGCGGCACCGCCGCCGAGGGCGAGGGCAAGCTTTGCTTTTTTGGGGGATTCGATGATGGGAGGAGGGGTAGGTTCGAGGATGTTCGTTTCGCCGCCGTCGGCAGGTGCCGCTTGCGGATCGTGACGGTTCCAACTCCAGTTCAGCATCGATAAACGCCCTCCACAGCTGAACAAACCCCAGTCTGTCGATTAACACACCAACAGATTTCGAAATCGTTTATTCAGTCGAGACATGCCGAAAAACGAGGCAGATCCCTAAATGGTTCCTTGATCCGAATAGACCACACCTGGGTCAAAATGACGCTGATCGTCGGTGATTTCAAGAACCGCCCTACCATCACTTTGGGTAACAGCCCGATAGAAACAGGAGCGGCGTCCCGTGTGGCATGTGGCGTCGTGTCCTGCGACTGAGACCTTGAGCCAGACGGCATCCTGGTCGCAGTCGGTGCGCAGCTCATGAACGGTCTGGAGATTGCCGGAGGATTCACCCTTCTTCCAGATCTTGGCACGCGACCGGCTGTAATAGTGGGCGATGCCGGTCTCGACCGTCAGCGCCAGCGCCTCGGCGTCCATATGCGCGACCATCAGCAGTTCGCCGTCACGGATATCGGTGACGACGGCGGTGACGAGACCGTTCTGATCGAAGCGGGGCGTGAAAGCGCCAGCGCCTTCGAGTTCCGTCTTGTCGTCGGAAGGCTGGTCGAAAGAAAGCGGCATGGGGAAACTCCGCCCGGGCAACCGCGTATCAGCGGTTGCGGGCCAGCGTGAAGAAACGGGCCTGTTCGGCGGCGTTCGCCTTGAACTCGCCGGTAAACGTCGTCGTCATCGTATGCGAGCCCTGCTTCTGCACGCCGCGCATTTCCATGCACAGGTGCTCGGCCTCGATCATTATGGCGACGCCGCGCGGCTTTAACGTTTCCTCGATCGCATTGGCGATCTGCGCCGTTAGGTTTTCCTGAGTCTGCAGGCGACGGCCGAAGATCTCGACGACGCGGGCGATCTTCGAGAGCCCGAGGACGCGGCCGTTCGGCAGGTAGGCGACATGCGCCTTGCCGATGATCGGCAGCATGTGGTGTTCGCAATGGGAGAAGAACGGGATGTCGCGCACCAGCACAATATCGTCATAACCCGACACTTCCTCGAAAGTGCGGCCGAGCACGTCCTCCGGCGACTGTTCGTAACCGGCAAACAGTTCGCGGTAGGAGGCGGCGACACGCTTCGGGGTCTCGAGCAGGCCTTCGCGAGCTGGATCATCACCTGCCCAGCGCAGCAGAACGCGCACAGCTTCTTCGGCTTCCTGCTGCGAGGGCCGGACCTGCTTCTCTTTCGAAGCCGGGAAATTCTTTACAATGGCATCCATCTATCGTCTCCTGATGCGGTTCAAGGCCGCATCCGACTGGCGTTACTCACGGACTGATCAGCCGCTGGGCACCTGCGGCTGATTTTTGGGCAATCTGGGGTTATCTGACCTTCGGCGAACATTTTTACAAGATATCCTATTCCGTTTTCGGTAGGATTTCGTGAAAACATCCTTTCTTGATGATCTCGCCCGGACATCACATATAATGGCAGGAAGCCTTTTATGGTAGCCCGCCGGACGTGACGCAGTGTTCAACAAGCGACGGCGGTTTCAAAAGCGAGCCTTGATGGACGACATCTATAACAGCAAGATCCTCGAATTCGCCGGCAATATCACCCATGCGGGCGTGTTGCCCGATGCGGATGCGAGTTCCGAAAAACATTCGAAACTGTGCGGCTCGAAGGTACGCGTGCATCTGAAGATGGACGGCGACCGGGTTACGGATTTCGCCCATGAGGTCCGCGCCTGCGCACTCGGCCAGGCCTCGTCCTCGATCATGGCGCGGCATGTGATCGGCGCAACCACGGCCGAGATCCGCAAGGCGCGCCAGGACATGCTCGCCATGCTGAAGGAACACGGCGAGGGGCCGGACGGCCGGTTCGAGGAGATGCGCTACCTGAAGCCGGTCAAGGACTACCGAGCCCGCCATCCCTCCACCATGCTGACATTCGAAGCGGTCGTCGATGCGATCGACCAGATCGAGGCGAGGGAACGGTCCGAAGCGGCCACCGTCTGATCCGATGTGCAATGCCCCCGACTGCCAGCATTCCAGATCCGAACCGAAGGCAGGCCGCTCACGCAACTGGACCGGCCCGTTTGCCAAGACGCCCGGCCGGCTATTCGGCATGGGGCTGATCCGCCTCTACCAGCTGACCCTGTCAGGCTTCATCGGCAATTCCTGCCGGCATATTCCGACCTGCTCGGAATATGGATATGAGGCGGTGGCGCGGCATGGGCTGTGGCCGGGCGGATGGATGACGCTGTTTCGGGTGGGGCGCTGCGGGCCTGGTGGTACAAGCGGTCTCGACCCGGTGCCGGAAGCGCTCGAAGGGCGGCAGCATTGGTGGACGCCATGGAGATACTGGCGCCGTCATGTCAAACCGGCATCGCCTCCATGAGGAACCGATGATCACCTATGTCGCGCTGCTTCACAGCATCGTTCTCGGCGGCGGCAAACGGGTCGTGATGGCCGACCTGCGCGCCATGGCGGAGGATCTCGGCTATCGGAATTGCCGGACCCTGGTTTCGACCGGCAATCTCGTCTTCGAAACCGGCAGGTCATCGATCGGCGATCTCGAGCAGAGACTGGAGACCGCCTTCGAGAAACAGTTCGGCAAACATGTCGATATCATCGCAAGGACCGGGGCCGACTGGCTGAAGCTCGCGGCCGGCAATCCCTTTCCATCAGGGGAGGGTTCCGAGGTCGGCGTGCGGGTGATGCGACAACCACTCGCCGAAAGTGTCCTCAACCTGCTCGAGCGCCACCGCGGCGAGGAGAAGATTTCCATCGTCGACGGCGATCTCTGGGTGGATTTCGGCGGCAAGGCAAGCGAGACGCGGCTGCTGTCGGCGATGACCACAAAAAAGCTCGGCATCGGCACGATCCGCAATGCCAACACGGTCGCCGGGCTTGCCGAAATGATCGGCTGAGCGGCCGCTCGCCTTTACTAAAACGCCAAAAGCATTTATCAGCCACGCCGGTTGCGCCCCAAGGGCGAACCGCCATTTATTCCAACACCACCCGCATTCGTTGGCGGGACTGGACAGGAGAAAGACATGTCCCAATCCGTTTCCCTTACATTTCCCGATGGCTCCGTCCGCGTTTTCGACGCCGGCACGACTGGCCGTGACGTTGCCGAGAGCATTTCCAAGTCGCTCGTCAAGAAGGCTGTCGCCGTCACCATCAATGGCACCGTGCAGGACCTTGCCGAGCCGGTGATCGACGGAAAGATCGAGATCGTCACCCGCACCGACGCCCGAGCGCTGGAACTTATCCGCCACGACGCCGCCCACGTGATGGCGGAGGCCGTGCAGGAGCTTTGGCCCGGCACGCAAGTCACCATCGGCCCGGTGATCGAGAACGGATTCTATTACGATTTTGCCCGCAACGCGCCTTTCACGCCCGACGATCTGCCGAAGATCGAGGCGAAGATGAAGGAAATCATCGGCCGCAACAAACCGTTCACCAAGCAGGTCTGGTCTCGCGAGAAGGCCCGCGAAGTCTTCGCAGCCAAGGGTGAAGGCTACAAGGTCGAGCTGATCGATGCGATCCCTGAAGACCAGGACCTCAAGATCTATTATCAAGGCGACTGGTTCGACCTCTGCCGCGGTCCGCATATGGCCTCGACCGGCCAGATCGGTACGGCCTTCAAGCTGATGAAGGTTGCCGGCGCCTATTGGCGCGGCGACTCCAACAACGCCATGCTGACCCGCATCTACGGCACCGCCTGGGCGACGCAGGAAGAACTCGACCAGTACCTGCATGTGCTGGCCGAAGCCGAAAAGCGCGACCACCGCAAACTCGGCCGGGAAATGGACCTCTTCCATTTCCAGGAAGAAGGTCCGGGCGTCGTCTTCTGGCATGGCAAGGGCTGGCGCATGTTCCAGACGCTGACGGCCTATATGCGCCGCCGGCTCGCCGGTACCTATGAGGAAGTCAACGCGCCGCAGGTTCTCGATGCCTCGCTCTGGGAGACGTCGGGCCACTGGGGCTGGTACCAGGAGAACATGTTCGCGGTGAAGTCTGCCTATGCCTTCACGCATCCGGAAGACAAGGAAGCGGACAACCGCGTATTCGCGCTGAAGCCGATGAACTGCCCGGGTCACGTGCAGATCTTCAAGCATGGCTTGAAGTCTTATCGCGAACTGCCTATCCGGCTTGCCGAATTCGGTCTCGTGCACCGCTACGAGGCGTCAGGAGCGCTGCACGGGCTGATGCGCGTGCGCGGCTTCACCCAGGACGACGCGCACGTCTTCTGCACCGACGAGCAGATGGCCGCCGAATGCTTGCGGATCAACGACCTGATCCTGTCGGTCTACGAGGATTTCGGCTTCAAGGAAGTCGTGGTCAAGCTGTCGACCCGGCCGGACAAGCGCGTCGGCACCGACGCGCTTTGGGATCGCGCCGAATCCGTTATGCTCGATGTTCTGAAGACGATCGAGGCGCAGTCGGAAGGCCGCATCAAGACCGGCATCCTGCCGGGCGAGGGCGCGTTCTACGGTCCGAAGTTCGAATATACGCTGAAGGACGCGATTGGCCGCGAATGGCAGTGCGGCACGACCCAGGTCGACTTCAACCTGCCGGAACGGTTCGGCGCGTTTTACATCGACCAGAACTCTGAAAAGACCCAGCCCGTGATGATCCATCGTGCCATCTGCGGTTCGATGGAACGTTTCCTCGGCATCCTGATCGAGAATTTTGCGGGCCACATGCCGCTGTGGTTCGCGCCGATGCAGGTGGTCGTTGCAACGATCACCTCGGACGCCGACGATTACGGTCGCGAGGTGGCGGAAGCGCTTCGCGATGCGGGCATGGTGGTCGAGACCGATTTCCGCAACGAGAAGATCAACTACAAGATCCGCGAGCACTCGGTCACCAAGGTGCCGGTCATCATCGTCTGCGGCAAAAAGGAAGCCGAGGAGCGTTCGGTCAACATCCGCCGCCTCGGCTCGCAGGCCCAGACCTCGATGACGCTGGACGAGGCGATCGCCTCGCTCAGCCTCGAGGCAACCCCGCCGGACGTGCTGCGTCGCCTCGAAGCCAGGAAGGCGGCAAAGGCAGCAGCCTGACCTAACTGATGATGGCGCCTGTGAATGCAGGCGCCATCAAATGCGATAGGGCAACGATAAGATGAGATGGCGTCGTCGGGCTGGCTAAGGTTCGGCGATTGCTGCGGAAACCCGGCTAGTTCCTGTCGTTGGCAACGGCGCCGGCGACCTGAGGCGTTTCGCGCATCAGCACTTCGACCTCGGTATTGCGGCCGGCTTTGACGGTGAACGAGCGCTGATAGATCTTGGTCTTGTTGCGGGCGACAGCAAGATATTCGCCCTCTGACAGCACCATGGTGGAGAAAGCGCTGACGCTTTCGTTGACGATGTCCCCGGCGGCGGTCAGGACGGACCAGGCCGTATCGGCAATCGCTTCGCCGCCCGGCTGGGAGACCAGCTTGAGGGTGATCTGCGCCGCACGATGCTGCAGCACGGCCTGGGTAAGCTTGCCGGCCTCCACCTGGATATCGGCCCGCACCACCGCGTTGACGCCGCCGTATTCCGAGACGACATGATAGGTGCCGGCATTCAGCCGCACGACTGTATTCGGCTTCACGTCCGACATCACCAGCGCCCGGTCGCCGTTGTCGCGCACATCAGCCGAATAGACCGAAAAGCTCAATTCCTTGGGCGGAATGCGCTGGTCGGTACCGGCAACCGCATTCAGCACGAAACCGCCGGCATCGAGCACCAGCGTCTGTTTCGGCACGTTTCCGCTTTCGGGGACTTTCAGTTTCTTGGTGACGCCGGCGCGGCCGAAGGCGCAATTGACGAAATAGTCGCCGGGGGGGAGCTGGAACGACGCCGAGCCGCCTTCGGAACTGGCCACCAGCGGCAATTTTCCGTCTTCGCCGGCAATTGGGCTGAAGACGCGCCAGGTGAGGCCTTCCTGCATGGGCTGTCCGTCGGACGTCAGCTTGGCGTCGAACTGCACGTCCCTTGAGAGTGAGCCGGGCGGGCCGCCGGGCAGAGCCGAGAAGGCATTGAGCTTGGGCATCTTCGCCGTGCTGTCCAGCGCGCGAAAATTCTTGAAGGCTTCTTCCTGGGCGAATGCGCTGAAAACTGAGCCGAAAGCCATCGCTCCGGCGAGGAACCAGCGTGCCGCAAGGGAAGTGCCTGCCATCTGTTGTACCGGTTGACTCTTGTTTTCCGAGACGTCACTTGAAGACCAATGACAAGGCAATTTCAAGACCTTCCCGACCGCCAGCTCCAAATGAAAGCTTTGACCATGCAAAATGACGTTAAACTCATCGATTTTCTGCGCGACAGGCATTCCACGCCGGTAGCCCAGATGAAGGAGCCGGCCCCGTCGCAGGAAGAACTGAAGGCGATTCTCACCCTCGCAACCCGCATTCCGGATCACGGCAAACTGGCCCCTTGGCGCGTCATCGTCTATCGCGGCAACCTGCGCAGGACGCTCGGCGAACAGTTTCTGGCCCTGTCGCTGAAGAAGACGCCCGACATGGCTGATACCGCCAAAGAGGCTGAGCTGATGCGCTTCACCCGTGCGCCGCTGGTCGTCGCCGTCGTCAGCACCGCGGCGCCGCATCCGAAAATTCCCGAATGGGAACAGGTGCTTTCGGCCGGCGCCGTCTGCTTCAACATGCTGATGGCTGCAAACGCGCATGGCTATGTCGCCAACTGGCGTACGGAATGGGTCGCTTATGACGACGAGGCGCTGGCGCTCCTCGGCGTGAAGCCGGGCGAAAAGATCGCCGGTTTCATCCATATCGGCTCAAGCGATTTCGCGACGCCGGACCGCCCGCGGCCGGAATTGTCGCAGATCGTCACCTACGCCGGCGAATAGGATTTTTCGATGTTCTACACGACCGACACCAACCAGCATGGACTGAAGCACGATCCCTTCAAGGCGATCGTCGCGCCCCGCCCGATCGGCTGGATCGGCACGAAGGGCAGGGACGGGTCCATGAACCTGTCGCCCTATTCCTTCTTCAACGCCATTTCCGACAGCCCGAAATTGGTGATGTTTTCCTCCAGCGGCCGAAAGCACAGCCTGAAGAACGCCGAGGAAACCGGCGTCTTCACAGCAAGCCTCGCAAGCCGTCATCTGGCCGAGCAGATGAACGCCTCCTCGGAGCCGGTGCCCTACGGCGTCAGCGAGTTCGAGGTGGCCGGGTTGACCGCCAAGATGGCGGAACTCATCGATGCGCCTTATGTCGCGGAGGCCTATACGGTGCTGGAATGCCGCGTCACGCAGGTAATCCAGCCGATCGGATTGGACGGCAAGCCGGCGGAGGCCTACATGGTTTTCGGCCAGGTGGTCGGCATCCATGTCAGCGAAGAGATCCTGCGGGGCGGGCGGATCGACATGGGGCTTGCCCGGCCGATTGCGCGCATGGGTTATCGCGACTATGCCGACGGCGGCGCGGACGTGTTCGAGATGACCCGGCCGGCCGGCGCCGAGCCTAAACGCTGAAAATCCGATTGACGATCGGAATTTGATCGGAGCTGCGGCAGAGCTTGCCGGAGAAGCCGTTCGCTCTTGCTCTTTCGCAGTCAGACAGGAAGGCAGCCGCGTCCCCCGCGGGCGAGACGACGTCGACGGCCGCTATGCCTGTAGCGGCGGCGGTGAGCGCGATGGTTCCAGCCGCAACACGCGCGGTATCGGAGGAGGGATCATAGCTGCCTTCCCAGCCGAGGGCCGCCAGGCGATTGCTGCAGCGTTCGAAGCTGGAAGCGGCAAGGATGCCGGAGGCATTGGCAAGCGCGACGATCCGTGTCTTGCCTGGCGCCAGCCCCGCGCGGATTTCCGCCACGCGCAAAGCCATGTCGAGCCTCTGGACTTCGGCCCCGCTGCGGGCGCCCGAAAGCACGACCGAAGCGGCGCCATATTGGATGGCGAGATCGATGGCGGCCTCCGTCCGTGCCGAAGAGAAAGCCGGCAGGAGAAACGAGAGGCCGGCGACCGGCGCCAAGTCGGCCCATGCCCGGCAGAAATCCCCAACCGCATTCCGCGACTCAGGGAGGCCCGTGAGATCGAGCACGACCACATCCGCGTCCGCCGAGTGGACCGTTGAGGCCTCAGCAGACGGGGCGACGATAAACCAGGACCGTATTTTCAAGGACTTCGCCATGGTTAAGGAACGTGGTGAACCAATCTTAAACTTTTTGGCATTAGCGTGACGGATCAAGCCAGCCAGATCCGAACTGGCATGTGTAGTCGAGGCCGAGTGTGATCGTACAGGCATTTCTTCGTTGGGCAGAAACGGCAAGAACAGGCGAGAAGGCGAAGGCGGCCAATGCTCTCGGCCGGGCCTATCTCCACTCGCCCATGGGCGGTGAGCAGCATCGCGCCGCGGGCCTTGCCATGACCTATCTCCTCGACGATCCATCGCCGCACGTGCGCCTGGCGCTCGCGGAGGCTCTGGCGGACTCTCCCAATGCGCCGCGGGCCGTCATCGTATGCCTTGCCGAAGACCAGCCGGAGATCGCCTGCACGGTCATCGCCTGTTCGCCGGTACTTACCGAAAACGACCTCGTCGACCTTGCCGGGCGCAGCGACAGCCTGACCCGTGGAATGATCGCCGCAAGGCCGAACCTTTCGCGCGGGGTCGCGGCCGCGATCGCCGAGATTGGCGACGAATGCGAAGTCACCATTCTGCTGGAAAACGAGACCGCCTCGATCACCCGGGTTTCGCTCCGGCGGATCGCCGAGCGGTTCGGGCATTGCTGCGAAATCCGCAACCTGCTGCTGGAGCGCGACGTGCTGCCTGCGGACGCCCGCCACATGCTCGTCAACCACATTACCGCAGCACTTGCCGGCTCCGGACTGGTGCAGACGAGCATGGCGCCGGCACGGATCGAACACATGACCCGCGAAGCGGGCGAGGCTGCGGCCGTCGCGATTGCGGGCACCGTGCTGCAGGAGGAAATCCCCGGTCTGGTCGAACATTTGCGTATCGCCGGACGGCTGACGCCCGCCTTTCTCATCCATGCGCTCTGCAGCGGCAAGGTCGATTTCTTCGCAGGCGCAATGGTATCGCTTTCCGGGCTCGACGACCGTCGCGTGCGGGCAATCCTTGCGACTGGCCGTATGCATGCGGTGCGGGCGCTCTTCGAAGCCTCGGGCCTCGGACGGGATATCGCGGCCGTCTTTGTCGAAGCGGTCTTCCTCTGGCGCAAGGCGGCGGCAACCGGCGCGCTCGACAATATTGCCGGCCTACTGCTCGAAAAGTTCCAGCGGTCGGACATGCAGCTTTCGCCGGTCTCCGACCTCCTCGACATGATCGAGAAGCTGCATCGGCTGGAAGTCCGGCTCAGCGCACGGTCCTACGCAAACGGAGTGTCGCTGGCGGCGTAACTGCCTGCTTAGCGCTGGAACTTCTTGGCGACCCAGGAATAGCCGTTCTCGACCAGCCGCACCGGACTGGTCATCAGCGTTTTCACCCCTTCGGTGGTCGGAAGCACGGTCTTGACCCGCTGGATGGCGCGGCCCGCAAGCGTTTCCTTCTCCTGCTGCGTCACCGGTTCCTGAGCAAGCGTCGCGGCCGGCTGTCCGGCTGGTGCGGGCGGCGGCGTCTCGGGTCGAGCCCGCGGCACCGGCGCATTGGCGATCTCGGCGGCTTCCGGCTTCTGGCAAACGGCGATAAGCATCGGATAGGGCTGGTTGGCATAACCGGACAGCTGCTGCTCCGACACGGAATTGCACAATTCGATGCTCGGCCAGCGATTTTCAGCAGTGGCAATATAGTGGCAGTCCGTTCCGGCGTCGTTGCAGCCGAGAATGGTCATGACAATCAGTGCGGAATTCATGTCGTCCCCTGGAATGTGGTGGATGACTTAGATCGAACAATCTTGGCCCGACCAAGGCAGGTTTCACAGGCATGCCGCATCCGTTAAGTCATGCTTTTACCAAAGCTCCCGGAGGCAGAAATGACCGTCACGATCGCGATTGAACCGCCACGCCAGGCGGGCGTACTGAAGCTTCTTGAACTCTCCAACGCCTATGCGGCCTCGCTCTATCCCACCGAGAGCAATCACATGGTGGACGTCGCGACACTCGAGGGTCCAGGCGTCTCCTTCTTCGTGGCGCGCGATGGAGACACGATCTTGGGCTGCGGTGCGCTGGTCGAGGCGGGTGACGGCACCGCGGAGATCAAACGGATGTTCGTCGACGAGGCGGCGCGAGGGCTGAAACTCGGCAGACGGCTGATGGATGCGATCCTGGAACGGGGCCGCGAGCTCCACCTGTCGGCGATCCGGCTGGAAACGGGCATCCATCAACCGCAGGCGATCGGACTTTACCGCGCCTACGGTTTTTCAGAGATCGGGCCGTTCTCGAACTACCGGCCCGATCCGCTCAGCATCTTCATGGAGAAGAGACTTTCCTGACCACGGGAAGATCGGGCGGAAGGTCCGGGGACGTCGCCGGCCCTTTGGCCAGGTCGGCCGATTCGACCTCGGTCACATCGGCCATTTTCACTTCCCGGATCCATTCGCGCCAGATCGAGACGAGTAGCGCCATCAGGACCGGGCCGATGAACAGGCCGAGGAAACCCATGGTGCTGACACCGCCGACGAGTCCGAAGAATGTTGGCAGGAAGGGAAGCTTGATCGGACCGCCGACCAAGCGCGGCCGCAGCGTCTTGTCGACGATGAAGAGTTCGACCGTGCCCCAGAGGAAAAGCGCACCGCCGGCGACATAGGCACCGTTGGCGACCAGATAAAACGAGATCAGCGTGAAAGACAGCGGCGCGCCGCCGGGGATGAGCGCCATCAGGCCGGTCAATACGCCGAGGGTGACGGGCGAGGGGACGCCGGCGATCCAGTAGGCTATGCCGAGCACGATACCTTCGCCGATCGCAATCAGCGTCTGACCGGTCACGGTGGAGCTGATCGTTCTTGGAACGATGCGCGAGATGCGTTCCCAGCGGGTCGGCAGGATGCGCTCGCCGAGAAGGTCGATCTGCTCGCTGAAGGAGCCGCCGTCGCGATAGACGAAGAACAGAGCGATCAGCATGAAGAGCAGCGTCAGCACCAGATGGAAGGCGCCGTCGCCTGCCGCGACGATGGCGCGGTAGATATTGCCGATATTGGCGCCCGAGACGATCTGGATGAGTTCGCCGACCGCACCGGGCGAGCCGACATGCTGGACCCACTGGATGCCCAGCCATTCGCCGACCCAGGGAAGGCCGGTGATCCAGGCGGGCGGCGGGGCGCCGAAACGGTTCACTTCAGCCGCCCAGATGATCCACTGGCGCACTTCTCCGATCGTATAGGAGATCGCGATGCCGATCGGCACGATCAGGAAGGTCAGAATGAAGATGATGGCGAGCGAGGCGCCGATGGTGGTGTTGCCGCCGGTCCGGCGCAGCAGCTCGCGATAAAGCGGCCAGCTGGCAAAGCCGATCACCAGGGCGGCCAGAACCGGAACCAGGAATCCGTGGAAGAAATAGATGCCGGCAGCGGCGACGAGCACGAGAAGCCAGCGAGCAGCGGAGATCGGCGGGATCAGCGCGACCCTGCTCGGTGCGACCGGCCCAAGCCAGCGCGGCTCTTTCGGGCCTCTGCGATCGTTATTTCCGCTCACCGAATTTCCTTTTTTCGTTTTCACCATCATATGGCTTATGAGGTCCGCTGGTACAAGACTAATGCGTCATCCATTAAAAGGAAGCTTACTCCTTGCCCTAGACGGCAGATGCGATAGAAATATGAAATCACCTTCCGGCAGAGCCGGAAATACGATGCAAACCTTCTTGATGACGTTTTCCTAACCTTAAGGATGCCGAAGCGTCTGCTGTCCCCATTGTATTGGCCGGACTGTCTTCAGGGACTTGTAACATGCCTCACAGGGATGCGGTCGACCTTAGCAATTGCGACCGAGAGCCGATCCATATCCCCGGCAGCATTCAACCCCATGGATGCCTTATCGCCTGCGACGCCGCTGGCGCGGAGATCGTGCAACACTCCGCCAATGTGGCGGACATGCTTTCGATCACGGGAGACATCAACGGCCGGCGGCTGGAGGAGATCGTCGGCGGGGAGGCGGCGCACACATTGCGCAATGCGCTCGCCACCTCCGATAACCCGGCGCGACCGGCGCTTCGGCATGGTCTCAGATTTGCCTCCGGGGCCGCTTTCGACGTCGCGATCCATCGTTTCGAATCGAAGGTGATCCTGGAGTTCGAGCCTGCCTCGACCGATTCCGACCAGCCGCTCGAAGTGGCGCGCATGCTGATCAGCCGCATCCGCAACGTCGCCAGCCTCGACCGGTTGATCGAAAGCTCGGTGCGGCTGATCTATGCCATGCTCGGCTACGACCGGGTGATGATCTATCGCTTCGAGGAGGACGGCGCCGGAAAAGTCGTCAGCGAATACAAGAGGCGCGACCTCGAAAGCTTCAAGGGCCAGTATTTCCCGGCAGGCGACATCCCGAAACAGGCCCGCGCGCTTTACGTCAAGAACACGGTGCGGGTGATTTCCAACGCCAGCAACCCGCGCATCCCGATCGTGCCGGAAACCGACGAGACCGGCGAGGCGCTCGATCTGTCCTTCGCGCACCTGCGCAGCGTTTCGCCCGTCCATTGCGAATATCTGCGCAACATGGGCGTCGCCGCTTCGATGTCGATTTCGGTCGTGGTGGACAATGAACTCTGGGGCCTGATCGCCTGCCACCATTATTCTCCGAAAGTGCTCTCGATGCCGCAGCGGGTGGCGGCGGAAACCTTCGGTGAGTTCTTCTCGCTGCATCTGAGCGCATTGAGACAGCGGCAGCTCATGGAGACCGCGGGTCAGGCGCGACGGTCGCTCGACCGCTTCCTGCAGGCCGCCTCCCACCACGCGGACATCACCGGCCTGCTGCGCAGTTCGCTTGGAGAATTCAGCCGGATGCTGACCTGCGACGGCGTCGGCCTGTTGCTCGACGGCGTTTGGACCGGCGATGGGGCCGTGCCGCCGCAGAACCTGATCGCGGAGCTCGCCGAACTTGTCGGCGGTGCCTCGGGCGGCAGGATCTGGTCCAGCTTTCAGCTCTCCGTAGATCTGCCAGGGCTGCCCGTTTCTCCGGACACGATATGCGGCCTGCTGGCCATCCCGCTTTCGCAGAGGCCGCGCGACTACCTGTTCTTCTTCCGCCGCGAAAAGGTGCAGACGCTCGACTGGGCGGGCAATCCTGAAAAATCCTACGAGACGGGGCCGCTCGGCGACCGATTGACGCCCCGCAAGAGTTTTGCCATCTGGAAGGAAATGGTGCATCAGCAGGCACAGCCCTGGACCGATGCCGACCGCGAGATCGCCGACGCGATCCGCGCCGTGCTTGTCGAGGTGGTCCTGCATCACAACGAGTTGCTGGCCGACGAACGCGGCAAGGCGGACGTGCGCCAGCGAATGCTGAACGAGGAGCTCAACCACCGGGTCAAGAACATCCTTGCAGTGATCAAGGCGCTGGTCGGGCACTCGGTCGATGCCGACGTCAGCCTCAAGGATTATGTCGGCTCGCTCAAGGGGCGCATCCAAGCACTCGCCTTCGCCCATGACCAGGTGGTGCGCGGCGGCGACGGCGGCGTGCTGTCCGATCTTCTGGAAGCGGAGCTGAAGCCCTACAGGGAGGGAACGCGCAACGTCACGCTCAGGGGCCCGCGCATATGGCTCGACAGCCGCGCCTTTTCGGTGATGGCGCTGGTCTTGCACGAGATGTCGACCAATGCGGCAAAATACGGTTCGCTCTCCGTTAATGGCGGACGGCTGGATGTCGAGTGGCGACGGCTTGCCAACCACGATTGCGAACTCGTCTGGACCGAGAACGGCGGGCCGCCGGTAAACCTCCCGTCACGCGCCGGCTTTGGCAGCGTCCTCATCACCCGCAGCGTGCCTTACGAGCTGGAGGGCGAGGCGAAGATCGAATATCCGCCCGAAGGGGTGAGGGCGCGCTTCGTGGTGCCATCGAAACACATCCATGGCGATGATGAGCTGGCGGAAGTCGAAACCGAGGAAAGCAGCAGCGCCGTCAGCGATGACACGGCTACGCTTCGGCTTCAGGATCTCGAATTCCTGCTGGTCGAGGACCAGATGCTGATCGCCGCGGACGTGGAAGCGATGCTTGCCGAGCATGGCATCGACAAGGTGACGACGACGCCCTCTGTCGCCGATGCGTTCCGCAAGCTCAAGGAGTTCAGGTTCGACGTCGCGATCCTCGACGTCAATCTCGGCTCCGGCACATCGCTGCCGATCGCCGAGGAACTGATCCGCCGGGACATTCCGTTCATTTTTGCGACCGGCTACAGCGACAAGTCGATCATCCCGGCAAGCTTTTCTGCGCCTGTCGTCCTCAAGCCTTATGAGGCGGTCGCGTTGATCGGGGCGGTTACCAAGGTGCTTGGCGAACGGAGCTGACTTCCATGACCACATCGGAATTCCTGATGGTCTTCGGACGCGTGCTCATCGGGGGCCTTTTCGTGGTGGCCGGCGTCCGGCACTTCTTCATCCTTCCCGCGGTGATCGCGCCGATGGCTGCGCGGGGCATACCGCGTCCGGGGCAAGTACTGATCACCGGCAGTATCTTCGAGGTGTTTGCCGGCTTGATGGTGATCTTCGGTTTTTACGCCGGCTGGGCGGCACTTGGGCTTGTCGCCTTCACGCTCATCGCCTCGTGGATAATGCTCGACTTCTGGAACAAGGACGGCTTTCCGCGCGACGGCGCGATCAATGGCTGGATCGCCAATATCGGCGTGATCGGCGGCCTGCTGATCGTGGCCGCCCAAGCTCTTTGAAAATATGGGCCTTTGAAAATGTCGGAGCCGGAAATCCGGCTCAGATATCGAGGTTTTCGGCAAACGCCGCGCGCTCCTGGATGAAGCGGAAGCGGGCATCCGCCTTGGTGCCCATCAGGTTGTCGACGGCTTCGCGGGTGCCTTCGAAATCCACGTCGTCGATCGAGATGCGCAGCAGGGTGCGATGGGCGGGATCCATCGTCGTTTCCTTCAGCTGCGCCGCCATCATTTCGCCGAGGCCTTTGAAGCGGCCGATCTCGACCTTCTTGCCCTTGAACACCGTTTCCATCAGCTCCGCCCGGTGGGCGTCGTCGCGGGCATAGACGGTCTTGCCCCCCTGGCGCAGGACGTAGAGCGGCGGCACCGCCAGATAGAGATGGTTGCCGCGGATGAGTTCCGGCATTTCCTGGTAGAAGAAGGTGATCAGCAGCGAAGCGATATGGGCGCCGTCGACATCAGCATCGGTCATGATGATGATGCGTTCGTAGCGGAGGTCTTCCTCGCGGTATTTGGTGCGGGTGCCGCAGCCGAGCGCCTGGATGAGATCGGCGATCTGCTGGTTGGCCGACAACTTTTCACGGCTGGCGCTGCCGACGTTGAGGATTTTTCCGCGCAAGGGCAAAATGGCCTGGTTGGCGCGGTTGCGGCCCTGCTTGGCGGAGCCACCTGCCGAGTCACCTTCGACGATGAAGAGTTCGGCACCTTCGGCGGTGTTCTGCGAGCAATCGGCGAGCTTGCCGGGCAGGCGCAGCTTGCGCACCGCCGTCTTGCGGTTGACTTCCTTTTCCTTGCGGCGGCGCAGGCGCTCTTCGGCGCGTTCGATCACCCATTCGAGGAGTTTCGCGGCCTCCGCCGGATTGCCGGCAAGATAGTGGTCGAAGGGGTCGCGCAGGATGTTTTCGACGATGCGCTGGGCTTCGACGGTCGCGAGCTTGTCCTTGGTCTGGCCGACGAATTCCGGTTCGCGGATGAAGACCGAGAGCATGCCGACCGCCGAGATCATCACGTCATCGGTGGTGATTTCCTTCGCACGCTTGTTCTGGGTCAGGTCCGCATAATTCTTGAGCCCCTTGGTCAGCGCGATGCGCAGACCCGCCTCATGCGTCCCACCCTCGGGCGTCGGGATGGTGTTGCAATAGGAATGCAGTTCCGGATCGCCGCCATACCAGGTGATCGCCCATTCCATGGCGCCGTGGCCGCCCGTCTTTTCGGTGCGACCGGCGAAGATCTCGCGCGTCACCGTGAAGTCCTTGCCGAGCGTGGCGGAAAGATAATCCTTCAGGCCGCCGGGGAAGTGGAAGACCGCCTTTTCCGGAATGTCGCCGCCGGCGGCAACCATGCCCGGATCGCAGCTCCAGCGGATTTCGACGCCGCCGAACAGATAGGCCTTGGAGCGTGCCATGCGGAAGATGCGGCCGGCATCGAATTTCGCATGGTCGCCGAAGATCTGCGGGTCGGGATGGAAGCGCACCCTGGTGCCGCGACGGTTATGGACGTCGCCGAGTTCCTCCAGGCCGCCCTGCGGCATGCCGCGCGAAAAACGCTGGCGATAGAGTTTTCGATTGCGGGCGACTTCCACCTCGAGAAGATCGGAGAGCGCATTGACGACGGAAACGCCGACGCCGTGCAGACCACCGGATGTCTCATAGGCCTTGCCGTCGAACTTACCGCCCGCATGCAGCTTGGTCATGATCACTTCGAGCGTCGATTTGCCCGGAACCTGGGGGTGATTCTCGACGGGGATGCCGCGGCCGTTGTCGGTGACCGTCAGGAAGCCCTCGGCATCGAGATGTACGTCGATGAAGTCCGCATGGCCTGCGACCGCTTCGTCCATCGAATTGTCGATGACCTCGGCGAAGAGGTGATGCATCGCCTTTTCGTCGGTGCCGCCGATATACATGCCGGGGCGCATGCGGACCGGTTCCAGGCCCTCGAGCACGCGGATCGAGGAGGCGCCGTAGTCGTCGCCGGACAGTGTCGTCGGCGCCGGGCGCGGTGTCGAGGGCTCGGCCTTGAGGGCGGGCGCAGGTTCGGCGGCGACCGCCTTGGCTGTCACCGGCAAATCGGCAAAAAGGTCGTTATTGTCATCCATTGGCTGCGTCGGTACTACCTGTCGGGGTGCGGAAGAGGAAGCCATACCCATCTCGTGCTGTTTCGAATCACTCGCGATTCTGCCAGAAACCCGGCTTTTTCGCGATGCCGCATGGAAACGGTCGTTTTTCACCAATGCTGCGCCGATCGGGCCATGGCAAGCTTGCGAGGCTGAAGGAACCGGATGAAACAAAGCATGTCCACAGTTCATTTCATTTTCGGCACGTTTCTTGCTGTCCTCTCAACTCTTGCCGCAGCTTCAGCGCAAGCGCAGCAAGGGCCGATAAAGCCCTTCAAGGATGAGCTTTTTTCCCAGATGACGGTGCTGAAATCCTTGGACGGCGGCGCCTATGAGGTGATCGACTACCAGGAAATGCGCGACATCAACGGCCGCGACCGCGAGCCGGAACGGCGCGTCAAGGACGAGTATGTTTCCCTGGGCGTCAGGCGCTATCAACAGAACGAGACGCTGAATCTGGCCGGGCGCCGGCTCGATGTCACCTGGGTGGGACAGGTGGACGGCGCCGCTTTCACGGTGATCTTCATCCACGGCCGCGGCGGTGACCGCCGGCTCGGCGTCAACGACTATACGTTCGGCGGCAATTTCAACCGCCTGAAGAACCTCGCTACCGGCAATGGCGGCACCTATTATTCACCGAGCGTCACCTCGTTCGACGACCAAGGGGTTGCCGATATCGCCGCGCTGATCCGCTACGCGTTCGACCGTTCGTCCGGACGGCCGGTGATCCTCGCCTGCGCGTCGATGGGCGGGTTTATATGCCAGGGCATCAGCCGCGACGAGCAGGCCGTCCGGTATCTGAAGGGCATGGCCCAGCTCGGCGGTCCGCCGGACCCGGAATTGCCGAAATCGCTTTTGGCAAAGCGCAAGCTTCCCATTTATTTCGCGCATGGCGGCAGCGACAGCGTCTACAAGTCGCAGGATCAGGAAGCGGTCTATCGCAAGCTGAAGGCCGCACGCTACCCGACCCGGTTCACGCTGTTTGCGACGGGCAGCCACGGCACGCCGATCCGGATGGTCGATTGGCGGAAGGTCCTGAATTTTCTCCTGACCGGCCACTGAAATGCCGGCCGTTAACTAAGGTCCTGAACCAAAACCTGTCTTTTGCATACCAATTCACGCAGGATATGTCTAAAAACAGTTTCCCGAATAGACGGAGGCCTCGGTTTTGCTGGTCGGAACCGAACGGAGAGGAAATATTTGCCTATGACGCCTGATGTGCGCCCGCTCGTTGCCGGAAACTGGAAGATGAACGGCACCCGCGAGTTCCTGACCGAAATCAAGACGATTGCCGATGGCGTGATCGGACCGTTGTCAGAAAAGGTCGATACGCTGATCTGCCCGCCGGCGACGCTGCTCTATGTCGCAACCGCCCTGGCGACCGACAGTCCGCTCGAAATCGGCGGCCAGGATTGCCACCAGAACCTCAGCGGCGCCCATACCGGCGACATTTCCGCGGAGATGATCGCCGACTGTTTCGGCACCTATGTGATCGTCGGACATTCCGAGCGCCGTGCTGACCACGCGGAGACCGATCATCTGGTCCGCGCCAAGGCGGAGGCTGCCTATGCCGCCGACCTGACGGCGATCGTCTGCATCGGCGAAACCGGCGACGAACGCGACGCCTACCAGACCCTCGATATCCTGAAACGTCAGATTTTCGGCTCGCTGCCCCTCTCGGCAAACGCCGCCAACACCGTCGTCGCTTATGAACCGATCTGGGCGATCGGCACCGGATTGACGCCGACCGTCAAGGATATCGAAATCGCCCATGCCTTCATGCGGGCAGAACTCGTCCAGCGGTTCGGCGACGAAGGCAGACAGATGCGCATCCTCTATGGCGGTTCGGTCAAGCCCGGCAATGCCCGGGAGTTGATGGGCGTCGAGAATGTCGACGGCGCACTGATCGGCGGCGCGAGCTTGAAAGCCGAGGACTTTCTCGCCATCTATCGGGTCTATGAGGGACTGACGGCCTAAAGCTTTTTGATAAGGGCTTGGAATGCACGCGAGCCTCATGTAAAGAGCCGCCAATCTTCTTCTATTGCCTCGTCGAGGGGCAGGGATCTTTAATTCATGCAGACCGTTCTGATCGTTATTCATCTCATGATCGTGCTGGCGCTTGTCGGCGTCGTGCTGATCCAGCGCTCCGAAGGCGGCGGGCTCGGCATCGGCGGCGGCTCCGGCTTCATGTCGGCACGCGGCACCGCCAATGCGCTGACCCGCACGACCGCCATCCTCGCGACGCTGTTCTTCATCACTTCGCTGGCGCTCGGCATCCTCGCGCGGTACGAATCCCGTCCGAGCGACATCCTGAACCGCATCCCGCAGAGCCAGCAGGGCACCGGCGGCGGCATTCTCGACCAGCTCGGCCCGGCACCCGCACCCGCTCCGGCAGGCAACGGCGTTCCGTCCGGTTCCGGCGCATCCGCTCCGGCAGCCCCGGCGACTGGTGCTGCCCCTGCAACGCCCGCTCCTGCGGCCCCAGCGACCGGTTCGGCGCCTGCCGCTCCGGCTGCGCCGACGGGTGTTCCGACCGGCCAATAAGGCTCGGTCAACGTTTGAAGCTCCGGCAGGCCAAAAGCCTGCCGGTTTTATTTTGTGAAGATTCCACAGCCGTTTTTATAAAGCAGACGATTTGGGCTGGCGGAATCACCAATGAAAAGGTATCCGGTGAATCCCATGGCGCGATATGTATTCATAACTGGCGGCGTGGTTTCTTCCCTCGGAAAAGGAATTGCGGCCGCGGCACTCGGAGCTTTGTTACAAGCACGAGGTTACCGGGTTCGGCTGAGGAAGCTCGATCCTTATCTCAACGTCGATCCGGGCACGATGAGCCCGACGCAGCACGGCGAGGTATTCGTCACCGACGACGGGGCGGAAACCGACCTCGATCTCGGTCACTACGAGCGCTTCACGGGGCGCTCGGCGACGAAGACCGACAACATCACCACGGGTCGCATCTACAAGAACATCATCGACAAGGAACGCCGCGGCGACTATCTCGGCGCGACCGTCCAGGTGATCCCGCACGTGACCAACGAGATCAAGGATTTCGTCACCGAAGGCAATGACGACTATGATTTCGTCATCTGCGAGATCGGCGGTACGGTCGGCGACATCGAGGCGATGCCGTTCATGGAAGCGATCCGCCAGCTCGGCAACGACCTGCCGCGCGGCACCGCGATCTACCTCCACCTGACCCTGATGCCGTTCATTCCGGCGGCCGGCGAATTGAAGACCAAGCCGACCCAGCATTCCGTCAAGGAGCTGCAGGCGATGGGGATTGCCCCCGACATCCTGCTGGTGCGCGCCGACCGGGAAATCCCGGAGGCCGAACGCCGCAAGCTGTCGCTGTTCTGCAATGTCCGCCCGTCCGCGGTCATCCAGGCGCTCGACGTCGCCAATATCTACGACGTGCCGATGGCCTATCACAAGGAAGGCCTCGACAGTGAGGTGCTCGCCGCCTTCGGCATCGAACCGGCCCCCAAGCCGCGCCTCGACGCCTGGGAAGAGGTCTGCAACCGCATCCGCACCCCGGAAGGCGAAGTGACGATCGCGATCGTCGGCAAGTACACGGGCCTCAAGGACGCCTACAAGTCGCTGATCGAGGCGCTGCATCACGGCGGCATCGCCAACCACGTCAAGGTCAACCTTGAGTGGATCGAGTCGGAAATCTTCGAGAAGGAAGATCCGGCACCTTGGCTCGAAAAGGTTCACGGTATCCTGGTACCGGGCGGATTCGGCGAGCGCGGCTCGCAGGGCAAGATCAATGCGGCCCGTTTCGCGCGCGAACGCAAGGTGCCGTATTTCGGCATCTGCTTCGGCATGCAGATGGCCGTCATCGAGGCTGCCCGCAATCTCGCCGGCATCGAGAAGGCATCGTCGACGGAATTCGGCCCTTCCAAGGAGCCGGTAGTCGGCCTGATGACCGAATGGGTCAAGGGCAACGAGCTCGAAGTCCGCTCGGCCGCCGGTGACCTCGGCGGCACGATGCGCCTTGGCGCCTACAAGGCGGCGCTCAAGAAGGAAACCAAGATCGCGGAGATATATGGCTCGACCGATATTTCCGAGCGTCACCGCCACCGTTACGAGGTGAATGTCGACTACAAGGACCGGCTGGAAAGCTGCGGCCTGGTGTTCTCGGGCATGTCGCCGGATGGCGTGCTGCCGGAGACGATCGAATATCCGGACCATCCGTGGTTCATCGGCGTCCAGTACCACCCGGAACTGAAGAGCCGGCCGCTCGATCCGCATCCGCTGTTTGCGAGCTTCATCGAAGCAGCCCTGGAACAGAGTCGCCTCGTCTGAGCAAATTCAAAAAGGCAGGGTCTCGCATCCTGCCTTTTTGCCGTCAGGCGGAGACCTTCTGTTTTCGCACTGGCGGGAATGCTTCAACATCCCTTATGCTTCGCCGAATTGCTCTTTTCATTTCAGCGGTGCGATATGGCCATTTTCGACAGATTTTCCCTCATCGGGCGCGTGGCGCTGGTGACCGGCAGCGGCCGAGGGCTCGGCCTGCAGATGGCCAAGGCTCTGGCGGAGGCCGGCGCGCATGTGGTGCTCAGCGGCCGCTCCGGCGACCTGCTCGAACAGGCAGTGGCTTCCATCAAGGGTGCGGGCGGCAAGGCGAGCGCTGCCGCCTTTGACGTCGCAGATCTCGATGCCGGACGCGAGGCGATCGCAAAACTCCACACAGATCACGGCCGGCTGGATATCCTGGTCAACAATGTCGGCGCCCGCGACCGGCGCCCGTTTGCAGCGTTCAGCGAGTGCCGAAATCCTCAACCTGATCCAGACCGACCTGCTCTCGGCAATCGCGCTGTCCCGCAAGGCCGCTGATATCATGAAGGCTCAGGGCCATGGCCGTCTCATCTCGGTCACGTCGATCATCGGCAACATGGCCCGTTCGGGCGATGCCATCTATCCCGTCGCCAAACAGGGCCTGACCGGTCTGGTGCGAAGCCTGGCAGTCGAATACGGTCCATTCGGCGTCACTAGTAATGCGATTGCGCCCGGCATGTTCGCCACCGAGACCAATGCGGCGATTTCCGCGGAACCCGACATGATCGCATTCATGCGCCAGCGCGTGCCGCTGCAGCGCTGGGGCCGGCCCGAAGAGATCGCCGGCGCCGCGCTGTTCCTGGCAAGCGACGCCGGCTCCTTCGTCAATGGCCATGTGCTGACCGTCGACGGCGGCATGTCCATCCAGATGTGATCGCCAGTCATGCCGCCTGGGGCAGGGGGCCGACATAGACCGAGCGGGGCCGGATCAGCCGACCTTCCAGCGCCTGTTCACG
Organism: Neorhizobium sp. T7_12; assembly: GCF_002968535.1. Taxonomy (NCBI): domain Bacteria; kingdom Pseudomonadati; phylum Pseudomonadota; class Alphaproteobacteria; order Hyphomicrobiales; family Rhizobiaceae; genus Neorhizobium; species Neorhizobium sp. T7_12. Next base: position 10,297 of record NZ_PVBK01000023.1, on the reverse strand, counting down.
GGCATGGGCGATCCAGCCGACCGTGCGGCCGATCGCAAAGACGCCGGTGAAGGCAGCCCGCGGAAATTTCAGCGCATCGAGGAGCAGGGCCGTGTAAAACTCGACATTGACGTCGAGCGGCCGGTCCGGCTTGCGCTCCCTGAGGATGGCGAGCGCCGCCTGCTCGACGGCTTCGGCGAGCCGTATGCGGTCGGGGTCCACCTGTCCGGTCATGACCAAGGGCGCCAATGCGCCTTTCAGCGCATCGGCGCGGGGATCGCGGACGCGGTAGATGCGGTGCCCGAACCCCATCAGCCGCTCGCGGCGATCGAGCGCCTGGCCGAGCCAGGTCCTGGCGTTGTCGTCGCTGCCGATCGCATCCAGCATGTCGAGCACCGGTCCCGGCGCCCCTCCATGCAACGGCCCCTTGAGCGCGCTGATGGCAGCCAGCACCGATGACGTGAGGCCAGCGCCGGTTGAGGCGACGACGCGCGAGGCGAAGGTCGAGGCGTTGAGACCGTGATCCGCGATCGTCACCAGATAGGCGTCCAGCGCTGCGACCTGTTCACGCGTCGGCAGGCTGGCGTTCAGCATGGCGAGGATATCGGCGGACTGGGAAAGCGACGGGGTGGGCGCCACCGGCATCTCTCCCTTCTGCAGCCTCAGCACGGCCGGCAGGAAGACGGCGGGAGCGGCCAGCAGTCGAAGCGTCGTCTCGAAATCCTCGCCGTCCGGCAACCGCCCGATCAGGGCGCGCATGGCATCGACAGGCGGCAGGTTCAGAAGTGCGGCATCTGCGGCGCGCACATGCGCAAAAACTTCGGCGCGGGCCTGGCCGAGGCGGGCCTTGAGATCGGCCGCGGTGACGGGACGTTCCAGGAAGCCATCGAGGAGCAGCGCTGCAGCGTCTTCATAGGTCGCGCGCTCGACAAGCAGGTCGAGAGATACGCCGCGAATGACGAGGCGGCCCGCTTCTCCGTCCACGTCCGAAAGCCGAGTCTCGGCGGCGATGACATCTTCAAGTCCGTTGTTTTTCATGAGTGTTTCTCCTTTACGAAGGTGATGATCCGACCTAGTCTTATTGACGTCAATCTTGATGTAATCGATCAATATGAACATGCTCTGGATCACCGCCGAAGAAGCTCTCTCCCGCCTCGGGACCAAACCGCAGACGCTTTATGCCAATGTCAGCCGCGGCCGCATCCGCGCCAAGGCGGATCCTGCCGATCCGCGCCGCAGCCTCTATCAAGCCGACGACGTCAAGCGCCTTTCGGAACGGCATGCCGGGCGGCGACAATCGGCGGCGGTGGCAGCGGACGCGATCCGCTGGGGCGACCCGGTCCTGCCGACGACAATCTCGACGATTTCCAGCGAGCGGCTTTTCTATCGCGGCCGCGATGCCGTCGAATTCTGCGAACATGCGACGCTGGAAGAGGTCGCCGCACTCCTCTGGGATACGGAAAGCGTGCGCGTCACCGCAGGCGGGGCAGGGCAAAGCGGCGCCAACCGTATGGCTGCGGCCTTTGCCGGGCTTGCCGCCCGGGTGATGAGCGACCTGCCGGCGCTGCGGCGAAAACCCTCCATCCTGCGCGCGGAAGCAGCCGACGTGCTATCCTCCGTCGCCATGGCGCTTGCGCCGTGGCCGGAACCGCTGCCCCTGCATGAGCGGCTGGCGCTCGGCTGGCAGCGGCCCGATGCGGCCGAGCCGATCCGCAGGGCACTGGTGCTGGCGGCCGAACATGAACTCAACGTTTCCGCCTTCGCGGCGCGCGTGACGGCGTCGTCGGGCGCCGCACTCTCCGCTGCGGCGCTTTCCGGCCTTGCGACGCTGACAGGCCCGCGGCATGGCGGCGCCTGGACCAGCGTCACGGTGCTCGCGGAAAAGGCGGCTTCGGTCGGCGTGCGGGAGGCGATCCGCAGCATGCTGTCCTCGGAAGGCGTCGTCCGGCCTTTCGGCCACCGGCTCTATCCGCATGGCGATCCGCGGGCACGGGCGCTGATGGCGAGCTTCGAAGCGCCACCGCTCTACGTCACGCTCGCCGAAGCGGGGGAGGAACTGCTCGGCGAGCCGATCAACATCGATTTCGCACTGGCATCGCTTGCTGCGACCTTCAAGCTCCCTGAAGACGCGCCGCTCGTCATCTTCGCGCTTTCGCGCACCGCCGGCTGGCTGGCGCATGCCATGGAGCAGGTTGAGAGCGGACACCTGATCCGTCCACGGGCGCGTTATACAGGCCCCGGCGGCGAATCCGGTGTATAGCGTCCGTTAAAGGCCGGAGGCCTCCACGGCTGACATGACACCACCACAATAACTCCTTTATCCTGCCGGGGAATCACGGGTGAGCATGGACGATGTTGGGTAGTAATTTCAGCTTGAGTTTGAGCCTGTTCGTGGCACAGGGGCGCGAACGCGACACGGCCGAGTTCTACAAGAACGTCTTCGGCGCCACGGAAACGAATTCCTATGAAATGCTGCGCCTGATGATGATCGAGCTGCAGCTCGGACCGATCGGCATTGTCGTCTGCGGATCCGATCCGGAAAGGGAGTCAGCACCTTCCTATCAGGGGCCTTACCATCCGAAAAACGACGGCGCCGTCAGCACGATCTTCCAGTTGACGGTGCCGGATGTCGAAAGCGTGGTCGAGGCGGCGTTCCAATTCGGCGGCATGATGCGCGACAGGATCCAGACGGACATGGATGGTCGCCAGGTTGCCTCGATCTTCGATCCGGCCGGTCACGTCTGGGTGCTGACGGAGCGAGAGCGGGAGCAGGACGAGGAATAGTCTCGTCGCGGCCGTTCGGCTCGCGGATGGAGACCGGGCGCCGGACGGACCCGATCAGCTCAAGGGCGGATCAGCAGGATCGGGCAGGGCGCGCCGGCCGGCAGTTCCGGCGCGTGCGCCGGGCGGATGATGAGGCCGTCGGAATGGGCAAAGATCTTCATCATCGATGAGTCCTGCTTCGCGAAGGCCTCCGCGACGAGATTGCCGTCGCGGTCTCTCGTCAGCCTGGCGCGCAGATAATCCTGGCGCTGGTCGTTGGCGGGAAGTTTGCTTGCCGCGACGCCCTGCACCTCCCTGCGCTTCTCCGGCAGGTGCGCGAGCTTGCGGATCAGCGGTTCGAGGAAGAGCAGGCTGGTGACGAGGCTCGCGACCGGATTGCCGGGCAGGCCGAGAACATGCATTTCGCCCAGTGCGCCAACCATCAGCGGCTTGCCCGGCCGCATGGCGATGCGCCAGAAATCCAGTTCCATGCCGGCCGCTTTCAGCGTCGATTGCACCAGGTCATGATCGCCGACCGAGGCGCCGCCGAGGGTCACCAGCACGTCGGCCTTGGCCGCACGGGCCTTGTCGATGGCCGCGGTGATATCCTCAGGCCGGTCGCGGACGATGCCGAGATCGAGGACCTCGCCGCCATTGTCGCGCACAAGCGCGGAAACGCCAAAGGTGTTGGAGGCGATGATCTGCGCGCTCCCGGGCGTGGCGCCGGGCGGGACGAGCTCATCTCCGGTTGCAAGGACTGCGACGCGGGGGCGGCGATAGACGGAAAGCTCCGGGTGGTTCATGGCCGCAGCGACCGTCAGATGCGAGAAGTCGATGAGCGTGCCGGCCGGCAGCACGGCTTCGCCCTCGGCGAAATCCTGGCCGCGGGGGCGCACATGCCGGCCCCTGATGACTTCGAACCTGGTGCGGATGCGGTCGCCTTCGAGCTTTTCGGCATCCTCCTGGATGAGGATGGAATCGGCACCTTCCGGCAGCGGGGCGCCGGTGAAGATGCGCACGGTCTCGCCCTTGCCAACCGTGCCTTCGAAGGCGTGGCCGGCGGCGGCGGTACCGATCACGGTCAGTTCGGCCCCGATCGCCGGTGCGTCGGAAGCCTTGAGCGCATAGCCATCCATGGCAGATGCGTCGAAGGGAGGCTGGGTGAGGCGGGCAACGAGGTCCGTCGCAAGGACCCGACCGTCCGCTTCGCCAAGAGCGACCGTCTCCACCGTGCCGATCGGATTGGCCTTGCCGAGCAGGCGGTTCTTCGCTTCGGAAACGGGCAGTAGCGCCATGTCTCAGTCCTCCGCGCGATAGGTTCCGGATTTGCCGCCGGTCTTTTCGAGAAGGCGGATACCGCCGATCTCCATGGCCCGGTCGACGGCCTTGGCCATGTCGTAGATCGTCAGGCAGGCGACCGAAGCGGCCGTCAGTGCTTCCATCTCGACGCCGGTCTTGCCGGTGAGTTTGGCGGTTGCGGTCACCCGGAGGCCCGGAAGCTCCTCGTCCTCGGCGATATCCACGACCACCTTGGTCAGCATCAGCGGGTGGCAGAGCGGGATGAGATCCGAGGTCTTCTTGGCGGCCATGATGCCGGCCAGCCGCGCCGTGCCGATCACGTCGCCCTTCTTGGCATTGCCCTCGCGGATCGTTGCCAGCGTTTCCGGCAGCATGCGGACATAACCTTCGGCGGTCGCGGAGCGGCTGGTTTCGGCCTTGTCGCCGACATCGACCATATGCGCCTCGCCGGACGCGCCGATATGGGTGAGGCCAGCCATTATTCCGCCGCCTGGGCCGTAGCCTCGCCGGTCAAAAGAAGGCGTGTGGCGGCGGCCACGTCATCCTTGCGCATCAGGCTCTCGCCGACGAGGAAGGTGTTGATGCCGACCTTTTTCAGGCGCTGGCAGTCCTCGTGGGTGAAGATGCCGCTTTCGCCGACGAGCAGCCTGTCGGCCGGCACCATCGGCGCCAGCCGCTCGCTCGTTTCGAGGTTAAGCTCGAAGGTGCGCAAATTGCGGTTGTTGATGCCGATCAGCGGCGAGGGGAGTTTCAGCGCCCGCTCAGTCTCCTCTTCGTCATGCACCTCAATCAGCGCGTCCATGCCGAGTTCGGCGGTAACGTCGTAAAGCTCGCGCGCCTCGTCGTCGGAAAGCGAGGCCATGATCAGCAGGATGCAGTCGGCGCCCCAGGCGCGCGCCTCGTGGATCTGGTATGTCTCGAACATGAAATCCTTGCGCAGCGCCGGCAGCGAGCAGGCGTTGCGGGCCGCCGTCAAGAATTCCGGTGCGCCCTGGAAGCTCGGCGCATCGGTGAGGACGGAGAGACAAGTGGCGCCACCGGCTTCGTAGGCTGCTGCAAGCGAAGGCGGATCGAAATCCGGGCGGATAAGGCCCTTGGACGGACTTGCCTTCTTGATCTCGGCGATCAGCCCGAAGGCACCGCTATCCTGCCTCGCCTTCAGTGCGCGATGAAAGCCGCGCGGGGAGGGCTGGTCCGCTGCACGGGCCTTCAGCTCCGCAAGCGGTACGCTTGCCTTGGCAGCGGCGATTTCCTCGCGCTTGTAGGCTTCGATCCTCTTGAGGATATCCGTCATGACCTCAATCCTTTTCGTTCGAGACGGCAACCAGACGGTCGAGCGCGGCAGCCGCCTGACCGCCATCCAGCGAACGGGTGGCAAGCCTCATGCCGTCGGCGATCGTTTCCGCCTTGCCGGCGACGACCAGCGAGGCAGCCGCATTGCAGAGCGAAATATCGCGATAGGCATTCTTGGCACCACCGAGCACTGCGCGCAATGCGGCCGCGTTGTGCACGCCATCGCCGCCCTTGAGTTCGTCGAGTGTTGCAGGCTGAACGCCGAAATCCATCGGCGTCAGTTCGAAAGAACGGATCTTGCCGCCTTCCAGCGCCGTCACCTGGGTAATGCCCGTGGTGGTGATCTCATCCATGCCGTCCCCGTGGACGATCCAGACTGTCTCCGAACCGAGATCGCGCAGGACTTCGGCGATCGGTCCCAGCCATTTCGGCGCGAACACGCCGAGAAGCTGGCGTTTGGCCCCGGCAGGGTTTGAAAGCGGGCCGAGCAGGTTGAAGATCGTGCGGGTCCCGAGTTCGACGCGGCTCGGCCCCACATGGCGCATCGCCGCGTGATGCATCGAGGCGAACATGAAGCCGATACTGGCCTGCGTGATGCAGCGGGAGATCTGGTCGGGCCCGATCTCCAGGTTGACGCCCAGAACCGACAGCGTATCGGCAGTGCCGGATTTCGAACTCAGCGCCCGGTTGCCGTGCTTGGCGACCGGGACGCCGCAGCCGGCGACGATCAGGGAGGCAAGCGTCGAGATGTTGTAGGTGCCGAGGCCGTCGCCGCCGGTGCCGACGATGTCGATGGCGTCGGCAGGGCCGGAGACGGGCAGCATCTTCGATCGCATGGTTTCGACCGCGCCGGTGATCTCGGCAACCGTCTCGCCGCGCACGCGCAGCGCCATCAGGAAGCCGCCGATCTGAGAGGGCGTCGCCTCGCCGGACATCAGGATGTCGAAAGCGCCTCGCGCCTCTTCGTGACTGAGGCTCTCGCCATTGGCAACCTTGGCAAGCAGGGGTTTCAGCTCAGGCATGGTCGGCCGTCCCTCTGGTTTACTGCAGCATGGCCTGATCGACGACGGTCTGGTTGACGGACACGCCGTAGCTTGTCTTCAGACTGTTGACCATCTGATCGAGCATGTCGTCACCGGCGGCGTTCGCCATCTGCTGCAGCTGCTGGTCGCCGGAAACCGCATCCGTCGTTGCCTGGTCGACGGCGGCCACCTTCATCAGAAGGCGGCTTTCACCGTCGGAACCGATCGCTGTCGCAGTCTTGTTGACCGAGCCGGAGAAGGCCGCCGAAATCGCCTCGTTGCCGAAGATCGCGTCCTCGGCGCCACGGCGCAGGCCCTGCTTGTTTTCGACCGCTACGCCAAGTTCGGTGGCGATGGCTGCAAGCGTCTCGCCCTTGTCGAGGCGGCTCTTGAGCTCCGTCGCGCGGGCGGTGAGCGCCTGGCGCTGCTGTTCGGCGGTCCAGTCGGCGACGGCCTTTTCGCGCACATCGGCGAGCGGGCGGTCGCGCTCGGGCACGATGTTGCGCACCTCGAACCAGACATAACCGTCATTGCCGAGGTTGACCGGAATGGTGTCGGCGCCGGGCTCGGTCCGGAATACATCGCCGAGCAGCGCGGTGGAAGCCGGCAATTCGGTGATGCGCTGCTCCTTCTCGTCGCGGCCGGAGGCATCGGATGTCACGGTGACGGCCTTGAGGTTGAGCGCCTTGGCAGTCTCCTCGAGCGGGGTGCCGCCGCTGCGCATGTCCTCGAAACGGTCGTGAACGCTCAAAACTTCCTGCGACGCGGAAGAGACGGCAAGCCGCTTGCGGATGTCTTCCTTGACCTCGTCGAACGAACGCGTCGTCTCCGGGCGGATATTGGTGACGCGCAGGATGACCGGGCCGAAGGTGCCGTCGATGACCGGCGTCGTCCCGCCGCTGGCAGCGACCTTGAAGGCCGGATCGGCAAAGGCCGGATCAGGCACGTTCTCCCTGGTGAAATCGCCGAGCCGAACGTCCGTCGCCGTCTTGCCCTGATCCTTGATGATCTGGTCGAAAGTGGCGGTGCCGTCCTTCAGCTGCGTCGCGGCCGCCTGCGCCATTTCCTTGTTGGGGAAGGGGAGCTGCTCGATCGTGCGGGTTTCGTGCGTCTTGAAGCTGTCCTTGCGCTTGTCATATTCGGCGCGCGCCGCTTCGTCGGTAATCGAAGATGCGTCGGCGATGTCGCCCGGCTGCAGCTTCACATAGGTGAAAGTGCGGTATTCGGGTGCGCGGTAACGGGTCTTCACGCCCTCGAACCAGGCGGCGAGTACATCGTTTGCCGGTGCCTTCACTGGATCGATATTGGCGTTGGAGAGCAGGATGTAGTCGATCGTGCGGGTTTCGTCACGATAGCTCTTCAAGGCATCGACCAGCACTTTCGGCGGCTGGAAGCCATCCGAAACTGCCTCGACGATCTGACTGCGGACCGCGACCTTGCTGCGCTCCTTGATGTAGTCGTCCTCCCGAATGCCGGCATTGCGCAGGCGAGAGGTGAAGAGGTTGCGGTCGAACTGGCCGTTGACGCCCTTGAAGGCCGGGTCCTCGGCGATCAGGTTGGCGAGGCGGTCCTCCGAAAGGCCGAGGTTCATGTCGTCGGAAAGCTGATCGAGCGCGGCGCCGGCTGCGAGCTGCGTGAACACCTCGTTCTGGATGCCGAAGGCGCGGGCCTGCTCGGCCGTCAGCTGTGTCCCGAACTGGCGGCTGAGATTGGCGATCTGCCGCTGGTAGGCGAGGCGGAATTCCTCGCTCGAAATCTGCTGGTCCCCGACGGTCATCACCGTGTTGCCGCCGGTCGTCACCAACGACTGAGAAGCACCCCAGACGGCAAACGAGGCAACCAGAAGCAGGAGAAGCGACTTGGCAACCCAGGAGCGGGCGGCGTTTCTGAGGGAATCAAGCATTTATCAACATACCTTGCGAACAGTCCTACCGCCCGGAAAAGGCGGATTGAAGGACTGTCTCTAAATCAAACCGAGATAGAAATGAAGGCATGCCGACGGAAAAGCGAAAACCTCCCGTTCAGGCGCGTCTGGCGGTCTTCGCAATCGACGAAATCGGCCCCGCATCAAGCCGGTCGGCGAGGGCCTGGGCATCCCGCGGGGCGCGCACTTTCACGTCGTTGTCGAAGTAGACATAGACATCCCGGCCGTGCGCACGCGGTGGGGAAGGCGGCCCCACGCGTTCCGCGTCTTTCGGGTCGCGACCCTTCGTCCATTGGCGGATGAGCTGCGCCCAGCGGTCGAGAGCCTCGTCATCATATCCGCTGACATAAAGCTGCTCGGAGCCGTGCAGGCGGCAATAGACGAAATCGGCGGTGAGATCCATCAGGAGAGGCCACTCGACCGTGTCTGCGACGACCAAGCCGACCTTATAATGGCGCAGCAGGTCGATGAAATCCTGCGAGCGGAAGCTGTCGTGGCGAATCTCCAATGCATGGCGGATCGGCCGATCCGCATCCGTCTTCACATAGTCGCGCCCGTCGAGGCGCGAATCGTGCCGCCCCGCAAGGTCGACGGCATCTCCCGTGGCCTTCGGCAGCAGCCTCAGAAACGGCTCGAAACGTTCCGCCGAAAATTTCATCCGCGGGGGGAACTGCCAGAGGACGGGTCCCAGCTTCTTGCCGAGGCGCAGGACGCCGGAGGCCAGGAAATTGGCGAGGGGCGTTTCGATGTCGGTGAGGCGGCGCATATGGGTAATGTAACGCGACCCTTTTATCGCGAAGACGAAATCGTCGGGTGTCGCGTCATGCCAGGTGGCAAAACTCTCCGGCCGTTGAAGTCCGTAAAAGGTGCCGTTGATCTCGATCGAGCGGAAATGCTCGGCGGCGTAGGTGAGTTCCTGCTTCTGCGGCAGGCCCTCGGGATAAAACACGCCGCGCCAGGGCTTGTAGGTCCAGCCCGAAATGCCGATCCGGATATCGCCCGATCTCTTCTTCATCGCACCACCTGACGTCATGGTGGCCCGAACACATCTGTGGCGCGCCGGTTCCCGGCATTCGCTCTATTTCGTGAAGATGAAGAACGCTCCGAGCGCGATGAAACCGAAGCCGACGATCTGCTTCCAGTGAATTGGCTCGCCGAGATAAAGCACGGAGAAAATGACGAAGACCGAGAGCGTGATGATCTCCTGAATGGTCTTCAGCTGGGCTGCATTGAAGTAACCGTAGCCGATGCGGTTTGCCGGCACCTGGGCGCAATATTCGAAGAAGGCGATGCCCCAGCTCACCATGATGACGAGATAAAGCGGCTTGCTCTCGAATTTCAGGTGCCCGTACCAGGCGAAGGTCATGAAGACGTTCGACAGAATCAGAAGGCCGATGGTGAGGAAGGGCGTGGCGCTTGCAAACATGATGGGAGAATCCGTGAGGGCTGCTAATGCCGTACGGCAATCATGTTCGCACGCGAAAGACAAGCATGTCCGAGCACTCGAGCAGCACGGACGTTTTAGTGAAACGTTTCGGGACGAACTTCGTCCTCGAGAATGCGGAAGGTTTCGTAGAGCGCCTCGACCAGAATATCGGTCAGCTTGTCGGCGTCGTTGTCCTGCAGGAACAGCGCGAGCGACTGTTCGGACGGCTGGTGGGTAGTTTCGTTCGACATATCATTGTCCTCAATCTGAACCGGAATCATTCCGGGTGAGGCCGACGTTAGGGACGCTTGCTTGCGCCGAGCTTGACGAAGAGGCCAACGGTCCGGGAAGCCTCAGCGAGAGAGAGAACGAGCGTTCGTCTGTAACGTTCCCGATGTGAGTTCATGCTGAACCGCGACTTGCGGGCTGCTTTAAGCTAACCGGCGTGTCTCATCTGGGCGAGCAATTTTTTGCGGAAGACTTCGGCCGGGGTTCGATAGCCAAGGCACTTGCGCGGCGTGGCATTGAGGTGGTTGCAGATCTCGATCAGATCTGTGTCTGTGACCGACAGTGGATCGACCTCTCTCGAAA
>NZ_PVBK01000022.1:0-81251 GCF_002968535.1 Neorhizobium sp. T7_12 | reverse complement strand
TCGCAGGTGATCACGAAGGTGGACTGGCAGTCGATGATTCGGCCGGCCAGCGCTTCCGGCGAGAACCCGCCGAACACGACCGAATGCACCGCGCCGATACGGGCGCAGGCGAGCATCGCATAGGCCGATTCAGGGATCATCGGCATGTAGATGGTGACGCGGTCGCCCTTCTTGACGCCGTGTTTCTTCAAGACGTTGGCCAGCCGGCAGACCTGATCGTAGAGCTGGTTATAGGTGATCTTCTTGTCGATATAGGGATTGTCACCCTCCCAGATCAGCGCCGTGCGCTCTCCATGGGTCTTCAGGTGACGGTCGATGCAATTGTAGGAAACGTTGGTCAGGCCGTCCTCGAACCACTTGATCGAGACCTTGCCCTTGAAGGAGGTATTCTTGACCTTGGTATAAGGCTTGAACCAGTCGATGCGCCTTCCATGTTTGCCCCAGAACTTGTCCGGGTCCTCAACGCTCTCCTCGTACCACTTTTCGTATTTATCCTTGTCGATGAGCGCCTTCGCTTTGGCAGACTTGAGGACCGGGTAGACTTTTTCCGACATGAACACCTCCCTGAATTGGCACGCATGACGACGCATCGAGCCGTCAGCGATATGTGCCGCATTCATAACAGGTGAGGCAAGGGCGGCAATTAGACAAACGGTTCATCTCGGTGCGACGATCTCGCTTCAAAGATTTGCAATTCTGTCCCAATTCGATTATAGGGCGGTAAATTCCCGGAAATTGTGGTTGATACCCACGGCCCGCGACACCGGCGCGGACGGACAGAGGACCTATACCCATGGCTCAACAATTGCTCATGCCGAAGGCGACCGCTGTATGGCTGGTCGACAATACCGCGCTTTCCTTCGAACAGATCGCCAATTTCTGCAAGCTCCACCCGCTCGAGGTGAAGGCGATTGCAGATGGCGAAGCGGCGCAGGGCATCAAGGGCCTGGACCCGATCGCCACCGGCCAGCTTTCGCGCGATGAAATCGAACGCGGCGAAAAGGACGTCAATCACAAGCTGAAGCTTTCGGAGCCGAAGGTTCGCGTGCCGGAATCGAAACGCCGCGGCCCGCGCTACACGCCGGTCTCCAAGCGTCAGGATCGCCCGAACGCCATTCTCTGGCTGGTTCGCAACCATCCGGAACTGAAAGACGCACAGATTTCCCGCCTCGTCGGCACCACCAAATCGACGATCGAGCAGATCCGCGAGCGCACCCACTGGAACTCGACCAACCTGACGCCGATGGATCCGGTAACGCTCGGCCTCTGCAGCCAGATCGACCTCGACCTCGAAGTCGAGCGCGCTTCCAAGGGCCGTCCGCTGCCGACCGCCGCCGAACTCGGCGCTTCCCTGCAGCCTGCGGCTGAAACCGAAAACCTCGGCTTCAGCTATCGCAACGAGCGCGAGGAAGAGAAGGAAAAGGAGATCGACGCGGACGCCGTTTTCGCCAAGCTCTCGTCGCTCAAGTCCACCCGCCGCGACGACGACGAGGAAGACGAGCGCTTCTGATCGAACCATTTCGATTGCATGAAAAGCCCCGGAGACGATCCGGGGCTTTTTCGTTCAGGCGCTCTGTTTCAGGCCGCTGCCCTCGCGGGCATAACCGTTCGCCTTCAGGATCGCAGTGATCTCGTCCAGCACCGCTGCATCCTCGATCGTCGCCGGCATTTTCCACGGCATGTCGTCGGCAATCTTCTGCATGGTGCCGCGCAATATCTTGCCCGATCGGGTCTTCGGCAGCTTGTGAACCACCATGACCGTCTTGAACGCCGCGACCGGCCCGATCTCGTTGCGCACGATTTCGGCCACTTCTCTCGCGATATCAGCGGTTTCCCGTGAAACATGGTTCTTCAGCACCATGAAGCCGCAGGGGATCTGCCCCTTCGTTGCGTCGTGCACGCCGATCACCGCGCATTCGGCGACGTCCGGATGTTTGGCGCAGGCTTCCTCCATGGCCCCTGTCGAAAGCCGATGGCCGGCGCAGTTGATGATGTCGTCGGTGCGCGCCATCACGAAGATATAACCCTCTTCGTCCATCACCCCGGCATCTGCCGTCTTGTAGTACCCCGGAAACTCGTCGAGGCAGGCCTCGCGGAACCGCTGGTCGGCATTCCAGAAGCTGACGAGGCAGCCGGGCGGCAGCGGCAGCGTGATGACGATATTGCCGAGCGTGCCGCGCGGCACCGGATGGCCGGCATCGTCCAGCACGTCCAGCGAATAACCGGGCATCGGCCGCGTCGGCGAACCATGCTTGACCGGCATCAGACCGAGCCCGACCGTGTTGGCGGCGACAGGCCAGCCCGTCTCCGTCTGCCACCAGTGATCGATCACCGGGATCTTCAGCTTCTGCTCGGCCCATTTCAACGTTTCCGAATCGGCCCGCTCCCCGGCTAGGAACAGGGCGCGCATGCCGGTCAGGTCGTATTTCTCGACCAGTTCGCCCTCCGGATCGTCACGGCGGATCGCCCGAAAAGCCGTCGGCGCGGTGAACAGTACTTTCACGTCGTGATCGCTGACGACACGCCAGAACGTGCCGGCATCCGGCGTGCCGACCGGCTTGCCCTCGAAGATCACGCTTGTATTGCCGGTCAACAGCGGCCCGTAGACGATATAGGAATGGCCGACGACCCAGCCGATGTCGGATGCGGTCCAGAACACCTCCCCCGGCTTGACGCCAAAAATGTTCTCCATGCTCCAATGCAGCGCCACCATGTGCCCGCCATTGTCGCGCACGACGCCCTTCGGCTGGCCGGTCGTCCCGGACGTATAGAGGATGTAGAGCGGATCGGTGGCCTTGACCGGCACGCATGGCACATCCCTGCCCCGCGCCTTTTCGACGGTCTCCGCGAAATCCAGCTCTCCACGCTCCGGCCGCAGTTCCGCCTGGAGCTGCTCGCGCTGCAGGATGAGGCAATTCCCCGGCTTCACCCGAGCAAGCTCGATCGCTTGGTCGAGCAACGGCTTATAGGCGACGGTGCGGCCCGGCTCGAGGCCGCAGCTCGCACTGATCACCAGTTTGGCTTCCGAATCGTTCAGCCGCGCCGCCAGTTCCTGCGCCGCAAAACCGCCGAACACCACCGAATGCACCGCTCCCAGCCGGGCACAGGCAAGCATCGAGAAGATCGCTTCCGGCACCATCGGCATGTAGATGACGACACGGTCGCCCTTTCCGATGCCGAGATCACCCATAACCGCTGCGATCGCCTTCACCTCGTCGAGCACCTCGGCATAGGTGAAGCTCTTCTGTTTTCCCGTCATGGCGCTATCGTGGATGAAGGCCCGCTGCCCGCCCCGTCCGGCCGCAACATGCCGGTCGAGGCAGTTGTGGCAAGTATTGGTCTCGCCGCCGGTAAACCAGCGCCCGTAGACGCCTTCGTCCCCGTCGAAGATCCTGTCCGGTTCCTTGAACCAGTCGATGGCAGCGGACGCGCCTCTCCAGAATCCCTCCGGATCCTTTTGCCAGCCTTCATAGATGTCGAAATAGCGGCTTTGCATCTGCACCTCCCGTCACATGAGCACAGCCTGGAATGGTCAATCTAAGGTGCGGGAGAGGTGCGGGAAAGCCCGACGAAAGCGCTAGGTACTTGGCGAAAGCCCTGTTTTCAGCGTGAGCCGAAGATGGCCGAGCCGACCCGGACGCTTGTCGCGCCGAATTCCACCGCCGTCTCGAAATCGCCCGACATGCCCATGGAGAGCTTTTCGACGCCACATTCCCTGGCGAGCTTGGCAAGCAGCGCAAAATGCGGCCCCGGATTTTCCTCGGCCGGCGGAATGCACATCAGCCCCTCGATCGAAAGCCCGAGCTCCTTGCGGCAAAGCTCCACGAAGGCAACGGTCTGCTTCGGCTCGATCCCCGCCTTCTGCGGCTCGAGCCCGGTATTGACCTGCACATAGAGTTTTGGCGCCTTGCCCTGCTTCCTGATCTCGTCGGCAAGCGCGCGGGCGATCTTTTCCCGGTCCACCGTCTCGATGACATCGAACAGCGCCACGGCATCGGCGGCCTTGTTGGATTGCAGCGGCCCGATCAGATGCAGTTCGATCTCAGGCGTCTCGGCCTTCAGTTCCGGCCACTTGCCCTGGCTCTCCTGCACGCGGTTTTCGCCGAATATCCGTTGTCCGGCTGATATCACCGGTCGAATGTCCTGCACGTCGAACGTCTTCGAAACCGCCACGAGCGTCACCGACCCTGCGGGTCGCTTCGAGAGGCGCTCTACCTTCCCGATCCGTGCCTTCACATCCCGCAGCCGTTCTTCGACGCTCATGACCCATGCCTTCCGCTTTTCTTGCAAGCTCAGCGCTTAGCCCTCATATAAGGCCGTGCCAAGGGTGTTTCGCCCTGAACTTGGCCTTTCCCGCCCCTGTAAAACTTGACGCTTGCAGGGTTTCATGGTGAAGGTCTCGCCCGACTCTTGATCCTGTTTTCCCGGAATATCATTGAAATGGCGACTGAACGTTATAATCCGCGCGATGCCGAGCCCCGTTGGCAGCAAACCTGGAACGATGCCAAGGTTTTCGAGACCGACAACAGCGATCCGCGCGAAAAATACTACGTTCTGGAGATGTTTCCCTATCCGTCGGGCCGTATCCATATGGGCCACGTGCGCAACTACGCCATGGGCGACGTGGTCGCCCGCTACAAGCGCGCCCGCGGCTTCAACGTCCTGCACCCCATGGGCTGGGACGCTTTCGGCATGCCGGCTGAAAACGCCGCCCGCGACAACAAGGTGCATCCGAAGACCTGGACCTACCAGAACATCGAATCCATGAAGGCGCAGCTGAAGGCCATGGGCCTGTCGCTCGACTGGTCACGCGAATTTGCCACCTGCGATGTCGAATATTACCAGCAGCAGCAGCACCTCTTCCTCGACATGATGGAAAAGGGTCTGGTCTACCGTAAGCAGTCCAAGGTCAATTGGGACCCGGTCGACCAGACGGTTCTGGCCAACGAGCAGGTTATCGACGGCCGCGGCTGGCGCTCGGGTGCGCTGGTGGAGCAGCGCGACCTGGTGCAGTGGTTCTTCAAGATCACCGATTTCAGCCAGGACCTCCTCGACTCGCTCGATACGCTCGATCAGTGGCCTGAAAAGGTCCGGCTGATGCAGAAGAACTGGATCGGCCGTTCCGAGGGCCTGACGGTTCGCTGGGAAATAGTGGGTTCGACGGCACCCGCCGGCGAAAGCGAAGTCGTGGTCTACACGACCCGTCCCGACACGCTGTTCGGTGCGTCGTTCCTGGCCATCGCCGCCGACCATCCGCTGGCCAAGGTCGCAGCCGCGCAGAATCCGGCTATCGAAGCCTTCGCCGAGGAATGCCGCCATCACGGAACCTCGCTCGCAGCGCTGGAAACGGCCGAAAAGAAGGGCATCGACACCGGCGTCCGGGTCAGGCATCCGCTCGACCCATCCTGGGAACTGCCGGTCTATGTCGCGAACTTCGTGCTGATGGATTACGGTACCGGCGCCATCTTCGGCTGCCCGTCCGGCGATCAGCGCGACTTGGATTTCGCCCGTAAATACGGTTTGCCCGTCGTACCGGTCGTCATGCCGAAGGACGGCGACGCTGCGACCTTCGAGGTCGGCGACACCGCTTACGTCGATGACGGCGTCATGATCAATTCGCGTTTCCTCGACGGCAAGACGACCGAGGAAGCCTTCGAGGTGGTGGCAGACCGCCTGTCGGAAACGATCGTCGGCAACATGCCACAGGGTGAGCGCAAGGTGAATTTCCGCCTGCGCGACTGGGGCATCTCGCGCCAGCGCTACTGGGGCTGCCCGATCCCGGTCATCCATTGCGATGACTGCGGCGTCGTGCCGGTGCCGAAAGCGGACCTGCCGGTCAAACTGCCGGACGACGTCACCTTCGACCTGCCGGGCAACCCGCTCGACCGCCATCCGACCTGGCGCCATGTCGCCTGCCCGCAATGTGGCAAGCAAGCCCGTCGCGAGACGGACACGATGGATACGTTCGTCGATTCGAGCTGGTATTTCACCCGCTTTACCGCACCTTGGGAGAAGGATCCGACCGACCCCGTCGTCGCCAACCGATGGCTGCCGGTCGACCAGTATATCGGCGGCATCGAGCACGCGATCCTCCACCTGCTCTATTCCCGTTTCTTCACCCGCGCCATGCGCGAGACCGGCCATGTCGAGGTCAAGGAACCCTTCAAGGGCCTCTTCACGCAAGGCATGGTCGTGCACGAAACCTATCGTCGTGGCACCGGCCCCAATGGTGAATGGGTGGCCCCGGCCGACATTCGCATCGAGGAAGTGGACGGCAAGCGCCGCGCCACCATGCTCAAGGGTGGCGAAGAAGTCAGCATCGGCTCGATCGAGAAGATGTCGAAGTCGAAGAAGAATGTTGTCGATCCGGACGATATCATCGCCTCCTACGGTGCAGATACTGCACGCTTCTTCGTGCTTTCCGACTCTCCGCCCGACCGCGACGTCATCTGGTCGGAAGCGGGCGTCGAAGGCGCTCACCGCTTCACCCAGCGCCTGTGGCGGCTGATTTCGGAGGCCTCCGAAAACTTGGCTGGCGTCGATCCGGTGCCGGCTAAGGACGGCGAGGCGCTGGCGATCTCGCAGCTCGCCCACAAGACGCTGAAGGCGGTTCAGGGCGATTACGACAAGCTCTCCTTCAACAAGGCCGTCGCGCGCATCTATGAACTCGTAAACGCACTTGCGGCACCGCTCGCCCGGGTCGCAGGCGGCGAGGGCGATGCGGCCTATCGTGGCGCCGTCCGCAACGCGTCAGAGATCCTGATCCAGCTTGTCGCCCCCATGACGCCGCATCTAGCCGAAGAGTGCTGGGCGGTCCTCGGCAACAAGGAACTGCTCTCCCTGGCCGCCTGGCCGCAATATGACGAAACCCTGGTCGTCGAGAACGAGGTCACACTGCCGGTCCAAATCAACGGCAAGAAGCGCGGCGAATTGACAATCGCGCGCGACGCGGATCAAAGTGCGGTCGAAGCTGCGGTTCTGGCGCTGGATGCGGTCAAAACGGCACTTGAAGGCCGGCCGCCGAAGAAAGTAATCGTCGTCCCACAGAGGATCGTAAACATTGTCGTTTGACCGCTCTCTTCGTCGTTTCGGGTTCGTGTCCGGCCTGGTAACGCTGACACTCTTGGCCGGCTGCCAGGTCCGTTCGCTCTATTCCGAGGCGTCCGGCACCGGCGAACGCTTGGCATCCGTCGGCTTCGAACAGCCCCACAGCCGCATCGATCAAGTTGTCCGCAACCATCTGGTCTTCCTGACCTCCGGCGGTGCCGGCGAGTCCACCCGTCCTGCCTACGACGTGAAGCTGGTAACCAAGAGCACGGCCTCGACCATCATTGACGACGAGGATGACGAGGACGATGACAGCGTGTCTCCGACCGGCGTACCGGTCCCTGGTCGCGTCCAGGTGGACGGCACCTACACGATTAGCCGCATCAGCGACGGGCAGGTGCTGAAGTCCGGCAAACGTCAGGTCGTTGCGCTCATCGACATTTCGGGCCAGGGCTATGCAGGCCTGCGCGCTATCCGCGACGCCGAAAACCGCGCCGCACGGGAACTTGCCGAGTTCATCCGCGCCGAGATCGCGATTGCGCTTTCGCGCGAACCTCAGCCGCAGACGGTATGGCAGAAGTAAAATCCCACGAATTCGATCGGTTTGCCGAGAAGAGTGCGGAACTCTACAAGATTTTCGTGATCTACGGCCCGGATCGTGGCCTCGTTTCCGAACGGGCGGCATTGATCGCGGGCAAGACGGGCATCTCCCAGGATGATCCGTTTGCGATGCTCAAACTCGACGTTTCGGACCTGCAGGGCGACCCGGGGCGGCTTCTCGATGAAGTGAACTCTATGGGCCTTTTCGGCGGCTCGAAGCTCGTTTGGCTGCGTGGCGCTGCCAACGAAAAGCCGCTCCTGGACGCAATGCAGGTTCTGGCTGACGGCCCGGCTCCAGCCAACATACTGATCGTCGAGGCCGGCGACCTCAAGAAAGGGAGCGGGCTGCGCAAGATCGCTGAGCCCTCTCGATCCATAGCTGTCATCCCCTGCTACGCGGACGATATCAAGGCTTTGAACAGCCTCATCGATTCGGAACTGGGGAGCGAAGGCCTCAGGATCAGCCCTGGCGCCCGCCAGAGGCTCCTGGAGCTGCTTGGGGGAGACCGCGTGGCCTCCCGGAACGAGATCCGTAAACTCGCCCTTTACTGCCGTGGCACAGGTATGGTCGAAGAGGCGCAGATCGATGAAATCATCGGCGACGCGAGCGCAGTTTCGGCCGATGAGGCCGTCGACGCAATCCTCAGCGGCGATTTGCCTGCTCTGCATCGCGCTATCCAGAAGATCGTCTCGTCGAAGACACCGGTTTTTCTCGTCCTGCAATCTTGCCTGAAACAATTCCAGCTGCTGGACCTGATGAAGGCGGAGATGGAGGAGAAGAAACTCCAGACCGCGCAGGTCATGATGACGCTCGGCAGGCATATTCATTTCAAGCGGAAGCCGATCATCGAAAAAGCGCTGAGAACCTGGAGCTCGCCGGCGCTAGCCCGTGAAACGGAAAGATTGCAGGCCGCTATCCTGATGTCGCGACAGAGGCAGAGCCTGGAACCCAATATTGCGTTTCACACGCTGATGGCCACAGCTATTCAGTCAAGTCGTTGAATATAATAGATTATCGCCGCTCGAGAAGGCGGCATATCTCCTCGAGCTGCTCAAGTGTGCGGTAACCGATCTTGATCTGCCCGCCGCCGTTCTTGTGGTTGATCTTCACGTCCAGACCCAGTGAATCAGAAAGCGTGCGTTCCAGCGCAAGGGTATCGGAGTCCTTTTGTTCCGCCTTCGAAACGTTTGCGGGTTCCGATTGAGCCTTGATGTCGTTTTGAGCCAGCTTTTCAGCGTCGCGAACCGACATACCCTTGGCGACAATCGTACGTGCCAGCGAAACCGGGTCTGATGTCGTGATAAGCGCACGGGCGTGACCCGCGGAAAGACTGCCTCCCGCCAGCATATCCCGAACCGGCTCCGGCAGCTTCAGCAGGCGGAGGCTATTGGCCACATGGCTTCGGCTTTTGCCGATGATTTCACCAAGATCGTTCTGGGTGTAACCATGCTCGGCAATCAATTGATCGTAACCCAGCGCCTCTTCCAAGGGATTGAGATCCGAGCGCTGGACGTTTTCGACGATTGCGATCTCAAGCGCCGTCCGGTCATCCACATCGCGAACAATAACCGGAATTTCGACTAGGCCAGCCAGCTGAGCCGCACGCCAGCGGCGTTCGCCGGCTATGATTTCAAATTGATCGGCGCCGCGCGGCCGAACGACCACCGGCTGAACGATACCATGCTGGCGAATGGAGCTTGCGAGATCCTGCAGCTCACCCTCATCAAAGCTCCGGCGCGGATTCTTCGGATTGCGCGACACGTGCTCGATCGGCACCATGCGATCCGGGTTGACGCTACGGGCAGCACTGTTGACAGGTGCCGGCTGGTCCATCTCACCGATGAGAGCTGCAAGGCCGCGCCCTAGGCGCCGTTTCGAGAGGTCGTCGTTCATTCACACTACTCACTTGTCTGCAAAGCGGTCAGGCAGCCTTGCGCCTGCGTTCCCGCTGGATGACTTCAGACGCCAGCTGCAAATAGGCCTGGCTGCCGGCGCATTTCAAGTCGTAAAGGATTGCCGGCTTCCCGTAGGAAGGCGCTTCCGAAACGCGAACATTGCGCGGAATCAACGTATGGTAGACCTTTTCGCCCAGATGCGTCCGAACATCGTTGACGACCTGCTGGGCGAGGTTGTTTCGCGCGTCGAACATGGTCAGGACAATTCCCTGAATGTCGAGGGAGGGATTCACGCTGCGGCGCACCTGATCAACGGTTTCCAGCAGCTGGCTCAGACCCTCCAGTGCAAAAAACTCGCACTGTAGAGGCACAAGAATGGAATGCGCCGCCGCCATGGCATTCATCGTCAACAGGTTGAACGATGGGGGGCAGTCCAGCAGAATATAGGAATAGGCCAAGGCGTCATCGCCATTCAAGGCGCTTCGAAGCTTGAACGCCCGATCAGGAGCCTGGGAGATTTCCATCTCGAAGCCGAGTAGATCCATCGTCGAAGGGACGATGTGAAGGTTCGGAACAGCCGTTGCCAGTGCGGTCTCGGCGATGGAATTATAACCCATCAATAGGTCATAGGAGGAGATCTTGCGATCACGCCGCTCAATGCCTAGTCCGGTACTGGCATTGCCCTGCGGATCAAGGTCCACGATCAGCACTCTCTCGCCGATAGCAGCGAGCGCCGTGGCCAGGTTGATCGCCGTCGTCGTCTTGCCGACGCCACCTTTTTGGTTGGCAATCGTGATAACCCGATTTCTTTCAAACATGCGGCACCTGAAAATCTAGGGTTCTTTGTGCCTCAAATTGCTTATCTCAAGGATGACTGAATCCGGCTCGACGGCACTCTGGTGTTTTATCAGATCGAATACCCAACGACCACGGGCTTTCTCGACTTCCGCCGCGTAATCCCGGCCTTTATGAAAAAAAGCTCTTGTTTCTCTGCCGATCATCCACGCCGACGTGTAGAAAAGAAGCGGATCAAGCTCTGCAAGCGCCCTGGCTGAGATGCGCTCGCAATCTGGAAGAGCCTTCGAGGCCGATTCGATTCGCAGTGGATGAACAGAGCCTCTCGCGCCCGTCTCGCTAAGCGCCACTCGAAGAAACGCTGCCTTCTTCTGATTGCTCTCCACCAGATGAACCCACCCCTCTTGCACCTCGGCCAGAAAGATCGCGGTTATGATCCCGGGGAAACCACCTCCAGAACCAAGGTCAAGCCACTTGCATGGCTGCGGGGAAAGCTGAAAGATTTGAGCGCTGTCGGCTATATGGCGCCGCCACAGTTCGTCCAGCGTCGACGGTGCCACAAGGTTGATGGCCTTGGCCCACTTCTGGAAAAGCGCGGAAAAGTGCTCAAGCTTCTCTTGCGTTTCACGTGAAACACTCTTGCCGTTCAGAAGCATTTACGGGACTCGCTTGAGGCGATCTGGTGCAGCTTCTTCTTTACGAAGTAGCGCCAGGATAAGAGCAAGGGCGGCTGGCGTCATCCCATCAACCTTGCCAGCCTGTGCAAGATTCCCCGGGTTGGCCGCCGTCAGCTTCAGTTTAAGTTCATTGGAAAGACCAGGAAGACCTGTAAAATCAAAGCCTTGCGGGATAATTCGGGCCTCATCACGATGGGTAGCGTGAATATCGGCTGCCTGCCGGTTCATGTAAACCGCATAGGACGCTTCAATTTCCAGGGCTTCCGCAACCTTGGGGGACAACTGCGCAAATTCAGGCCATATAGCCGTGAGGCCATCCAGGGATTGATCAGGATAAGCCAGTAGCTCATAAGCAGTTCGGCGCTGCCCGTCCTTGTTCAGCTTCAGGCCATGACCGTTAGCCTCATTAGGGGTCAGATTGCGGGACCGGAGCAAATCCCGGCCTGCATCCAGCGCCTGTGTATAGGCGCGCAGCTTCGCCGCCCGCGCAGGTCCGACACAGCCCAGCTCGATCGCTTTTTCCGTCAGCCGAACATCCGCGTTGTCCGCCCTGAGAGACAGCCGGTATTCGGCCCGGGACGTAAACATCCGATAGGGTTCAGTCACTCCGCGGGACGTGAGATCGTCAATCATGACTCCGATATAGGATTCGGCGCGGCTGAAATGATAGGGCTCACTGCCGGATGACTTTTGCACAGCATTCAACCCGGCAACCAGACCCTGCGCCGCCGCTTCTTCATAACCCGTTGTGCCGTTGATCTGTCCGGCGAGGAACAGGCCCCGAATCTTCTTCACTTCCAGGCCCGCAGTCAGCTCACGGGGGTCCACGTGATCATATTCGATCGCGTAACCGGGCTGCATGATCGTCACTGCCTCCAGACCCGGAATGGTTTGAATGAACGCTTCCTGGACCTCGGCGGGGAGGGATGTCGAAATACCATTCGGATAGACTGTTGGATCGTCCAGGCCTTCCGGCTCCAGAAAAATCTGATGCCCGTCGCGCTCGCCGAAACGGATGATCTTGTCCTCGATCGACGGGCAATACCGCGGACCTACCCCTTCGATCTGGCCGGAATACATCGCGGAGCGGAGGATATTGTCTGAGATGATCTTGTGGGTCGCATCTGTTGTGCGCGTGACACCGCAAGCAATCTGCCTTGTGGTGATCTTGTCGGTCATGAAGGAAAAAGGAACCGGATGTTCGTCGGCCTCCTGCAAGCCGACACGGCTCCAGTCGATCGTATTTCCATCCAGTCGCGCCGGAGTGCCGGTCTTCAGCCGACCCAGCTGTAAGCCAAATCGCGCCAGGGTTTCAGACAATCCCAGGGAAGGGGCTTCACCGACACGGCCAGCAGGAATCTTCTGATCGCCGATATGAATCAGGCCGCGAAGAAAAGTTCCGGTTGTCAGAACAATTGTTCCGCATCCGAATCGACGCCCATCTTTCAGTTCAACCGAGCTGACTAGCCCGTCCTCGATTCCGATATCGAAGGCGTCTCCCTCGATTACAGTGAGATTAGGGTGGTCGAAAATTTCACGCTGCATCGCCAGGCGGTAAAGCTTGCGATCGGCCTGGGTCCGCGGTCCGCGCACAGCAGGTCCCTTTTTGCGGTTGAGGAGGCGGAACTGGATACCGGAGGCATCCGCGACGCGGCCCATCAAACCGTCGAAGGCATCGACCTCCCGCACGAGGTGGCCCTTGCCAAGACCGCCGATCGCAGGGTTGCAGGACATCACGCCGATGGTCTGCCGGTTATGGGTTATCAGCGCAGTGCTGGCTCCCATGCGCGCGGCCGCGCTCGCTGCCTCGCAGCCAGCATGTCCCCCGCCGATGACGATGACGTCGAATGTCGTTTCCATTTGCCTACCTTATGAAACAGCGCGGCTCGCCCTGTTTCACGTGAATCACTTGCCGATGCAGAACTGCGAAAAAATCACGTCAAGGAGCTGCTCCACATCGACCCGGCCGGTGATGCGGCCGAGCGACGATGCTGCGGCCCGGAGGCTCTCGGCCCGAAGATCGAGCTCTCGGCCGTTTAACGCTTCTTCGATGAAAATGGAAGCCTCTTTCAGGTACTGAAGGTGTCTCTGCCGGTTGGGAACCAGCGACCCGGACCAGGTCTCGCGGAGTTTTTCCAGGATCAGGGAACGAAGCTCATCCAGCCCATCCCCAGTTTCGCTGGAAATATTCAGATCGTACGCGGCCGAAGGGCGGCGTATATCTGCCTTGGTTCCTACACGCAGGACCTCCGTGGTCACCCTGTCGAGGATTTGTTTCGAGTCCGAATCGATCTCCTCGAGCTGCAGGACGAGATCGGCTTGTTCGATCGCTATGCGTGCCCTTCGAATACCTTCCTGCTCAACGCGATCCTCGCTCTCCCGAAGCCCCGCGGTATCGAAGAACCGTACGAGATAACCATCCATGTCGACGTCGACATGCAGAATATCCCTCGTGGTGCCGGCAATCTCCGTGACGATCGCAACATCTCGTTTCGCCAGCGCGTTGAGAAGACTGGACTTTCCGGCATTCGGAGGGCCTGCGATGACCACCTTGTATCCGTCCCGAATGATCTCCCCCGCCTTCGCAGAGGCGATATGATTCTGGATCTCGAGATAAAGATCCGCCACCTCGGTCCAGACCCTGTCCGAAACCGATCCGGGAACGTCGTCCTCATCCGCGAAGTCGAGTTCCGCTTCAATCAAGGCCCGCGCACGCGTCAATCTCTCGGCCCATTCCATATAGAGCGCCGACTGCCCGCCGAAACCCTGCTCGACCGCCAGCCGCCGTTGCATCTCGGTCTCAGCGGCAATCAGATCCGCGAGGCCCTCGACCTCCACCAGATCCAGCTTTCCGTTTTCGAACGCCCGGCGGGAAAACTCGCCCGCTTCGGCCAGACGAAGCCCTATCGCTTCCAGTTCTCTATAAACGGCGGAAACGACGGCGCGGCTGCCATGCAGGTGTATTTCAATACAGTCCTCGCCGGTAAAGGAATTCGGGCCCGGAAAGGCCAGGACCAGAGCTTGATCGATTATCGAACCGTTGCGGCTCCGAATCGTTCTAAGCGCAGCTTTCCTGCCGACCGGCGGCTCCCCCGCCAAGGCCTGGGCAGCCTCGAATGCCAGCTCTCCGCTTATCCGGATGACCGCAACACCGGCGGGGAGGGTGCCGCTGGAATGGGCGTAGATCGTATCGTTGACTGCCTGGACCATGGAATCAATCTATCAGAGACGGCTCCAAACTGAAAAGCGCCCGGTTAAACCCGAGCGCTCGTCGTATTTGTGAATCCGGCTAAGGATCAGGTGTTCATCGAGTCAAAGAAATCGCCGTTGGTCTTCGTCTGCTTAAGCTTGTCGATCAGGAATTCGATCGCATCCGTAGTGCCCATCGGGGCGAGGATCCGGCGAAGCACGAAGATCTTCTGGAGATCCTGACGCGGCACCAGCAGGTCTTCCTTACGCGTACCGGACTTGAGGATGTCCATCGACGGGAAGATGCGCTTGTCGGCGACCTTGCGGTCCAGCACGATTTCCGAGTTGCCGGTGCCCTTGAACTCTTCGAAGATGACTTCGTCCATCCGGCTGCCGGTGTCGATCAGCGCGGTCGCAATGATCGTCAGCGAGCCGCCTTCCTCGATGTTACGGGCGGCACCGAAAAAGCGCTTCGGGCGTTGCAGGGCGTTGGCGTCCACGCCGCCCGTCAGCACCTTGCCGGAGGAGGGCACGACGGTGTTGTAGGCGCGGCCGAGGCGGGTGATGGAATCGAGCAGGATGACGACGTCACGGCCGTGTTCGACCAGGCGCTTTGCCTTCTCGATCACCATTTCGGCAACCTGTACGTGGCGCACGGCCGGTTCGTCGAAGGTCGAGGAGACAACCTCGCCCTTGACCGAACGCTGCATGTCCGTGACTTCTTCCGGCCGTTCGTCGATCAGCAGGACGATCAGATAACATTCCGGATGGTTGGCAGTGATCGAGTGAGCGATGTTCTGCAGGAGAACGGTCTTACCGGTGCGCGGCGGCGCGACGATCAGGCCGCGCTGGCCCTTGCCGAGCGGTGCCACCAGGTCGATCACGCGGGCCGAGAGATCCTTGGAGGTCGGAACTTCCAGCTCCATCTTGAACCGCTCGTTCGGGTAGAGCGGCGTCAGGTTGTCGAAGTGAACCTTGTGACGGATCTTTTCCGGATCGTCGAAATTGATCGTATTGACCTTGAGAAGGGCGAAATAGCGCTCGCCTTCCTTGGGACCGCGGATCGGACCCTCGACCGTGTCGCCAGTCTTCAGCGAGAAGCGGCGGATCTGGGAGGGAGAGATATAGATATCATCGGGGCCGGGCAGGTAGTTTGCGTTCGCGGAACGCAGGAAACCAAACCCGTCCTGCAAGACCTCGACCACGCCTTCGCCGATGATTTCGACGTCCTGGCTCGCCAGAACCTTGAGAATCGCGAACATCAGCTCCTGCTTGCGCATCGTGCTGGCGTTCTCGACCTCGAGTGATTCGGCGAAGGTCAGCAAATCGGTAGGGGATTTGCTTTTGAGTTCTTGAAGCTTCATTTCAGCCATGAAGAGGGGACCATATTGAGAATTTCGGGGGAATTAGGCGTGTCGGTGAAATTCGCTACCGCGGAAGATGATCCGGGGACGACGGGAAATTACACGCATGCCACGAGATGAGATGGCGACGAAAATAGCGATTCACGTGGAACGCCGCAAGGGGCAAGACCGAAATCTTGCCAAAGAAAGATCAAGCCGGCATCAGAACGGTTTCACGATCACCAGAATAACGATCCCGATCATCAGAACGGTCGGGAGTTCATTCATCAAGCGCCAGTAACGCGGCGTTCTTCGCGGACCATCGACCGCGAAGTTACGCACCGCGCGGCTAAACAGCACATGCACCATTGTGAGCACCACGACAAGCCCGATCTTCGCATGCAGCCATCCGCCGCGAAATTCGTAGACGTCCCAGGCGAGAAAGAGACCGAGAACCCAGGTAATCATCATCGCCGGGTTCATGATGATCTTCAGCAGCCGCTGCTCCATCATCTTGAAGGTTTCGGACTGCGCCGAACCCGGTTCCGCGTCGCTGTGATAGATGAACAGCCGCGGCATGTAGAGCAATCCGGCCATCCAGGACATCACGGCGATGACATGGAAAGCCTTGACGTAGAGAAGAAAATCACCCGGCTGAGCCAGGTAGACCGCAACCAGGATGGCGACGAAGACGGCAAGCGCGACCAGGGCCCGCAATGCCGACCGCCGGCCGGCTGTCTTGCCTGTCTGCAGCTCCTCCCCGCTCACGCCTTCGCTCCGCGCACCCGTTCGATCAGTGTCGTCACATGGTCGGGATTGGCCTCTGGCGTAATGCCATGGCCAAGGTTGAAGATCAGCGGCCCTTGCCCGAGTTTCTCGAGAATAGCGTCGATGCCGTCTTCGAGCGACTTGCCGCCGGCGACGACCCGCATCGGATCGAGATTGCCCTGGACCGGGCCATCCTTCTGCAGCTCGGCAGCAAACGAAAGCGGCACCGACCAGTCGAGGCCGATAGCATCCGCGTTGGTCTTCTGGCGATAGGATTTCAGGTTCAGACCGGCGCCCTTGGCGAATGCGATGATCTTCGCCAGCGGCCGCTGGCGGCGAACGATCTCGATCATGCGCGCGACAGGTTTCACCGCATAGGCTTCGAATTCCTTCTCGCCAAGCACGCCCGCCCAGGAATCGAAGATCTGCACGGCATCCGCCCCGGCATCGATCTGGGCGACCAGATATTCCGCGGAAATTTCCGCAAGAGCTGAGAGGAGCTTTTCGAAAGCCTCGGGATGTCGATAGGCAAACAACCGGGCAGGGGCCTGATCGGGCGTCCCATGGCCGGCGATCATATAGGTGGCAACCGTCCAGGGGGCGCCACAGAAACCAAGCAGCGCAGTTTCGTCAGGGAGTTCCCGTCTCAGGCGACGAACCGTTTCCATGACGGGAGCAAGATGGGCAAGAACGCCTTCGCCTCTCAGTGCTTGAATGCCGGCAACATCGATCGGATCCATTTGGGGACCCTCGCCCTGCACGAACCGCACGTTTCGATGAAGAGCATCCGGAATGACCAGGATATCGGAAAACAGGATCGCCGCATCGAAGCCGTAACGCCGGATCGGCTGCAAGGTGACCTCGACAGCCAGATCCGGCGTATAACAGAGATCGAGAAAGCTTCCCGCTGTCGCCCGCGTCTCCCGGTATTCGGGCAGGTAACGTCCTGCCTGTCTCATCAGCCAGACAGGCGGTGGACTGACGGTCTTGCCTTCCAGGACTTCGACGATCTTCCGGTATGCGCCGGTCAATGGGTTCTCCCTAAAAACAAAGAAATGAATCTTAAAAGGTTTTCTATTTCTTAGAGTCGGTGAGTAGCAAGGATTAAAGTCAAATCACAGCCGACGCGACGATCCGCCGCTTTGCGCCTAATCCAGGGACGAAAAATCGCTTCCCGGGCCGGTTCACTGGGACAACATGAATTTCGCCAGTCAATTCAGAGGCATGGCGCTCTGACGGATTAGGCGCTATCTGTGGATAAGCTGGGGAGGAAAAAGCGGCGCGGAAAGCTTGTCCCCGCAACACACAAGACCACCTGATCCGCCTCCGCAAGATCTGCGAATGTGGAAAACTAGGCGGTTTTCCCAAGGCCGGGTCCGAGTCCGGGAGAACCTGATGGTCTCTCCCGAGTTATCAACAAAGGGTTAAGTTTAGCGTGGAGAACAGAAAAAACTTCTTCCATCTGCACCTCATATCTGACTCCACGGGCGAAACCCTCATTTCCGCAGGCCGCGCCGCCTCGGCTCAGTTCCAGTCGTCGCTGGCGGTGGAACATGTCTATCCGCTGATCCGCAACCGCAAACAGCTGCTGGCAGTCCTCGAGGCGCTCGACCGTGAACCGGGCATCGTTCTTTATACGATTGTCGATCAGGAACTGGCCGAGCTCATCGATCAGCGATGCCGGGAAATGGGCCTGCCCTGTGTCAACGTCCTTGAACCGGTCATGGCGACCTTCCAGGCCTATCTCGGGGCGCCGTCCCGTCGACGTGTCGGCGCCCAGCACGCGCTCAACGCAGATTATTTCAAGCGTATCGAGGCGCTCAATTTCACCATGGATCACGACGACGGCCAGATGCCGGAGGACTACGACGAGGCGGATGTCGTGCTGATCGGCATCAGCCGCACCTCGAAAACCCCGACCAGCATCTATCTCGCCAACCGCGGCATCAAAACCGCCAACATCCCGATCGTGCCGGGCGTCGATCTGCCCGACAGCCTCTATCGCGCAACCCACCCGCTGATCGTCGGCCTCGTCGCCACGACCGACCGGATCAGCCAGGTGCGTGAACACCGCGAGCTTGGCGTCACTCAAGGGTTCGACCGGCGCGATTATACGGACCGCGCGACGATCAACGAGGAGCTGAAATACGCCCGCGCGCTCTGCGCCCGCCAGAACTGGCCTGTCATCGACGTAACCCGCCGGTCGATAGAGGAGACGGCAGCCGCAATCGTTGCGCTACGCCCGAAGCTGCGTTAAGCGAATCCGCTCGCAGCCTTTGGGAGATTTCCGTGACAGTGCCGCTCGTACTTGCCTCCTCCAGCCCCTTCCGCAGGATGCTGCTGGAAAACGCAGGCCTCGCTTTTGAAAGTAGGGCGGCGGATATCGACGAGCGGAAAATCGAAGCAGGGCTGGAGGGCGCAAGCCCTGATCAGGTGGCGGTGACGCTTGCCAAGGCAAAGGCGCTGGATGTGAGCCGCCATTTCCCTGGCGCGCTGGTGATCGGCTCGGACCAGACCATGTCGCTCGGAAGCCGCGTTTATCACAAGCCGAAGACTCTTGCCGAAGCGAAAGAGAATCTGCTTTCCCTGTCGGACAGAACCCATCGTCTCAACAGCGCGATCGCTTTTGCGCGTGACAACGAGATCGTCTGGGAACATGTCGCCCATGCGGACCTGACCGTCCGGAAGCTGAATGAAACCTTCGTTGACAGCTACCTGTCGCGGGTCAGGGAAAAGGTCTACGGCAGTGTCGGGGCCTATCAGTTGGAAGGGGAGGGTATCCAGTTGTTTTCAAGGATCGAAGGCGACTATTTCACCATTCTCGGCTTGCCCATGCTGCCGCTTCTCGAAAAGCTCCGCGAACTGGGAGCGATCGATGGCTGATTCACGTGAAACATTTTTGGTTAATGCTTTCGTAACCGGCTGGCCGGTGAAGCATTCCCGTTCCCCGTTGATCCACGGGTATTGGCTGAAGAAGTTCGAAATTGCCGGGACCTACAGGCCCGAGGCCGTGACCGAAGCGGACTTCCCCGCCTTCATCCAGTCGTTGAAAGACGGAAGCTCCGGTTTTCGCGGCGGCAATGTCACCATTCCCCACAAGGAGCTTGCCTTCAAGCTGGCCGACCGACCGGATGATCTGGCGGAAGAACTCGGCGCGTCCAATACGCTCTGGATGGAAGACGGCCTGTTGCACGCCACCAATACCGACGGCCACGGGTTCACTGCCAATCTCGACGACCGCCATTCGGGCTGGGACAAGATCGGCCGCGCCGTCATTTTGGGCGCCGGCGGCGCAAGCCGCGCTGTCATCCAGGCGATACGGGATCGCGGCATCAGTGAGATCCATGTGGTCAATCGGACGGTTTCACGCGCCGAGGAACTCGCCGATCGGTTCGGTCCGAAAGTTCATGCCCATCCTGTCGAAGCGCTTGACGAGGTCATGTCCGGCGCAGGCCTTTTTGTGAACACGACATCGCTCGGCATGGACGGCAGCGAAGCGCTGAAGATTGACTTCTCGCCGTTGGCGTCCGGCGCGGTCGTCACCGATATCGTCTACGTCCCGTTGAAAACGCCGCTGCTCGTCCAGGCCGAGGAACAAGGTTTCGCGACCGTCGATGGGCTCGGCATGCTGTTGCACCAGGCTGTGCCCGGCTTCGAAAAATGGTTCGGCCGCCGCCCGGTTGTCGATAAAACTCTTCGGGACCTCGTCATCGCCGATATGGAAAGCCACGGATGATCGTCATCGGCCTCACCGGTTCCATCGGAATGGGAAAATCGACGACCGCGAAAATGTTCGCGGAAGAGGGCGTCGCGGTGAATGACGCCGATGCCGTCGTCCATGATCTCTACCGCACCGATGCGGTGGCACCCGTCGGTGAGGCATTTCCCGGCACGGTCAAGGGTGGCGTCATCGACCGTCAGGAACTGTCCCACCAGCTTTCGGCGTCGCCTGAAAAATTCCCGGTCCTCGAAGCGATCGTCCACCCCCTGGTCCGCAAGCGTGAAGTCGATTTCCTGTCGCGCCACAGAGAGGCCGGCACGGACCTCGTGCTCCTCGATATCCCGCTTCTCTTCGAAGTGAAGGGCGAGGATCGCGTCGATGTTATTGTGGTTGTCACCTGCGATCCACAGATACAGCGCTACAGGGTGCTTGCGCGTCCCGGCATGACGGAGGAAAAATTGGCGATGATTCTCTCGCGCCAACTGCCCGACGCGGAAAAACGCAAGAGAGCCGATTTCCTTGTCGATACGGGCCTTGGACTGGATGTGGCGAGAGAACGGGTTCGCGAGATCATCGCATCTCTGAAGGCCGGTAAGACGAGCGAGAAAAAGCCACATGCGTGAGATCATCTTCGATACGGAAACCACGGGCCTCGAATCGAAGGTCGATCGGGTGATCGAAATCGGCGGCATTGAACTGATCAACAATTTCCCGACCGGCAGGACGCTTCATCTTTACATCAATCCGGGCGACCGCAAGGTACATCCGGACGCGCTGGCGGTTCACGGCATTACCGACGAGTTCCTGAAGGACAAGCCGAGCTTCGGCGATGTCGTCCAGCAGATCATCGAATTTTTCGACGGTGCCAAGTGGATCGCCCACAACGCCACCTTCGACATGGGCTTCATGAATGCGGAATTCGGTCGTCTCGGCCTGCCGCCGGTGATGTCCGACCAGGTCATCGACACCCTGGCCATGGCCCGCCGCAAACATCCGATGGGTCCGAATTCGCTCGATGCGCTCTGCCGTCGTTACGGCATCGACAATGCCCACCGGACCAAGCACGGCGCGCTGCTCGACTCCGAACTGCTCGCCGAGGTCTATATCGAGATGACCGGCGGCCGCCAGACCGCGCTCGGCCTGATGGGCAACGAACGGTCTGCGACGGTGATCGAGGTCGATGAAGTCGTGGCGGCGGTGGCTGGCCGTCCGCGGCCCCTTGACCGTCGGCTGACGGGAGCCGAGATCGAAGCGCATGCGGCCATGGTCGCGTCCCTGAAGGACAAGGCGGTCTGGCTGAAGTACAAGCCGGCCGAATAAAAAAGCCCGGGTCGAAGCCCGGGCTCTTATCATCGAATCGAAAACTGGATCTCAGCTGTCGAGTGCCTGGACCTTGGAACGAGCCTGTTCCTCGGCCATGCGCTGCGTAAACATCTGCGCGAAATCGATCGGGTCGATCATCAGCGGCGGGAAGCCGCCATTGCGCGTCACGTCCGCAATGATCTGGCGGGCGAAGGGGAACAGGAGACGCGGGCACTCGATGAAGAGCAGCGGCAGCATGTGTTCCTGCGGGAAACCGGTGATGCGGAAGACGCCGCCATACACCAGTTCGGCCGCGAAGACGATCTTGTCGCCTTCCTTGGCTTCGGCGTTCAGCGTCAGGATAACGTCGAAATCGGCGTCCGAAAGCGGATTGGCGTTGACGTTGACATTGATGTTGATCGCCGGCGCCTTGTCGCGCGCCTGCAGCGAACGCGGAGCGCCCGGGTTCTCGAAGGAGAGATCCTTGGTGTACTGCGCCAGGATGTTGAGGGACGGCGTTGCGGCCTGGTTGTTATCGTCTGCCATTGGGATTTCCTCGAGGCTTTGGAGCGTTGAGGCCCTCTAACATTTCGTCTGGGGGCTTACAACCCTGGCCAACCCGCAGGACCTCTCAAGGTTCCTTGCTTTTGGGCCCGGCCCAGGGCGAAGAGGGGTCGGGATCGCGATGGTAATCCTGTTCGTCGAGATCGACCACCGGCCCGGTTTTCTTGGCCTCCGGCGAAGGCTTTGGGCTTTCGTAGCGATAGCTTTCGCTGCGCGGCGAACGGACGACGACGATGCGGCGGCCGACCACAGACCAGATCAGGCTGCGCACGAAGGGAATGAACAGCGCCAGCCCGATGATGTCGGTGAGGAAGCCAGGCAGCAGCAGGAGGATTCCGGCGACCACGATCATCGCGCCGTCGATCAGGGCGCGGCCGGGCGCGCGGCCGTCGCGGCTCTCGGTCGAAATCTTCCTCAGGATTTGGGTGCCCTGGCTGCGCAGCAGAATGGCTCCGAGCACTGCGGTACCGATGACCAAACCGAGTGTCGCCCAGAGGCCGAGTGCTTTGCCGACCAGCACGAAGCCGGCGATTTCGGCGAGCGGCCAGCCGATCAGAAGAAGCGGCACGAGAAAGAAGCGCATGATATTCCCTGTGTCGTGATATCCGGTTGCGCGCAAAGCGCTAACGTCTTCATCATTTGAATGATAGGCGTATGCAGACTATATGAGAGACTGCACCGAATATTTAAACGCCAAATGCGGGTTAAGATGGGCTCCAACGACTTTATAACACTCTTTTTCCTTGTCGCAGCGGTTCTGATCTTCCTGCAACTGCGCAGTGTGCTCGGACGCCGGACGGGAAGCGAGAAGCCGCCGTTCGATCCTTACAGCCCCCGCGACGTCGCGAAAAACCCGGGTGGCGATGACAGCAAGGTCGTGACCCTGCCGCGTCGCGACGCCACGGATGACGAGCAGCGTTATGCGGATGTCGACGCTGTCGCCAAGCCCGATACGCCGCTCAACACCGCGCTGCGCGAACTGGTGAAGTCAGATCCTTCCTTCCGCCCCCGCGAGTTCCTGAACGGTGCCCGCATGGCTTACGAGATGATCGTCATGGCTTTTGCCGACGGCGACCGGAAGACGCTGAAGGGCCTCCTCTCGAAAGAGGTTTTTGACGGTTTCGACACGGCGATCACCGACCGGGAATCCCGCGGCGAGGTGGTGAAGTCCACATTCGTCGGTATCGACAAGGCGGATATCACCCATGCAGCCGTCAAGGATGCCGAAGAGCAGATCACCGTCCGCATCGTCAGCCAGCTGATTTCCGCCACCTACGACAAGGCCGGCGCGCTGATCGACGGCGATCAGGAGACCGTGGCCGAAGTCACCGACATCTGGACCTTTGCCCGTGACATCCACTCCCGCGATCCGAACTGGAGATTGGTCGCCACCGAATCCGAACAATGACCTTGAGCTCTGCGGATTATACCCTTCGGCCGATATCCTTCCCCGATCTTGCGGGGTGGGGCGATGACGATCCGACCGCGCTTTTTGCCGGCATGCGCGCGTCGCTGGAGCATATCCGCAAGGTCAAGCCGTACCGCACCGGTATCCTTGGCCTGACGGCCGAGGAACTCGCCACCTTCATCGAAGCCGCCCGGGATATCCCGGGCGATCCCGTTTCTGCCCGGGCCTTCTTCGAGACCCATTGCACGCCCTTCCTGATCTCCCTCAAAGACGGCCGGCGCGGTTTCGTCACCGCTTTTTACGAGCCTGAGATCGAGGTCTCGGAAACGCGGGACGACGTCTGGATCCACCCCTTCTATTATCGCCCCGACGACCTCATCGACCTCGACGACGGTAATCGTCCCGCGGGATTGGACTCCGGCTACATGTTCGGTCGGCAGACGCCTGATGGTATAGGGCCCTATCCGGACCGTGGCGAGATCGACCGAGGTTTTCTTGAAGGCCGCGGCCTGGAAATTGCCTATGCGAAGTCCAAGGTCGATGTCTTCTTCATCCACGTTCAGGGCGCCGCAAGGCTGAGGTATCCGGACGGCAACATCCGGCGGATCACCTATGCCGCCAAAGCGGGTCATCCGTTCTCGCCGATCGGCAAGCTGCTGATCGACCGCGGCGAGATCGACCCGGCGAAGATTTCCATGCAGAGCATCCGAACCTGGCTGGCTGAGAATCCGGCTAAGGTTGACGAGGTGCTTTGGCACAATCGTTCCTACATCTTCTTCCGGGAAGCGGATGTCTCCGATCCGTCGCTCGGGCCGGTGGCGGCTGCCAAGGTGCCTCTGATCCCGGGACGCTCGCTGGCGGTCGATCGCCAGATTCACACATTCGGTTTCCCCTTTTTCATCCGGTCCGAGACGCTGACCCATATGGATGGTGGCAAACCCTTCGCGCGGCTGATGCTGGCGCTCGACACCGGATCTGCGATCGTCGGCCCCGCGCGGGGCGACATTTTTACCGGCTCCGGCTTAGAGGCAGGCGAACTCGCTGGAACCGTGCGCAACGATGCGGACTTCTACATCCTCATCCCCAAGGCAGCGTCCGTCAGGTACGGCGGATGAAGGGCGGTCGCAAACTCGATCCGGAAGAGCGGATATTGTGGGGAAGGGTCGCGAAGTCGGCTCGCGCTTTGCCCGGCCGCATGAAGGAGATCTTGCAGTTCGAGGAAGCGGAGGCCGCAAAGATCGCCGCGGAGGAAGCGGCCGTCGAAGCGAAAAAGCCGAAACCCGCGCCGCGGCAGCAGAGTTATGCGGTCGAGCTTCCGGCGCCCGTCCCGGCCAGGCGTCCCGTAGGTTCTCATCAGCCGCTTGAAAAGCCCGTCAAGAAAAAGCTCGCCAAGGGTCGGCTGCCAATCGATGCCCGTCTGGATCTGCACGGACTATTTCAGGGCGAGGCCCACGACCTGCTTCTCGACTTTCTGCTACGAGCCCATGAACGCGGTCTTCGCCATGTGCTGGTGATCACCGGCAAAGGCAGCTCGATGGGCAGCGAAGGCGCATTGCGCCGCGCCGTGCCTCTGTGGTTTTCGAAAGCGGAGTTCCGGTTCCTGATCTCGTCTTACGAATGGGCGGCGCGTCATCATGGCGGGGAGGGCGCCATGTATGTGCGACTTTCCCGCGGCAGAGGGGACAATCGCGGAGATCGGGAATGACCCCATTCGGCCATGCACTGAGAGAGCTGCGCCGCCGCAAGGGCATCACCCAGCGCGAGCTTGCCGAGGCGATCGGCGTCACGCCTGCCTATCTTTCCGCCCTGGAGCATGGAAAGCGCGGCCGCCCGACCTTCGAACTGCTGCAGCGGATCGCCGGTTATTTCAACGTCATCTGGGACGAGGCGGAAGAACTTTTCCGCCTTGCCGAAGCGTCGCATCCGAAAGTCGTGCTTGATACCGCGGGTCTGCCCCCATCATACACCGGCTTTGCCAACCGACTGGCGCAGCGGATTCGCTCTTTGCCACCCGACGTGATAGAGGAAATGGACACGCTCCTCAAAAAAGCCGAGATGCGAGGCTGAATTCGCCACGCATCCACGGCTTTCATGCCGTATTGGCGAGGCTCAACCTTTAGAAACCGCCCCGATTTCCCTATATTCTGAGGGTGGAATGGCCGGTGATTCGCTTAACCGGCATCTCAAACGAATTGGAAGATACTTGATGACCGATACACCCGTCAGCGATAATGGCGCGAGTGCCGAATATGGTGCCGACTCGATCAAGGTTCTGAAGGGCCTCGATGCAGTGCGTAAGCGGCCCGGCATGTATATCGGCGATACGGACGACGGCTCCGGCCTGCATCACATGGTCTACGAAGTCGTGGACAACGCGATCGACGAGGCGCTGGCCGGCCATGCCGACCTGGTGACCGTCACGCTCAACGCGGACGGCTCCGTCACCGTGACGGATAACGGCCGCGGTATCCCGACCGATATTCACACCGGCGAGGGCGTATCGGCTGCCGAAGTGATCATGACCCAGCTCCATGCTGGCGGCAAGTTCGACCAGAATTCCTACAAGGTCTCGGGCGGTCTGCACGGCGTCGGCGTCTCGGTCGTCAACGCGCTGTCCGTCTGGTTGAAGCTGCGCATCCGCCGCAACGGCAAGCTCCACGAAATCTCCTTCACCCACGGCGTTGCCGACGGCCCGCTCAAGGTCATCGGCGAATACGAAGGTCGCTCCGGAACCGAGGTTACCTTCCTCGTAAGCTCCGAAACCTTCACGATGACCGAATACGACTACGGCACGCTCGAGCATCGTCTGCGCGAACTGGCGTTCCTGAATTCCGGCGTCAGAATCCGGCTAACGGACAAGCGCAAGCCGGACGTCAAGGAAGAGGAGATGCTGTATGACGGCGGTCTCGAAGCCTTCGTCCGTTATCTCGATCGCTCCAAGAAGCCGCTGGTCGAAAAGCCGGTCAGCATCAAGGGCGAGAAGGACGGCATGACGGTCGAAGTAGCCATGTGGTGGAACGACAGCTACCACGAAAACATGCTCTGCTTTACCAACAACATTCCCCAGCGCGATGGCGGCACCCATATGGCCGGCTTCCGCGGCGCCCTGACGCGTCAGGTGACGTCCTATGCGGATAGTTCCGGCATCACCAAGAAGGAAAAGGTCACGCTGCAGGGAGAAGACTGCCGCGAAGGCCTCACCGCGGTGCTTTCCGTCAAGGTGCCCGACCCCAAGTTTTCATCGCAGACCAAGGACAAGCTCGTTTCCTCGGAAGTTCGGCCGGTGGTCGAAAGCCTGATGAACGAAGCCCTGAGCACCTGGTTCGAGGAACATCCGACCGAAGCGAAGATTCTCGTCGGCAAGGTGGTGGAGGCGGCCGTCGCCCGCGAAGCCGCCCGCAAGGCCCGCGAACTGACCCGCCGCAAGGGTGTACTCGATATCGCATCGCTGCCCGGCAAGCTTGCCGATTGCTCCGAGCGCGACCCGGCCAAGTCCGAACTGTTCCTCGTCGAGGGCGATTCCGCCGGCGGTTCCGCCAAGCAGGGCCGTTCGCGTGAGAACCAGGCGATTCTCCCGCTCCGCGGCAAGATTCTCAACGTCGAACGTGCCCGTTTCGACAAGATGCTCGGAAGCCAGGAAATCGGCACGCTGATCACCGCGCTCGGCACATCGATCGGCAAGGACGAGTTCAACGCCGACAAGCTGCGTTACCACAAGATCATCATCATGACGGACGCCGACGTCGACGGCGCCCATATCCGCACCCTGCTTCTGACCTTCTTCTTCCGCCAGATGCCGGAATTGATCGAGCGCGGCCATATCTACATCGCCCAGCCGCCGCTCTATAAGGTCAGCCGCGGCAAGTCGATCCAGTACCTGAAGAACGAAGTCGCCCTGGAAGAGTACCTGATCACCATGGGCCTCGAAGAGGCGACGCTGACGCTCGGTTCCGGCGAAGTGCGTGCCGGACAGGATATGCGCGAAGTCATCCAGGATGCGCTGCGCCTGCGCAGCCTGGTCGAAGGCCTGCATTCCCGCTACAGCCGCTCGATCATCGAACAGGCCGCGATCGCGGGTGCCCTCAATCCGGAACTGACTGATAACCGCGAACGGGCCCAGCAGACTGCCGACGAAGTGGCTCGCCGCCTGGACATGATCGCCGAAGAGACTGAACGCGGCTGGACCGGCCATGTGACGGACGAAGGCGGCCTGCGTTTCGAGCGCATGGTGCGCGGCGTCAAGGAAGTCGCCTCCGTAGACGTGGCGCTGATCGGCTCGGCCGATGCCCGCCATATCGACCAGATGACGGCGCGCCTGCAGGAAATCTATCGCACCCCGCCGGTCCTCACCCGCAAGGATGGTCAGCAGGAAATGTCCGGCCCCCGCGCGCTGCTGGAATCGATTTTCGCGACGGGCCGCAAGGGTCTCTCCATGCAGCGTTACAAGGGCCTCGGCGAGATGAATGCCGAGCAGCTCTGGGAAACGACGCTCGATCCGAACGTCCGCTCGCTGCTGCAGGTCAGGGTCAACGATGCGACCGATGCCGACGGCCTCTTCTCGCGCCTGATGGGCGACGAAGTCGAACCGCGCCGCGAGTTCATTCAGGAAAACGCGCTGAGCGTTGCCAACCTCGACATCTGACGTTGAAGCTTTACAAAAAAGCGGCGATCCTCGGGCCGCCGTTTTTTGTTTGTCCAGTTCGAAAGTGTTTCACGTGAATCTTTCCTGTGGATAGGGATTCACGTGAAACAATTTTCGAGGCATCGCCGGCGCTCAGGGCTCTCCGGTGAATTTTCCCTCGAAGGCGATCTCCGAAACCGGCTTGCGCTTGCTTGGAACCTCCCGCTCGGCAAGGTCGTCGGGAAGCGTACTCCGGTCCGCGATGCGGCCGATCGCAGCCGCTGCCTCGGCCCGGTAACCTTCCGGAATGCCCAGCGCTTCGACGGCCTTTTCCTTGTCGAAACCCTCCATGCCATGGGCGTGATAACCGAGTTTCATCGCCTGGCAGATCACCGAGAACCAGGCAGCACCCGTATCGTAGGAATGGGTGTAGGCGAGCCGGCGCTCGCCATTGCTCGCGACCCGATAGGTCTTCGACACGACGATCATCAGCGCTGCCGCGTTCTGCGCCCAGCGCTGGTTACCCGGCGAAAGAATGTCGACGAGCACCGGAAAAGAAGGCGTTCCGCGCAGCGCATAGATGAAACGCCAGGGCTGGTTGTTGCCGGAGGAGGGCGCCCAATGGGCAGCATCGAGGATCGTCAGCATGGTCGCCTGATCGATCGTTTCCTCGGTAAACGCCCGCGGCGACCAGCGGTCGAGGAAGAAGGTATCGATCGGAAACTCCGAGTCGCGGGTGTTGCTGCTGGTCATGAGCATTCTCCGAAATTGCAGGCCGGGAGTAGATTTAACATTAACAATAGGCCCGTCGACCTGCTTGGCAACAGACTTCTGGTTGGCTGAAAACGGGCGTGACAAGCCGGGACGCATGTTCCATAAACCTCCTCGCTTAAATGGAGGATCATGTTTTGAAACTGATGCGCATTGGTGAGCCGGGCCATGAAACGCCGGCACTTTTTGACAACAAGGGCAAGATTCGCGATCTGTCCGGCCATGTCGCCGATATTGCCGGGCCTGCCATTTCCCCGGAGGGCCTTGCCAAGATCGCCGCTCTTGATCCGGAAAGCCTGCCCGAATTGCAGCCGACCCGCATCGGCGCCTGCGTCGCCGGCACCGGAAAGTTCATCTGCATCGGCCTCAACTATTCCGACCACGCGGCCGAAACCGGCGCGACCGTACCGCCGGAGCCGATCATCTTCATGAAGGCGACTTCCGCCATCGTCGGCCCGAACGACGACGTGGTCATCCCGCGGGGTTCCCAGAAGACCGACTGGGAAGTCGAGCTCGGGGTAGTCATCGGCAAGACCGCGAAATATGTCTCGGAAGCTGACGCGATGGATTATGTCGCCGGCTACTGCCTGACCAACGACGTCTCCGAACGCGCCTTCCAGGCCGAACGCTCCGGCCAGTGGACCAAGGGCAAGTCCTGCGACACCTTCGGCCCTATCGGCCCCTGGCTCGTCACCAAGGACGAAATCGCCGATCCGCAGAACCTCGGCATGTGGCTCACGGTCAATGGCGAGAAGATGCAGAACGGCTCCACCAAGACCATGGTCTACGGCGTCCGTTATCTCGTCTCTTACCTCAGCCAATTCATGTCGCTGCATCCGGGCGACATCATCTCCACCGGCACGCCTCCGGGCGTCGGCCTCGGCATGAAGCCGCAGCGTTTCCTGAAGCCTGGCGAAGTCGTCGAGCTCGGCATCGATGGCCTCGGCACCCAGCGCCAGACCTTCGTCGCCGATATCTAAATGATCGGGGACTCATGCCCGCCGGCGGGCATGAGTCCTTAACCAGGCTTGGAAGGTGGAACTTTAAGGCTTACATGTCATTCTCAAGACAGCAGAATGATCTGCGGTTCCGCCTTCCTCTTGGCCAATTCAGCCGGTATCCCCATAATGTTGCACCGCAATAGAAAAGTGCTAGCCTATCCCCACGCTGCTCCTGAACCGATCGGTTCGATGCCCCTGTCGAATGCGCTGTCGGAAATCACGAAAGGTAGCACCTCGATGTTCTATCAGTTCTACGAGATGAACCACGCCGCGATGGCTCCTGTCCGCGCTGCCGCGGATGCCATGCACTTCTTCTATTCCAACCCGCTCAATCCGTTTTCCCATACGACGATGGGCCGGACGCTGTCCGCCGGCCTTGAAGTCTTCGAGCGCGTGACGCGCCGATACGGTAAGCCGGCCTTCGATCTCCCGTTCGCGATCGTCGACGGCGAGACCGTCGCGGTGACGGAAGAGATCGTCTGGAACAAACCGTTCTGCAATCTCCTGCATTTCCGCCGTGACTTGCCGGCCGGCCGTGCACCGGACCAGAAGATCCTGATCGTCGCGCCGATGTCCGGCCATTATGCGACCCTGTTGCGCGGCACCGTGGAAGCGCTGCTGCCAAGCGCCGATGTCTATATCACGGACTGGATCGACGCCCGCATGGTGCCTATCACCGATGGCCGCTTCGATCTCGACGACTATATCGACTACATCATCGAGATGCTGCACGCGATCGGCCCTGGCGCCCATGTCATCGGTGTCTGCCAGCCCTCGGTCCCGGTGCTTGCTGCCGTGGCGGTGATGGAATCGCAGCGCGATTCGATGGTTCCGGCCTCGATGATCCTGATGGGCGGCCCGATCGACACCCGCATCAACCCGACCGCCGTCAACAAGCTCGCGGAAAAACATCCGATCGAATGGTTCCGCGACAAGGTCATCATGAACGTGCCGTGGCCGCATTCCGGTTTCATGCGCCGCGTCTATCCAGGCTTCCTGCAATTGTCCGGCTTCATGTCGATGAACCTCGACCGGCACGTGACCGCCCACAAGGAATTCTTCCAGCACCTCGTCAAGAACGACGGCGAGTCCGCCGAGAAGCACCGCGAGTTCTACGACGAATATCTGGCGGTCATGGACCTCACCGAGGAGTTTTACCTCCAGACGGTCGACACGGTCTTCATCAAGCATTCGCTGCCGAAGGGCGAGATGATGCACCGGAATGTACCGGTCGATACCAAGCTCATCCATCAGGTGGCGCTTCTGACGGTCGAGGGCGAGAACGACGATATTTCCGGTCTCGGCCAGACCAATGCGGCGCAGACCATCTGCCCCAATATCCCCGATGACATGCGCCTGCATTACATGCAGCCGGATGTCGGCCACTACGGC
The DNA here is from genome assembly GCF_002968535.1 of Neorhizobium sp. T7_12. Taxonomy (NCBI): domain Bacteria; kingdom Pseudomonadati; phylum Pseudomonadota; class Alphaproteobacteria; order Hyphomicrobiales; family Rhizobiaceae; genus Neorhizobium; species Neorhizobium sp. T7_12. The sequence continues at coordinate 50,156 of NZ_PVBK01000022.1, read as the reverse complement.
GTGTTCAACGGCTCGCGTTTCCGTCGGGAGATAGCCCCGCGGATCGTCGCCTTCACCCAGAAACATGCCAAGTCCGCACCGAAGAAGACTCCGGTCAAGCGTGTGATAAGGGGCGGCAAGGTCGGTTAAGCTCGGCGGGGTTCTTCGAATTCCGGTTTATATTTCAGCATCTTCTTGAATTTAATGATCCGTCTTCTTGAAGGCGGATCATGGGCTCACCAAATCGGAATGAGACGGGCTGGCATGTGGCCACCCGCTGAAACATCAGGGTGTGACCAATGAACCAGTCAGCATTGATTCGTCCGGATTGGACGCCGGCCACCATCGCGCTCATGGTGCTCGGTTTCGTCGTTTTCTGGCCTCTCGGCCTTGCCATGCTCGCCTATATTCTCTTCGGGGACAGGCTCCGCGGCTTCAAGCGCGATGCCAACGACCGCGCCGATCGCATGTTCGCCGGCTGCCGCCGGGCGAAGTCCCGCTACAACACGCATTTCACCACTGGTAACATCGCCTTCGACGATTGGCGCAAGACCGAGATCGACCGGATCGAAGAAGAACGCCGCAAGCTGGACGAAATGCGCGAAGAATTCGACAACTATGTGCGCGAGCTTCGCCGTGCCAAGGACCAGGAAGAGTTCGATCGCTTCATGCGCGAGCGGCAGAACCGCTCTTCCGGCCAGAACCCGGTTGTCGATCTCTGATCCTCCCAAGGATTCACGTGAAACGTGATGGAAAGCCGGCGTCTGTGAGGCGCCGGCTTTTTTATGTAAGGGAATCGGCTAGAAAGGGTCCATGTTCGCGCTTCTGAAAAAGCCAGTCCGCTCCAAACCTAAACCGCTCGAAACGGTTAAGCGGACTCTTGATGTCGGCGATCGGGCGATGCCGCTGACGATCAGGGAAAACCGCCGTGCCACCCGCATCACGCTCAGGATCGAACCCGGCGGCCGCGCGCTCAATCTCACCGTGCCGGCGGGCCTGCTGAAGCGCGAGATTGACGATTTTCTCGACCGCCATCAGGGCTGGCTGCTGACCAAGCTGGCGAAATTCTCTGCGGACAGTGCGATTCGCCCCGGCGGCCGTATCGCCTTTCGCGGCGTGCCTCACCGGATCGAACATACCGGCACGCTCCGCGGCCTTACCGAGGCGGTGCTGATCGACGGCGAACCGGTGCTGAGGGTGAGCGGCCTTGAGGATCATATGGGCCGCCGGCTCTCCGCCTTTTTCAAGAAGGAAGCGCGCAAGGATCTCGAAGTGCTGGTCGCCCGCCACGCCGCCGCCATCCGCAAGCCGATCAAGTCGGTCTCCATGAAGGATACCCGCAGCCGCTGGGGATCCTGCTCCTGGGATGGAAATCTCAGCTTTTCCTGGCGCATCGTCATGGCTCCGCCTCTGATCATCGACTATCTCGCCGCCCATGAAGTGGCGCACCTGAAGGAGATGAACCACGGTCCGAAATTCTGGGCCCTGTGCAGGGAGCTCTGCCCGCGCATGGAAGAAGCGCGCAAATGGCTGAAACAGCACGGCTCGCAGCTGCACGCGATCGACTTCGAGTAGGAGACCGCCTGTGGATCCTCGGTCAAGCCCTAGGATGACCAGCTTGGATGTTATCGCCCGTTGGCGATCACCAGCCGTCCGCTCCTTAGCCATCCGCCACCTTCTCCGTCGTCATCCTCGGGCTCGACCCGAGGACCCATGCCCCAAACGCGGCGCTCTCGGCTATGATTTGCCTCGACTCCGGCGGAATTTCATGCCAATCCGCACCTCATGAAACCTGATATCAAGATCTGCGGGTTGAAGACCCCCGAGGCTGTCGATCGCGCCGTGGCGCGGGGTGCCTCGCATATCGGCTTCATCTTTTTTGCCAAGAGCCCGCGTTATGTGGAACCGGACCTTGCTGGAGACCTTGCCGATCGAGTCCGTGGACGGGTGAAGCTCGTCGCGGTGACGGTCGATGCCGATGACGAGGAACTGGACGACATCGTATCCATGGTGCGGCCGGATATCCTGCAGCTGCATGGCAACGAGAGCCCGGAACGGGTTCTGCAGGTCAAGGCGCTCTTCGGCCTGCCGGTCATGAAGGCATTTTCCGTGAAGGAAGCCGGCGATCTTGACCAGGTCGATGCGTATATCGGCGTCGCTGACCGTTTTCTCTTCGATGCCAAAGCTCCCGCCGGATCTGAATTGCCGGGCGGCAACGGCATTTCCTTTGACTGGAGCCTGATGGCTTCCCTTGACGAGGGCGTGGATTACATGCTTTCGGGAGGATTGAACAAGGATAATGCCGCCATCGCCCTCAAATCGACGCGGGCGACCGGTATCGATCTATCGTCCGGCGTCGAAAGTGCGCCGGGTATCAAGGACCTTGGAATGATCGATGCGTTTTTCGATGCCGTTGCAGATGCGGGTCGGAAAAGCGCGTGAGGGAGTAGACAGTGAACGAGACGCCAAAACCCAATTCGTTCCGTTCCGGCCCCGATGAGGATGGCCGTTTCGGTATTTTCGGCGGGCGCTTCGTCGCCGAAACGCTGATGCCACTGATCCTGGATCTCCAGGGGGAATGGGAAAAGGCGAAGAACGATCCGGCCTTCCAGAAGGAACTGGCTGATCTCGGCGCCCATTATATCGGCCGCCCGAGCCCGCTCTATTTCGCCGAGCGCCTGACCGAACATCTCGGCGGCGCCAAGATCTATTTCAAGCGCGAAGAGCTGAACCATACCGGTTCGCACAAGATCAACAACTGCATTGGCCAGATCCTGCTCGCCAAGCGCATGGGCAAGACCCGTATCATCGCCGAAACTGGCGCCGGCCAGCATGGCGTTGCCTCCGCGACCGTTGCCGCCCGTTTCGGCTTCCCCTGCGTCGTGTACATGGGCGCAACCGACGTTCAGCGCCAGGCGCCGAACGTCTTCCGCATGAAGCTCCTCGGTGCTGAAGTCCGTCCGGTCACCGCCGGTCACGGCACGCTGAAGGACGCCATGAACGAGGCGCTGCGCGACTGGGTCACCAATGTCGACGACACCTATTACCTGATCGGCACCGCCGCCGGCCCGCATCCCTATCCGGAAATGGTTCGCGACTTCCAGTCGGTCATCGGCACCGAAGCCCGCGCCCAGCTGCTGGAAGCCGAAGGCAGGCTGCCTGACGTGGTCATTGCCGCCGTTGGCGGAGGGTCGAACGCGATCGGCATCTTCCATCCTTTCCTCGATGACGACAGCGTCCGGATCGTCGGCGTCGAAGCCGGTGGCCGTGGTCTCCAGGGCGTCGAGCACTGCGCCTCGATCACCGCCGGATCGCCTGGCGTCCTGCATGGCAACCGTACCTATCTGCTGCAGGACGGCGACGGCCAGATCCTCGAAGGCCATTCGATTTCGGCCGGCCTCGACTATCCGGGCATCGGTCCGGAGCACAGCTGGCTGCATTCCATCGGCCGTGCCGAATACGTGCCGATCATGGATGACGAAGCGCTCGACGCTTTCCAAATGCTGACCCGCCTCGAAGGCATTATCCCGGCGCTGGAGCCGAGCCATGCGCTCGCCGAAGTGATCAAGCGCGCCCCCAAGATGGGCAAGGACGAAATCATCCTGATGAATCTGTCGGGCCGTGGAGACAAGGACATCTTCACCGTCGGCAAGATTCTCGGCATGGAGCTTTGATATGACCGCTCGTATGGACAAACGTTTCGCGGCCCTGAAGGCCGAGGGTCGCCCCGCGCTGATCACCTACATCATGGGCGGCGATCCGGATTTCGAGACTTCGCTCGGCATCATGAAGGCACTGCCGGATGCCGGTGCCGATCTGATCGAGCTCGGCATGCCGTTTTCCGATCCGATGGCCGATGGCCCGGCGGTCCAGATGGCCGGTCAGCGCGCCCTGAAGGACGGTCAGACGCTTGCAAAGACGCTCGAGCTCGCACGCAGGTTCCGCGAAGGCGATACCGAAACGCCGATCGTCATGATGGGCTACTACAACCCGATCTATGTCTATGGCGTCGAAAAATTCCTCGATGACGTGATCGCCTCCGGCATCGACGGCCTGATCGTCGTCGACCTTCCGCCGGAAATGGATGACGAGCTCTGCATTCCGGCACTGGCCAAGGGTGTCAACTTCATCCGCCTCGCCACCCCGACCACCGACGACAAGCGTCTCCCGGCCGTCCTCAAGAACACGTCGGGTTTCGTCTATTACGTCTCGATGAACGGCATCACCGGCTCGGCCCTTCCGGATCCGTCGCTGATCGGCGGAGCCGTCAAGCGCATCAAGGGCCACACGGCTCTGCCGGTCTGCGTCGGTTTCGGCGTCAAGACTGCGGATCACGCCAAGGCAATCGGTGCTGCAGCGGACGGCGTCGTCGTCGGTTCGGCGATCGTCAGCCAGATCGCCGGCAGCCTCACCAAGGATGGCAAGGCCGGTCCGGATACCGTTGCTGCGGTCGCAACCCTGGTTCGGGGCCTTGCAACCGGCGTGCGCGCTGCCCGCCTTGTTGCCGCCGAATAGTTTCCCACATTAGGCTTGAGTTAATCGGGAGTACGCCAAGTGAACTGGATCACCAATTACGTCCGGCCGCGCATCAACTCCATGCTCGGTCGTCCCAACCGGGACGTTCCGGAAAATCTGTGGATCAAATGCCCGGAAACCGGGGAAATGGTCTTTCATAAGGATCTGGAAGAAAACAAGTGGGTCATCCCCGCTTCCGGCTTCCACATGAAGATGCCCGCCAAGGCGCGCCTTGTCGATCTTTTCGACGGCGGTGTCTTCGAGGCGTTCCCGCAGCCGAAGGTCGCCCAGGATCCCCTGAAATTCCGCGATTCGAAACGGTATGCCGACCGCCTGAAGGACAGCCGCATCAAGACCGAGCAGGAAGACACGATTCTTGCCGGCCTCGGCGAGGTCCAGGGCCTGAAGCTGGTCGCTGTCGTGCATGAATTCAACTTCATCGGCGGTTCGCTCGGCATGGCGGCTGGCGAGGCGATCGTCCGGGCCTGCGAACGAGCTCTCACCGAAAAATGCCCGCTGGTGATCTTCCCGGCTTCCGGTGGCGCCCGCATGCAGGAAGGCATCCTGTCGCTGATGCAGCTGCCGCGCACCACGGTTGCGGTCGACATGGTGAAGGAAGCGGGCCTGCCCTATATCGTTGTGCTCACCAACCCGACGACCGGCGGCGTCACGGCCTCCTACGCGATGTTGGGCGACGTCCATATCGCCGAGCCCGGTGCCGAAATCGGCTTTGCCGGCAAGCGCGTCATCGAACAGACGCTGCGCGAAAAGCTGCCCGAAGGTTTCCAGACGTCGGAATATCTGCTGGAGCACGGCATGGTCGACATGGTGGTGAAGCGCCACGACATTCCGTCGACGCTGGCCAAGATCCTGAAGATGCTGACAAAGCAGCCTGTCCAGGAGGCGCTTCCGGCGCCCATCGCGCTCAGCGCCTGACCGAAAGAGAGCATCGAGAGCCGGAGCGGCGGGATGACCACCATGAACGAGCCCGTTGTGAGCGAGGCGGAACGGGAAATCGATAGGCTGATGACCCTTCATCCGAAGGGTTTCGATCTTTCGCTCGACAGGATCACCCGCCTGCTCGAACTCCTCGGCAATCCGCACAGGAAACTGCCGCGCGTCATCCATGTGGCCGGCACCAACGGCAAGGGCTCCGTGACCGCCTTCTGCCGCGCCCTGCTCGAAGCAGGCGGTTACGCCACGCATGTCCACACGTCTCCGCATCTCGTCAACTGGCACGAACGCTACCGAATCGGCGTCAAAGGCGGCCGCAGCCAGATCGTCGGCGACGAGATGCTGGCGGATGCCCTGCGGCGCATCGCGGCGGCCAATAATGGCCAGATGATCACCGTCTTCGAGATCCTGACCGCAGCGACCTTCCTTCTGTTCTCCGAACAACCCGGCGATGCGGTGATCCTCGAAGTCGGCCTCGGCGGCCGTTTCGATGCCACCAACGTCATTTCCGATCCGGCGGTTTCGGTCATCATGCCGATCTCGCTCGACCATCAGGCCTATCTCGGCGATCGGGTCGAGCTGATTGCCGCCGAAAAGGCGGGGATCATGAAGCGCGGCCGCCCGGTGGTCATCGGCCAGCAGGAATTTGAGGCGGCCCGCGACGTGCTGGTTTCGACTGCCGAACGGCTCGGCTGTCCGACCGCCGTCTATGGCCAGGAATTTTCGGCCCACGAGGAATTTGGCCGGCTGATTTATCAAGACGAGTACGGCCTTGCCGACCTGCCTTTGCCGCGCCTGCCGGGGCGTCACCAATACGCCAACGCCGCTGCCGCCATCCGCGCCGTCAAGGCAGCTGGCTTCACCGTCACCGAAGCGATGATGGAAAAGGCGATGGCGACGGTCGAATGGCCCGCCCGCCTCCAGAAGCTGACCGAAGGTAAACTGCTGCAATATGCGCCCGAGGGTTCTGAAATCTGGCTGGATGGCGGGCACAACCCCGGCGCCGGCGAGGTAATCGCCGAGGCAATGGCATCCTTCGAGGAACGCCAGGCCCGGCCGCTTTACATCATTGCCGGCATGATCAACACCAAGGATCCGATCGGCTATTTCCGCGCTTTTGCCGACATCGCCGAACACGTCTTCACCGTGCGCATCCGCGGCAGCGAATCGGGGCTCGACCCGGTGGTTCTCGCCCATGCCGCATTCGACGCGGGCCTGGTGGCCGAACCCGCCGGCTCCACGGCCGAGGCGCTGCAGGAAATCGCCCGCCGCCAGGTGCCGGGGGGCCCGCCGCCGCGTATCCTGATCGGCGGCTCGCTTTATTTCGCCGGCAACGTACTTGCCGACAACGGCACCCCGCCGACCTGACCGGAAGGGCCGGGACCGACATAGAAAAAGCCCGGCTGCAGGGATCAGCCGGGCTTTTTTACGCGGGCATGCGACTGGAAGTTAGGCGGCGCTGGAAATCCAGGCCGAAAGGGCGGTCTTCGGAGCGGCGCCAACCTTGATGTCGGCGACTTCGCCACCCTTGAACATGGCAAGCGTCGGGATCGAGCGCACGCCGAACTGGGCAGCAAGCTCGGGATTTTCGTCGATATTCAGCTTGACGACCTTCACCTTGCCGGCGAGTTCGTTCGAAATTTCTTCGAGGCTCGGGCCAATCATTTTGCAAGGGCCGCACCATTCGGCCCAGAAATCCACGATCACCGGCTCGGCGGCGTCGAGGACTTCGGCCTGGAAGTTGCTGTTATCGACTTTTACGGTAGCCATAGGGCTCTCCTTCACGATTCTCTGTTGGTGTAAATGTGAGCTTCCCGCTCAAAGTTTTCAATGGCCGCTATCTCACTTTGTTTTGAGTTCCGCAAGCGAGCGTGACAGCAGTTCCGCCGGCAGCGTAACCACTTGCGCCGACTCGGTATAGACCAGCACGCATTCAAAATCCTTTGCCGGATAAAGCGGTTTCAGGATCTCGCGATAGATGGCGAGCTGGGCGCGATGGGAGCGCGGCACGTCCTCCGAGGTCTTCGGCGGCACGCGATTGGTCTTGTAGTCGAGGACGATCACCCGATCCTCGGTCACCACCAGCCGGTCGATGCGGCCGGAAATCGCATAGTCGCGGCCTTCCAGCGCCAGCGTGCCCATGATCGAGACTTCCGATTGGCTGCGCTCGGAAAACACAGGCCCGAGTTCGGCGTGCGAAAGCACCGACATGACCCCGGCGACGAGCTTTTCGCGCTCCGCTGCCGGCCAGAAACGGGCCGCACGGTCCGCATAACGACGGGCGGCGGAGGCACGTTCAGGCTCTGGAAAATCCGTCAGCATCTGCAGCATGCGGTGGACCAGCTTGCCCTTCTGCAGCGCCAGTCCCGCACTGTCTTTCTGATCGGCAAACAGCGGCGAAGCGACGATCAGGTCATCCGCGTCGTCATCGATCATCGTGCCGGCGCCGGAAGGGCTGAGCGGCCGCGGCAGGATTTTTTGCGCGGGCAAGGGACGGGAAAGCGCTGGCGGAAGCGGCTTTCTGTCCGCTGCCGCCGCCTCCTTGTGCGCCGCCTTCGGCGTCTGTCCGGGAGCGGCCGGAAGCCGCCATTTGAAACCGCCCCATTCGCCATCCGAGCCGTGGAACTCCGCCGGGCTGCAATGGTGTTCGTCGGCAGCGAGCGCCTTCGAGATCATCGACTGCCAGGTATCGGGATTGTCGATCTTGCCGCGATAACCGCAGACGATCAGCCGGTCCGCAGCCCGTGTCATCCCCACGTAGAGCAGCCGGCGATATTCTTCCTCGGTGGAAGTCCTGATCCGATCGTCGTCGGCTGATGTCATCGCGTTGGTCAGCATCTTGCCGGGCATCCAGGCGGGCACATTCTCGCCGGCGATCCGAAGCAGCCGGAATTTCGGCACATGCGAGGAAATGAAGGCCTTCGAGCCGCTGTCGACTAGGAACACCACCGGCGCTTCCAGGCCTTTGGAAGCGTGCACGGTCATGATCCGCACCTCGTTGCGGCCGCCGTCCTGTTCGCGCTTCACCTCCGGCGATTCGATTTCCAGCGTCGAGATGAAGGCCTGCAGGCCCGGCAATCCATTTGTTTCGTGGTCGAGCGCGAAAGTCAGGAACTCGTCGAGAATATCGCCCGCCTCGGTACCGAGCCGGCCAAGGAATTTCCGTCGCCCGCCTTGCGCCCCGAGAATCCGGGCAAACAGATCGTGAGGGCTGAGCTGCCGCGAGAGGCCGAGAAGATGCTGGAGCCGGTCGGCCGCATCTCGGAACCGGAGCGGCTGTTCGTCGCCCAGGCGGTTGAGCTGAGCCCAGGCGCTGGTATTCTCCGCCCGCAGCGCCGCGACTTCGAAGACGTCCTCTTCCGAGAGATTGAAGAGCGGGCTTTTAAGCAGCGCCGCCAGCGAAAGATCGTCCTGCGGCAGCAGCAGAAAGCGGCCGAGCGCCAGGAGATCCTGCACCGCGATATGGCTCGTCAGCCGCAGCCGGTCGGCGCCGGCGACGGGAATATTGTCGCGGCGTTTCAGTGCCCGGGTCAGCGCGTTGACGAAAGCGTCGCGCTTTCGGACCAGAACGAGGATGTCACCGGCCTCGATCGGCCGTTCGACGCCCTTTTCGATGATCGTTTCCTTGCCGATCATCTCCTCGATCCGGTTGGCGATCCGGCCGGCGAGAATGGCGGAAGGTGCCTTGTCGGGCGTCGAATCGAATGGCGCCGTCCAGTCCTCCTCCTGTTCGGCGATTTCCGGCACCACGACATCCCAGAGGTCGACGGCGCCCGGGTGGCCGATCCGGTTGGAACGGTGCTGCACCGGTTCGCCCAGTGCGCTGAGACCTCGAAAGTTCTCCTCCAGAGAAAACACCTGGTCGACGGCTGCGAGCACATCGGCCGTTGAGCGGAAGGAGAGCGGCAGCCGCACCGAGTGGAAGGCCTGGTCGCTGGCCCGCACCCGCTTCTCCGTCTCGCTGCGTTCCTCCGCGAATCGCTCCGGCCGGGCGCCCTGAAAGGAATAGATCGACTGTTTTTCGTCGCCGACGGCAAAGATGGTGCGGCGGGTCTCGCGAGCGCTGGCGCCGGAATAGAAATCCTCCGCGAGCGACTTGATCACGGTCCACTGGATCGGGCTGGTGTCCTGCGCCTCGTCGACGAGAATGTGGTCTATGCCCTGGTCGAGCTTGTAATGCACCCACGCGCCGACGCCGTCGCGGGTCAGAAGATCGGCGGTACGGGCGATCAGATCCTCGAAGTCGAGCAGGCTGCGCTGTTTCTTCAGGTCCTCGTAATCGTCGTTGAGGCGTTGCGCCAGCGTCAGCGCCGCCTTGGTAGCGAGGAACATCCGGATCAGCCGCAGTCGGTCGCGGCAAGCGACGACATGGGCACGACCGGCCGCCACGGCGTCGGTCAGTTCCGGTGCCGTCGTTGTCATCGCCTTGGCGACCAGCGAACTGTCGGCTTTCGGCTTGCCCTCGCGGGTAAGGAAAATCTGATCGAGATGCTGGGCTCGCTTCAGGACATCCGGCTCCTTGGCGACCAGTCGAAGGCCGTAAGCGACTTCCGTGACCTTCTGCCCGCCCTTCTGGTCGGCAAGCGCCAGATAGAGATCGAGCGTCAGGCCGGAGAGACCGGGCAGGGGCCAGTAGGCTGCTGCTATACTGTCTTCCGTGTCGGCTGGCCCCAACCCCAGCGCGCGCTTCAGCTCGACGCCGATGCCGCCGTGACGTTCGGCATGGGCAATGAAACGGCGGATCGCGGTGCGGTTGGCGATGATATCGCCGAGCAGCGTTTCGAGCCCGAATTCGTCGCCGAGATCCAGGACGTGCGCAAAGGCTTCTGCGAGCACCGGGTCTTCTTCCGCAGAGGTCGCCGTCAGCAGCGAGCGCCGCGCATCGGCAAGCAGGGCGGAGGCGGCGCGGTCGTCGAGCACCGAAAAATGCCCGGCGACATTGGCTTCGAGCGGAAATTGGTGCAGCAGCGCTTCGCAGAAGGCGTGGATGGTTTGGATCTTCAGCCCGCCCGGCGTTTCCAGAGCCTTCGCGAACAGCCGCCGCGCCTCCGCGAGCTTAAAAACATCCGGCTCAGCGCCTTCGATGCCAGCGATCCGCTTGCGCAGCTCGTCGTCCGAAAGCACCGTCCATTCCGAAAGCCGCTGGAAGACACGGTTCGACATTTCCGATGCGGCCGCCTTGGTATAGGTGAGGCAGAGGATCGATGAAGGCCGGCAACCGGCGAGCAGCAGGCGGATGACCCGCTGGGTCAGCACATGCGTCTTGCCGGAGCCGGCATTGGCGGAAACCCAGGCGGAACTTATAGGATCGGAGGCGAGCGATTGCTGCACCGTCGTCCAGTCGATCCACTTGATCGGGTCGTCGCCCTCCGGAGCCAGATCACTCATCGACTTCCGCCTCCTCGTCGTCGGCCGTCGACCATTCGGCAACACGGGCGAGGTGGTCGTATTCGCCGCCGAAATCATTCTGCGCCATCGGGACGAGCCGCGATGCGAAGCCGGCTTCTCCATTGCGCAGCGTGATCACGAACCGGGTGAGCTGTTCGAGGGATTCGTCGGCCAGATCGATCGCGGATTTCGGCTGCCGCTTGGCCGTCGCGCTCGAACCCTCGTTGTTGACCTTGTCTTCCCGGAACCGGTCGCCGGGACGCAGCCGGACATAGAGCAGCTGGTCAGGCGTCAACGGACCCGCATCCTTGAACGCTCCGGCCCGAAGCGCCGCCGCCTCAAGCCCGAGCTGAGGATCGAGCAGCGCCCGAGCCTGGGAAACGGAAGGGCTGAGGCCCGTCTTGTAGTCGACGATGTCCGCAAGGCCCGAACCTTTGATGTCGATCCGGTCGGCGATCCCGGTGACGCGGATGCCGGCGGGCTCCAGATCCCAGCCGGCACCGACTTCCGTCATCGTCCTGAGGATATCCGGCGCCCGCTCGACTTCCCAGTCCAGGAAGGCGCGGGCGACTTCGACAAAACGGGGCCGCCAGACGCGGTCGATATGGGTCGGCAGCTGTTCGGCGTCGAACAGTTCCTGGGTGATCCGGCGCATCGCCTCTTTGGCCGCAGGCGTGCCGGGCTTGTGGCCCTCGCGCGTGTAGCGGTCCACGATCGCGTGGTAGAGTGTACCGCGTTCGGAGGCGCCAGGATCGCGGTTGAACGGGGCGAGCGGATCGAGCTTCAGGATCCGGCGGGCATAGATGGAATAGGGGTCGCGGCGCAGGCGCCCGACCTCGCTGAAGGAATATTTTACAGGCTGCAGGTCCGCCGGAGGTTTCGGGGCCGGGCGCTTGGCAACCGGCTGGTTTTCGCCGGCGTCGATCATGGAAGCCCAATCGCGGTATTGGTGGCCGCGGCCCTTGAGATCTTCCGCAAATTGTCTTCCGCCCAGGGCCAGCAGCCGCTGCAGCCAGCGCGAGGCGACGGTCGGCGTCGATCCCTGCCGCGTCGAGCGCGACAGGATCAGATGCCGGGTGCCGCAGGCCATTTCGAAATCGTGGGCAAGCTGGCCGATCCGGCGTTCCGGCGGTTCCAGCCCCATGTCGGTCTTCATGGTGCGGGACAGGAAGGGGTTGTTGACGGTCTGGCCCGGCCAGGATCCTTCGTTGAGGCCGCCGAGTATCATCGTATCGACGCTCTGCAGCCGGGCTTCCAGCGTGCCGAAGATGAAGATGCGCGGATGGCTGAGCGAACGGGGCTTTACCGCCTCGCCTGTTGTCAGTGCCATGACGATGTCGATCCATTGGGGACCGTCCGCCTCCATCTGCCCGTCGGTGTCGATGACTTCGGAGAGCAACCCCGCCAGCCGCTCGCCAGCTTCGCCGGACCAGAGCGCCGCGAGGTTTTTCCCTTCATCCACGCAGATGGCTTCCAGCGCGCGGCCCGTGCGTTCGGCCCAGTCGGAGAGCGTCAGCTTGGCGGTGAGGCCGCGCCCGTCCGGCCGGCGGCGGATGAGGGCGGAGGCGAGCGGCTCGACCGCCTTCGCCAGCCGCCGGGCGAGGTCGCGGGCCTTGTCGACGGCGTCGGCAGGCAGCGACAGCCGCCAGTGAGGCGTATGCCGGTCTTTGAGCTGGGCAGCAAGCTGGGTTTCGAGCAGCGGCTCCAGCGCCGAAATGTCCATGTCGCCGAGGCCGCCGCGCAGCGCCAGGATTTCGAGCGCTTCGACCGCTGAACGCAGATCTTCGACTGGCAGGCCGAGGCGCATCAGCGGGTGTTTGATGAGCGCGACGATCGCCACCGGATCGCCCGGCCGGAGCGTTGCTTCGAGCAGAAGCTGGGTCAGTGTGCCCTGCGGCGTGCCGGAAAGCGGAGAACCGGCGGAATCGTCGGCGAGCAGGCCGAAACGGGAAAGCTCGGCGGTGACCCGGCGGGCCAGCGCACGATCGGGTGTGATCAGTGCCGCCTGGCTCTCGCCGCCGTCTTTTCCCGGCTGCTCAAGCGCCAGCCGGAGCGCGATGGCGATCGCCACAGCCTCCTCGCGTTCGTTCGAGGCTTCGATCAGCGAGACATCGGCAAAGGCCTGGGCCAGGAGGGAGGGGTCGGCGCTGTCTCGCCAGGTGCTCCAGCGGTCGGTCGCCTTGGCGGGCACCAGCGCCTGGGAGAGGGCTTCGGCGCGGAAGGCGAGATCGCCCGGAACTTCGCCGAGCACTTCCACGTCTTCCCGCGTCACGCCGAGCTTCCTGAGCAGCCGCGACAGGCCGAATTGCGAATGGCTGCGGCTGGCGGGTTCGGGTTTACCGTCAAATGTTTCTTCGCCGATCATCGCCCACTGATCCGCCGGCATCGAGAGGTCGAGCCCCGGCAGAACGACGGTACCGTTCGGAAGGTTAGAGATCGCGGCGATCAGATCGGCAGCGGCCGGCACCGACCCGGTCGAACCCGCGACGATCACCGGTCCCTTGTGATCCCTGGACGAAATCCGCCGTGCCTCGCCGCGCAGGATCGCCGCCTGGTGTTTCGCTGGCGAAGAACGGCGCAGTTCTTCAAGACGAAGCGGCCAGAAGGCGCTGGCGATCGACAGGAACTCGGCGGTCAGCTGCCACCAGAGCGCATGTTCGCCGGTGTCGAGTTTTTTAAGATCCGCCCAGTCGCGCTCTTCAGTCTCGACCGCGTCGATGAGCTCCGCAAGCGCCCGGGCGAGCCATATGGCATCGGCGGGGCTGGCCGGTGCGACGAGCGGTGATTCCGAATGCACGTCGAGCACGATCTTCGGAAGCTGGTTGCGCCAGGCAAGGATCAGCCGGCCGAGTTCGAGCAGGCGCGCGGTGCCGCCGATCGGCAGCGCCAGGTCCATCTCCTCAGGCGCTACGAGGTCGAAATAGCCGCTGTCGTCATCGGTTTCGCCAAGCGGCCGGATGACCGGCAGGATTGCCGAGCGGCCGCCGAGCAAATCGACGAATTCCGAGCGCAGCACGCGGGCCGAACGGCGCGTCGGCACATAGATGGTCACGTCGGCGAGCGAAAGCGGGTCGGCCGGGTCGTAGCGGAAGGTCTCGTCGAGCCGGCCGTCGCAGAGTGCCGCTGCCACGGTCTTGAGGAACGGCGCTCCGGCGGGGATCGAAAAGACCCGCTTCTTGCCGGATAGCGTGGTCATGCCTCCACCGGATAGCGGGCGATCACCGCTTCGGCTTCCGGCAGCGCTTCCGGCGTGCCGACGGTGATCCAGTGGCCGTCGAGCATGGTGCCAAAGAGCCGGCCGCGAGCGATGGCCTTGTCGAAATAGATATTGATGTTGAAGGCATCGGACGGCGCGTCATCCAGAAAAGACGGGCTCATCGCGAAGGCGCCGGCATAGACGACCGGATTGGTCGGATCGTCCCGGTAACGCCTCAACAGGCCATCCGCATCCATGCCGAAATCGTTGATACCATTGTGCCCGGTCGTGTTGTCGATATCGACGCAGAGCATCGCGATGTCCATGCGCTCGGGGTCGAAGAAATTTGCCAGGTGCTGCAGGTTGGTCGGTTTGCCGGGTGCCTCGCCGATCCAGAAGAGGTCGGCATTCATGATGAAAACCGTGCCGCGATCGAGGAGCTTCAGCCCCTTTACGATACCGCCGCCATTGTTCATCAGCGCGTCGCGCTCGTCGGAGATCAGGATTTCGAGGCCCTTGTAAGCTTCAAGATGCCCTGCCATCTGGTCGGCGAAGTGGTGCACATTGACCACCGCACGCTCGACGCCAGCTTCTTTCAGCGAATCCAGCACGTAATCGATCATCGGCTTACCGGCGACCGGCACCAGCGGCTTCGGCATTGTGTTGGTGATCGGCCGCATGCGAGTGCCGAGCCCTGCGGCAAGCACCATGGCCTGTTTGATGGGGGCTCGTTGAATGGTCATCGGCAACCGTAATTATGATTCGGGCAGTTCTATTCCAGCCCGGCGACACCAATCGCGCAAGGGGGTGAGCACATCATGCTTCAGTGCCGTCGCGAGATGGCGGAGCGTCCGCGGCATATGCTTCAGATAGCCTGGCTTGCCATCCCGCTGCAAGAGCCGAACCCAAAGGCCGGCGAGTTTGCAGTTGCGCTGCGCCGCCATGATCGCCCAGGCCTTCAGGAACGTCGGCTCGTCGAAGGCTCCGAGTGCGCGGCGGAGCGTCACGTAATCCAGCATCAACTGGTCGGCCAGCGCCTTTGGGATATCCACCCGCGCGTCCTGGACGATCGAGGCCAGGTCATAGGCGGTCGGGCCGATCATCGAATCCTGGAAATCGATCAGGCCGACGCGCCGGACGCCCGATTCATGCGGCCGCCAGATGATATTGGGCGAATGGAAATCGCGCAGCAGCAGGTTCTTCTCGACGCCGTCGAGTTCGCGGATGAGATTGTCCCAGATCTCCAGGTATTCCTGCCGCTCCTCGTCGGTCGCCGCCGTGCCGCGCTTCCAGGGTAGGTGCCAGTCGATCAGAAGCCGGGCTTCCATCTTCATCGCGGTCGGGTCGAAGTCGGGAATGTGGTGGATATGGCCGTCCCCGACCGGCAGGTCCTGGCGCATCTCGTGGCTGTGCAGGAAGGCTAGGCACACGACGCTTTCGCGGTAGCGTTCCTCGATGGGATTGCCGTCTTCGTCGACGGCCCCCTCTTCGCCGAGATTTTCGATCAGCAGGATGCCCTGGTCGTAATCCACGTGCAGCACTTCCGGCGCCGCCAGGCCCAGTTCGCGCAGGTATTCGTCGATCGCCACGAAGGGATAAGGGTCTTCGGCCAGATGCGCGACCTTGGGATAGGGCTTGCCGTCGAGAACCGGCGGCCCTTGCGCCGGGCGCGGCCAGTCCATCAGGATCAGCGTTTCGCCGTTTGCGATCGTCACGCTCTCATAGGCGCGCGTCGAAGCGTCTCCAGTGAGGAACCGCCGCCGGGCGCCGGAGTAACCATGGCTGTCGAGAAATTCCCGGATCGCCAGCACACGGCGGATACGCTGCATCTGCGTGTCCGGGGCTGTGATCGTCGCCGTCCGGCCGCTGCCGCTCTGTTCGAGCCTGAGCTGGATGCGGGCCTGCGGCAGCAGGTCGTCGGCGACCTCGGGCCATTCCACCAGGCAGATGCCGTTGGAAAGCGCCTCGTCGAAACCAAGTTCGTCGAGTTCCGAGGAATCCCCAAGCCGATAGAGATCGAAATGCGCCACCGGAATGCGCAGCTCGTAACTCTGCACCAGGGTGAAGGTCGGGCTCGGCACTTCCAGCTCGTCTTCATCAGCCAGCGCGCGCAAAAAGGCCCGGGCGAAGGTGGATTTACCGGCACCGAGATCGCCGGAAAGGGCGATCCAGTCGCCCTTCTTCAGCGCCAGCGCCATATCCGCGCCGAGGCTGATCGTTTCGGCCTCGTCGGCAAGCGTCAGGGTAAGGGCCGTCTCACCACTCATTCCGCGGCGACGGACCGCGCCGTCGTGCCGCTCGGAATGCGGCACGTAACCGTGGTTCCCTGGCCGGGCTTGCTGTCGATCGCGACATCGCCGTGATGCAGCGTCACGAAGCTTTCGACGATCGAAAGGCCGAGGCCCGCGCCCGAGCGCTTGCCGCCCTTGGCATTGGCCGAGAAGCGGTCGAACACTGTTTTCAGGATATCTTCCGGAATGCCCGGACCCTTGTCGGTCACCGAGAAGAATACGTCGCTATGGGTGCGCCAGCAGTTGAGCGTGATGGCCGATCCGTCCGGCGCAAAGTTGGTGGCATTGGTGAGCAGCTTGATGAGGATCTGCTTCAGCCGCTGCTGGTCGGCGACGATGGTGCCGAGACCGGCCGGCGCGGTGATCGCCAGCGTCACGCCGTTTTCGTGCAGCCGGTCGGCGATCTGCATGGCTACGTCGTCGAGCAGGTCGTCGATCGCCATTTCAGAATAGTTGAGCTGCATGATCCCGGCATCGACGGTCGCCAGATCGAGGATGTCGTTGACGATCGTCAGGAGAACCGACGACGACGTCGAGATATGGTCGATATATTCCGACTGCCGCTCGTTCAACGGACCAATGCCCGGCGTCTTCAGGAGATCGGTGAAGCCGATGATATTGGTCAACGGCGAGCGTAGTTCGTAGGAGACGTGCTGGACGAAATCGTTCTTGAGCTCGTCTGCCTTCTGCAGCGCCTCGTTCTTTTCTTTAAGCGCCCGTTCCGCCCGCGCGCTTGCCGTCATGTCGACGAATGTGAGCATCGTCTGGGCGTTCGGCAGCGGCGTCACGGCATAGTCGAGGATCAGGCCGGAATAAAGCTCGAACGTCCCCTGCAGCGAGGGGCGCTCGTCGTCGAAATTGGTCAGCATCTGGCCGAAGCGGCGCCAGCCATCCTGCTTGTCGTAAGATGGTGCGCAGGCGGTCTCGATCGCCTTGATATGCGTGCCCGGCTTGGATTCCTCGGCGGTGATGCCCCAGAGCGCCCGGAAGGCGGGGTTGGACAGGCGGATGCGCCCGTCCGGTCCGAAGACGGCGACGCCTTCGGACAGATGGTCGATTGTTTCGCCCTGGACCTGGACCAGCGTATTGTAACGGGTCTCGAGATCCACCTGTTCGGTAAGGTTCTCGAACACCCAGGTTGCGCCGCCCTGCGGATGGGCGGTGGCGATCACGCGCAATGTCTGGCCATTCGGCAGGTGCCAGAGGTCGGTCTGGGTGTTGGGAGATTGATAGACGGACAAGGCCGCGTCCTTCCAACTCCGCCAGCTGAGCTGCTCCGGCAGCTTGCCTTCGCTGCGCAATTTATCGAGCAGCTCGCTATTGTCCGGCCTGGAATCGAGGAAGGGCAGGGTGAACCCCCAGAGCTGCACGAAAGCCTGGTTGTAGAACTGCAGCCGGCGCTCGCCGTCGAAGATGGCGACAGGCGTTGCCAGATGGTCGAGCGTTTCGGCGTGGCTCTTCAGCGTCCGCTTCAGTTCCTCGCGCACGGCTTCCACCTCGGAAACGTCGACCGCCAAGCCTGCCGAACCGCCGGGTATGACGACGTCGACGACGTCGAACATGGTCCGGTTTCCGTGCACGACCGTGGATATCCGGTCATGGAAAGGCGAGGTGGAGGTTGCCGCCGACCTGATCTTTTCGCGTGCGATCGAGCCCAGAAATTCGCGGCCGTCCTCGAGCGCCTGCGCAGGCGTCGGAGCCTCCACGGCATCGCCATAGGCGTGGTTCACCCAGGTGAGCCTGCCCTGCGAATCGCGGCGCCAGACCGGGTGCTCGATGGCGTCGAGCAGCGAATGGAACATCATGATCGAGTTCGTCAGCCGCTCGCGCTCGATCTTGAGCTCGGCCAGTTCGGCGCGCAGGTTGTTGAGTGCGATGAAGCGGACGAAGGCCTTGCCGCCTGAAACGCGGCCCTGCACTTCCAGAATCTCGTCGCGGTTGGTCTCGACGACCATGTCGAAGGAGCGGGCTTCGACCCGCAGCAGTTCGACGGATTTTTCCAGTTCGCTGGCCGAACTGCCGCGCATCCAGCGGCCGAAGGCGAGAAATTCGCGGTCCTGCTGCGGTGCGCCGGTTTCCACCGGCAGCTGGCCGAGGAATTCAGGCTTCGAGGAACCGCTTTCCCACACGACGATCCGGCGGTTCTTGTCGGCGATCAGGGCTTCGAACTTGGAAATCCGCTGCTGCGCATCGGAAAGGGCGCTGCGCATTTCCTGGGTTTCGGCTTCCATGTTGCCGCGCTGACGCACCAGCCAGATGGCGGAAAACAGGGCGGCACCAAGCGCGCCCATCACCAGCGATGAAACGATGACTTCCGTCGAGGAAAACAGGCGGACGGCTGCATCGCCTGACTGCTGCGCAAGCGCTGCGGTCGCGAGCCCTGAAAGGGCGGTGCCCGAAAGGAAAGCGCTGCCGAATAGCGCCAAGCGGCGAAGTCTTCCAACGGTCGCATTATCGTCCGGTGTCCCCGAAACGAAACGCAAAGCCGGAGCGTCCGCTCCGCCGCAAAGGGGATCGGCCCGTTCTGACGAGCTCATTTTTTTTACCGACATATCCGGTCTGTCTCCGTCCAATTGCCGCTCATCGACAAGACATACCACTCCGCGCCTTGCCCGTAGCCGGACGGCTCCCAATCACATGGTGGGAACGTGACGATGGCCGAAAACCGCTGGTGGCTTTCGGCATCACGCTCCAGGGAAGGCGCGAATCAAGTTCTAGAACAATACTTGCTTAGGGAATCGCCGGGAAGGGATGCGCCCAAAAAAGAAACCGCGACCTTTGTCAAGGCCGCGGCTACCATATCTTGTGGATTGACCGGCTATTGATTAGTACCGGTAGTGTTCAGCCTTGAACGGTCCCGTCTGCGAGACGCCGATATAGGCTGCCTGCTCGTCGGAGAGTTCCGTCAGCTTCACGCCGAGCTTGGCGAGATGCAGGCGGGCGACCTTCTCGTCGAGGTGCTTCGGCAGGATGTAGACGTCGTTCTTGTACTCGCCCTGCTTGGTGAAGAGTTCGATCTGGGCGAGCGTCTGGTTGGTGAACGAGGCCGACATCACGAAAGACGGATGGCCGGTGGCGTTGCCGAGGTTGAGCAGCCGGCCTTCCGACAGAAGGATGATGCGGTTGCCCTTCGGGAACTCGATCATGTCGACCTGCGGCTTGACGTTGGTCCACTTGAGGTTCTTGAGCGCGGCGACCTGGATTTCATTGTCGAAGTGGCCGATATTGCCGACGATCGCCATGTCCTTCATCGCGCGCATATGGTCGATGCGAATGACGTCCTTGTTGCCAGTCGTGGTGATGAAGATGTCGGCGCTGTCGACGACGTCTTCGAGGACGACGACTTCAAAGCCGTCCATGGCGGCCTGCAGGGCGCAGATCGGATCGACTTCGGTGACCTTGACGCGGGCGCCGGCGCCGGCGAGCGAAGCGGCCGAACCCTTGCCCACGTCGCCGTAACCGCAGACGACAGCAACCTTGCCGGCCATCATCACGTCGGTGCCGCGGCGGATGCCGTCGACCAGCGATTCCTTGCAGCCGTATTTGTTGTCGAACTTCGACTTGGTGACCGAATCGTTGACGTTGATCGCCGGGAAGGGCAGCAGGCCCTTCTTGGACAGTTCGTAGAGACGGTGCACGCCCGTGGTGGTTTCTTCGGTAACGCCCTTGATTGCGTCGCGCTGCTTGGTGAACCAGCCCGGCGATGCCTTGAGGCGCTTCTTGATCTGCGCGATGAGAATTTCTTCTTCTTCCGAGGTCGGGTTAGAAAGAACGTCTTCGCCGGCTTCGGCGCGGGCGCCGAGCAGGATGTACATGGTGGCGTCGCCGCCGTCATCGAGGATCATGTTGGTGAGACCGCCATCGGCCCACTGGAAGATCTTGTCGGTGTAATCCCAGTATTCCGTCAGGGACTCGCCCTTGACGGCGAAGACCGGGATGCCGGCGGCAGCGATCGCCGCAGCAGCATGGTCCTGGGTCGAGAAGATGTTGCAGGACGCCCAGCGGATTTCTGCACCGAGGTGCTGAAGTGTCTCGATCAGAACGGCCGTCTGGATGGTCATGTGGAGCGAGCCGGAGATACGGGCGCCCTTCAGCGGCTTGGTGGTGCCGAATTCTTCGCGGCACGACATCAGGCCCGGCATTTCGGTCTCTGCGATGTCGAGTTCCTTGCGGCCGTAGGCGGCAAGATTGATATCCGCGACGACGTAATCCTTCTCAGTGCTCATAAAGCTCTCCATGTTCGGTGGTGCCCTCTCCGGCGGGGGTACGCCGGACGTGGCAAGACCCGCTTAGGCCAAGCGGAAACTGGCCAGCGGTTTAGCAGGCTTCCGGCAAGCTGGCAACGGGATATAAAGAAGTCTTTATATGTTTATGTCAGGGAAAGGTTAAGTGGCGGCGGGCGGGTCAGGCTTCTTCGCCGAACTTGTTGGCGACGAGCTGTTCCAGCGCGTTCAACGCTTCCTCGGCCTGATGGCCTTCGGCTGAGACCTCGATCGAGCATCCCGTGCTGGCGGCGAGCATCATCAGGCCCATGATCGAGGTACCGCCGACGGTCGTTCCGTCTTTGGAAACGGTAATCCGCGCATCGAAGGTTTCCACCATCTGCACGAATTTGGCGGAGGCGCGCGCATGCAGTCCACGCTTGTTGACGATCAGGAATTCACGGGAAGAGGGGGATGACATCCGGTCTGGGTTCTCATTTGCCGCTGAGGACGCGGCTTGCGACATTGATGTATTTGCGGCCGGCTTCGGAGGCCTCGGCGAGCGCCTTGTCCATGTTGTTGTCGCTGCGCACGCCGGCAAGCTTGATCAGCATCGGTAGGTTCATGCCGGCAATCACTTCGATCCTACCGCTTTCCATGACGGAAATGGAAAGATTGGAGGGCGTGCCGCCGAACATGTCCGTCAGGATGATGACGCCATGGCCTTCATCGGCATTGGTGACGGCATCGACGATATCCTGCCGCCGCTGATCCATGTCGTCCTCGGGACCGATCGATACGGTTTCGATGAATTTCTGAGGCCCGACGACATGCTCCACCGCATGACGAAATTCCTCAGCCAGCTTGCCATGGGTGACAAGCACTAGTCCGATCATGAAAACTGCCCCCTGCTATGGAAACTCGGCGCCAATATCGCATTGCAATAAGGCGGTCCAGCGGTGGGATGCCATCTTCTCCAAGTAGACTCGAAGTTCAAGTTAAAAAATCAGGCTTCAGGGTGATCAAAACGGCATCTCGGCGTGAAAATCAGACGCGACGCCGCCAGAACCGCCAAAGGGTCCGCTGCGCCGCGCCATATCCGGACGAGCGGGAGGTCGCCGAGACCGGGGATCCGGAAGCGTTCGTTTTCCGGCGGAAGCCTTTCATCTTCAGGCAGGGAGATGATCTCGACCGCGAGGTCCAGCGCCGCGGCGGAGACGCTTTCGACACGGGCGATGCCGCTACCGCGCAGTTCGATGAGGCCGGCGATCGGTTCCGGCCGGGTGGCGAGCAGATGATCGCCGTGGCGCGAGACGAGCACCTGATCGTCGGCCACCAGGGCCGCGAAAGCGCCCTGGCGCCGGGCCGCAGCGATACAGGTAAAGGCGAGCATGGATTTGCCGCTGCCGGACGGGCCGGTGAAGAGGAGACCCTTGGTGCCGATGACGATCGCGGTCGCATGGATATTGACCGGCGTCGTGCTCATTGGTCTTCGCCGCCCGGCAGCGACAGCGTGAAGCGCGCCCCCGTCACAGCATCCGTCTTGGCGTCGTGCACGTTTTCCGCCTTCAGCGAGCCGCCATGGGCCTCGGCGATCTGCCGGCTGATAGACAGGCCGAGACCGGAATTCTGGCCGAAACTCTCGCCGTCCGGCCGGTCCGTATAAAAGCGTTCGAAGATGCGGTCGATATCCTCCGCCTGGATGCCGGGACCGTTGTCCTCCACCGTCACGATCACCCGGTCCCTGGTGTGGGAGAGCCGGATGGTAATGCGGCCGCCCTTCTCGGGCACGAAGGATCGCGCGTTCTCGATGAGGTTGGTGATGATCTGCCCGAGGCGAAGATCATGGCCGTTGACCAGGAAGGCCGACCGGTTGCCGGCCTTGTTGTCCACGGTGAGACTGATCTCCACCGGCTTGCGGCCGCTGCGGATCTGCCTCGAAATATCGACGAGATTGCCGAGCAGGTTTTCCATGTCGACGGGGGTCGAATCCGAGCGGGCAAGCTCGGCGTCCAGCCGCGAAGCATCGGAAATGTCGCTGATCAGGCGGTCGAGGCGGCGCACATCATGGAAGATGATTTCCGTCAGGCGCTGCTTCGACTCCTCCGACTTCGCCAGCGGCAGGGTCTCGACGGCGCTGCGAAGCGAAGTCAGCGGGTTCTTGAGCTCATGGCTGACATCGGCCGCGAAACTCTCGATCGCATCAATGCGGTCGTAGAGCGCGTTGGTCATCTCGCGAAGCGCGATCGAAAGATTGCCGATTTCATCCTGGCGATAGGAGAAGTCCGGGATTTCTTCGCGCTGCTTGGCGCCGCGCCGCACGCGGATTGCAGCTGCCGCCAGCCGCCGGAGCGGATTGGCGATGGTCGACGACAGCAGCAGCGACAAGAGGATGTTGACCAGCGTCGCGACGCCGAAGACGCGCATGATCGCCAGCCGTTCCGCATGCACGATCTTGTCGATGTCGCCGGCCTGGGTCGACAGAAGAAGCACGCCGAGCACGGCGCGGAAACGCTGGACCGGCACGGCGACGGAAACGATCAGCTCGCCGCGGTCGGTGACGCGCACGAGCGCACCCCGAACCCCGGTCAGCGCGTTCATCACCTCCGGATAGATCGAACCGTCACCGCCAGGCGCTTCCTTGTAGACCGGCAGGTTGCCCGGCTGCAGCAGGCGGTTGATGAGGCCCGCAAACCATTCGCTCCAGGTCTGCGCTTCGTTTTCCACCGGCGGCAGGTCGAAACGTAGCACCTGTCCGCGCGAATAGAGATGGCGGGAATCGAGCAGCAGGTTCGCGTCGGCATCGAAAATCCGGGCGCGGGTGCGGGTCGGCGAAATCAGCCGCCTCAGAACCGGCGCGACGCGCTCGGGATCGATCGGAAAATCGAGGTCCTCGTCGTTCGGCACCGGCGTAATGCTCTGGCCGGCCTGCAGTTCGAGGAGTTTCTGGGGGTCGATGGTGATCGAGTTGGTATCGACCGAGGCTGAGGCGGAAATCGCGCCGGCGATGATCTCGCCCTGGGTCAGCAGGCTCTCGACGCGGGCGTCGATCAGCCCCTCGCGGAACTGGTTGAGGTAGAGAATGCCGGCGACCAGCACCACCGTCGCGGCGATATTGAAGAACAGGATGCGGCGGGTGAGGCTCGAAAAGACCGCGTGGCCGAACACCCGCCGAATGAGCGTGAAGGGACGCGACCAGAACTTCCGCGGCGCGCGGCGTGTCCCAGCCTTCTCCATTCGGGCGATATTGCTGTCGAATGTTTGATCTGCCACTGCAGTCCTTCCACCGGGCCAGCTTAGCGCTGGTCCGGCCGTGGCCTCAAGTTAACCTTTCGCAAGGGTCAAGCCGACTCGCGGAATCGATAACCCACGCCATAAAGCGTTTCGATCATATCGAAGTCGTTGTCGACCATCTTGAACTTCTTGCGCAGCCGCTTGATGTGGCTGTCGATGGTGCGATCGTCCACATAGACCTGCTCGTCATAGGCGGCGTCCATCAGCGCATCGCGGCTTTTGACGACGCCGGGCCGCTGGGCCAGGGAATGCAGGATCAGGAACTCGGTCACCGTCAGCGTCACCGGCTCGCCCTTCCAGGTGCAGGTATGGCGCTCCTGATCCATGGCAAGCTGACCGCGTTCGAGGGTGCGGGCCGCCTGCTGATCGGCTGCCATCTTGGCCCCGGCACCGCCGGCGGCTTGTGCCTCGCGGCTGCCGGCGCGTCGCAGGATCGCCTTGACGCGCTCCACCAGAAGACGCTGCGAGAACGGCTTGGTGATGAAGTCATCGGCGCCCATCTTCAGCCCGAACAGTTCGTCGATCTCTTCATCCTTGGAGGTGAGGAAGATCACCGGCAGGTCGGACTTCTGCCGCAGGCGGCGCAGAAGCTCCATGCCGTCCATGCGCGGCATCTTGATATCGAAGATCGCCAACTGCGGAGGGCGGGCGATCAGCCCGTCGAGCGCGGAAGCACCATCCGTATAGGTCTCGACCTTGTATCCTTCTGCCTCGAGTGCAATCGACACCGACGTCAGGATATTGCGGTCGTCGTCTACGAGCGCGATTGTCTGCATGCTCTCCATCTCCGTCATCATCTATGCGCATCTCCTGGAAATCACCCCAGCCAGGCGGCATCAGCCGACGCGCTTCTTGAGTATAAAGGTGGAACAAATTGTGGCAAAGATAAAGGGGACGCTGACGATCGTGCGTTTTGGCAATGGAGTTTAAGATAGCGCGGATGCGGATTGAAACCTTTATTAAACCGATTTAAAGAGGAATAAAATTTTTTAAATCGATTAAATAATTGATATTATTAAAGAATTTGCAAAGGGCCTCTTGCCCTTTTAGAAATCTGTCATTAATTTCGCGTCAGTCCCCACGGCAAGCTGAAGGAGTGCGCGCATGGAGGAGTTTGGACTTCACAACCCGTCCAAGGGTTTAGCGGCGATCGGTCTCGGCGGTGTATCGCGTGTTTATTACAATTCGTCCGAGGTTGAACTTTACGAAGAAGCAATCCGCCGCGGTGAAGCCGATCTGACGATCGACGGCGCCCTCCGCGCCGTTACCGGCCAGCACACCGGCCGCTCCCCCAAGGACAAGTTCATCGTCCGCGATGCCGGCACCGAGAAGCGTGTCTGGTGGGGCAGCGACAACAAGCCCATGAAGCCTGAACACTTCGAAGTCCTGAAGCAGGACATGCTCGCCCATGCGGCCGGCAAGACGCTGTTCGTCCAGGATCTGGTCGGCGGCGCCGATGCCGAATATGCGCTTCCGACCCGCGTCGTCAGCGAATTCGCCTGGCACGCCCTCTTCATCCGCAATCTTCTGATTCGTCCGGATCGCGCCACGCTCGAAAGCTTCGAAGAAAAGCTGACGATCATCAACCTGCCGAGCTTCAAGGCGGATCCCGCCCGCCACGGCTGCCGCACCGAGACCGTGATCGCCTGCGATTTCACCAATGGCCTCATCCTGGTCGGCGGCACCTCCTATGCTGGCGAAAACAAGAAGTCGGTCTTCTCCGTGCTCAACTACTTCCTGCCGGAACAAGGCGTCATGCCGATGCACTGCTCGGCCAATGTCGGCCCGGACGGCGATACCGCGGTGTTCTTCGGCCTGTCCGGCACCGGCAAGACCACGCTGTCGGCCGATCCGAACCGCACTCTCATCGGCGACGATGAGCATGGCTGGGGTGAAAACGGCGTCTTCAATTTCGAAGGCGGCTGCTATGCCAAGGCCATCAATCTTTCGGCCGAAGCCGAGCCGGAAATCTATGCGGCGACCCGCCGTTTCGGCACGGTGATCGAAAACGTCGTGCTCGACGGGAACCGGGTTCCGGATTTCAACGACGATTCGCTGACCGAGAATACCCGCAGCGCCTATCCGCTGCATTTCATCCCGAATGCATCGAAGACCGGCATGGCACCGCAGCCGAAGTCGATCATCATGCTGACCGCCGATGCCTTCGGCGTCATGCCGCCGATCGCCAAGCTGACGCCGGAACAGGCGATGTACCACTTCCTCTCCGGCTACACCGCCAAGGTCGCCGGCACGGAAAAGGGTGTCACAGAGCCGGAAGCGACGTTCTCGACCTGCTTCGGCGGTCCGTTCATGCCCCGTCATCCGGCCGAATACGGCAACCTGCTCAAGGAACTGATCGCCCGCCACGGGGTCGATTGCTGGCTCGTCAACACCGGCTGGACCGGCGGCGCTTACGGCGTCGGCCGTCGTATGCCGATCAAGGCGACCCGCGCCCTCCTCAGCGCTGCGCTCGATGGCAGCCTGAAGAACGCCGAGTTCCGGACCGATCCGAATTTCGGTTTCGCGGTGCCGGTCGCCGTTGAAGGCGTCGACAATGCGATCCTCGATCCCCGCTCGACCTGGGCGGATGGCGCCGCGTTCGACGCCTATGCCAAGAAGCTCGTCTCGATGTTCATCCAGAACTTCGGGCAGTACGAAGACCACGTCGACAGCAAGGTGAGAAGCGCCGCTCCGGTCATGCTTGCCGCCGCCGAATAATTTCTGCGTCTAGGGATCCACGTGAAACCGCCGGCCTTTGCGCCGGCGGTTTTCTTTTGGGCGGCTTTGTGGGAAACATGCCGCCAGAAACAGGCGTTTAGAGACCCATGGCCAGCAATCCCCTTGTCGTCAACAACCGCATCACCATCGCCGGATGGGAACTGACGGAACAATTCGTGCTGGCGGGCGGGCCGGGCGGCCAGAATGTCAACAAGGTCTCCACGGCGGTCCAGCTTTTCTACGACATCGTCAACACGCCGTCCCTGCCGGAGCGGGTGAAGGAAAACGCCATCAAGCTCGCCGGAAAACGGGTGTCGAAGGATGGCGTGCTGATGATAGAAGCGAACCGGTTCCGCAGCCAGGAGCGCAACCGGGAGGACGCGCGCGAGCGGCTGAAGGAACTGATCCTCAAGGCGGCCGAACCGCCGCCGCCGCCACGCAAGAAGACCAAGCCGACCAAGGGCTCGGTGGAGCGGCGGTTGAAGGAAAAATCCGGCCGCTCGGACGTCAAGAAGATGCGCGGCCGGCCAAGCGGCGACTAACAGCGGAGATTGATCTTTGGCGACGCTTGCGAATGGCATCAGGCACCTTCCCGACTATCTGGATCGACCGGCGCAGGAGCATCTGGTCGAACTGATACGAGACGTCGTGGCCGAGGCACCGCTCTACACGCCCGAAATGCCCGGCACCGGCAAACCCATGTCGGTGCGCATGACCAATTGCGGCCCCCTCGGCTGGGTAACGGACAAGGACCAGGGGTATCGATACCAGTCTTTTCACCCGCTGACGAAAAAGCCCTGGCCCCCGATGCCACGGGATCTGCTCGATCTCTGGGAAAAGCTCGGCGATCATCCAAAACCGCCGGAAGCCTGCCTGATCAACTTCTATTCCGACGACGCCAAGATGGGCCTGCATCAGGACCGGGACGAGAACGATCTGGCCGCCCCCGTTCTCTCCGTCTCGCTGGGCAACAGCTGCCTGTTCCGGGTCGGTGGCCGCAACCGGCAGGACCCGACCGGCTCTTTCCGGTTGGCGAGTGGGGATGTCGTCGTGCTGGGCGGAGAGGGGCGTCTCGCCTTCCACGGCGTCGATCGCATCTATCCGGGTACGTCGACGCTGCTGAAGAACGGCGGACGCATCAACCTGACGCTCCGCCGCGTGAACAGCTGACGATTTAATTCAATAGCCGACGATCGATCGCCTACAGTTTCCGCAGTTCGACTGTTTCGACCAGATGATTGCGACCCTTGCGCAGGATGAGGTCCGCCCGGGGCCTGGTCGGCAGAATGTTCTGGCGCAGGTTCTTCAGGTTGATGTTTTCCCACAATCCCTCGGCAACGGCGCGGGCCGCATCCGCATCGATCGCCGCATATTTCTTGAAGAACGAAGTCGGATCGCGGAAGGCGGTCTGGCGCAGCTTCATGAAGCGCTGGACGTACCAGTTGTGGATCTGCTCTTCGTCGGCATCGATATAGATCGAGAAATCGAAGAAGTCCGAGACGATCGGCACGATCTTGCCGTCGGCCGGCAGCGCCCGTGACTGGAGGACGTTGATGCCTTCGAAGATCAGGATGTCCGGCCGGTCGACCAGCGTGTATTCGTCCGGCAGAACGTCGTAGGTGAGATGCGAGTAACGCGGCGCCTTGACGTTCGGTTCGCCGGCCTTGATCGCCGACAGGAACCGCAGGATGGTGCCTATATCGTAGCTTTCCGGAAACCCCTTGCGCTCCATCAGGTTCTCACGGCTCAGCACGGCGTTGGGGTAGAGGAAACCGTCGGTGGTGATGAGATCCACTTTCGGGCTCGACGGCCAGCGGGCGAGCAGTTCCTTCAGGATACGTGCGGTGGTCGATTTGCCGACCGCGACCGAGCCCGCAATGCCGATGATGAAGGGCGTCTTGGTGATGTCGGAAAGGCTCAGGAAACGGTTGCGCTGCTGGAAGAGCCGTTGCGTCGCCTCCACATGCGTCGACAGCAGGCGCGACAGCGAGAGATAGATGCGCCTGACTTCATCGAGATCGATCGGGTCGTCCAGCGAACGCAGCCTCTGCACCTCGTCGGCGGTGAGCGTCAGGGGCGTGTCTGCGCGGAACTTCGCCCATTCATCCGCACTGAAGCGGTGATAGGGCGAGTAATATTCCGCATTCGAGCCGGTTTCGAGCTCAGGCGTCTCGGCGGGCTGGGAAACGATGTTCATGATGTCGGCCGGCTTGCCTTTTCTTGAAGGCCGGACTGGCCGGTCCTTCGCTGGAGTTCGTCGAGCACATCCTGCAACGGTACCGCCGCAATATTCAAGACGACCAAAAGATGATAGAGAAGATCGGCGCTTTCCGCAGTCAGATTTTTGCCGTCGTGCTTGATCGCGGCGATCACCGTTTCGACGGCTTCTTCGCCGAGCTTCTTTGCGGCCTTCTCCTGGCCGGCAGCGACCAGTTTTGCCGTCCAGGACTCCTCCGGCGATGCCTTGGCCCGCTCGGCGACGATCCGCTCGAGGTCGATCAGGGAAAATTCACTCATAACATTCTCTCCGACCGCTCAATCGAGCCGCATGGCAATGCCGTGCTCTGCCATATAGTGCTTTGCCTGACCGACCGTATAGGTCCCGAAGTGGAAAATCGATGCGGCCAGCACCGCCGTCGCGTGGCCCTGCTTGATGCCGGCGACCATGTCGTCCAGGCTTCCGACCCCGCCCGACGCGATGACCGGTGCCCTGACGCTGTCGGCGATCATCCGCGTCAGCTCCAGATCGTAGCCGCTCTTGGTACCGTCCCGGTCCATGGAGGTGACGAGCAGCTCGCCGGCGCCGCGCTCGACCATCTTGACCGCGAACTCGACGGCATCGATGCCGGTCGCGTTGCGGCCGCCATGCGTATAGATCTCCCAGGCACTCAAATTGTCGCCACCGACGGCTTGGGAACGTCGCCGCTTGGCGTCGATCGACACGACGATGCACTGGTTGCCGAACTTGTCGGCGGCCTCAGCCACGAAGTCCGGATTGTTGACCGCCGCCGAGTTGATCGCGACCTTGTCGGCGCCGGCCAGCAGCAGCTTGCGGATATCGCCGACGGCACGCACGCCGCCGCCGACGGTGAGCGGCATGAAGCAATGGTCGGCCGTGCGGGCGACGACGTCGAAGATCGTCTCGCGATTGTCGGAGGAGGCGGTGATGTCGAGGAAGCAGAGTTCGTCGGCACCGGCGGCGTCATAAGCTTTTGCAGCCTCTACGGGATCGCCGGCATCGATGAGGTCGACGAAGTTGACGCCTTTCACGACGCGGCCGTCCTTGACGTCCAGGCAGGGGATGACGCGGGCTTTGAGGGTCATGCGGCACGTCCTTCTCTGGAGCGGATCAGGGCCAGCGCTTCCTGGGGATCGATGCGGCCGTCATACAGCGCACGGCCGGAAATCGCGCCTTCGAGCCGGGCCGCATCCGGCTCCAGCATGCGGCTGATATCGTCGAGCGAGGCAAGTCCTCCCGATGCGATGACCGGAATGGAAACGGCATCGGCGAGTTCCAGCGTCGAGGCCCAGTTGATTCCGGCCAGAATGCCGTCGCGGTCGATGTCGGTATAGATGATCGCCGAAACGCCGGCGCCTTCGAATTTCTTCGCCAGTTCGATGACGCCGAGCTCTGATGCTTCCGCCCAGCCTTCGACCGCGACCTTTCCGCCCTTGGCGTCGATGCCGACAGCGACCTTGCCGGGAAACTGCTTGCAGGCCTCGATGACCAGCGCCGGATCGCGCACCGCGACGGTGCCGAGGATGACGCGGGCGAGCCCGCGCGACAGCCAGTTTTCGATATGGTCGAGCGTGCGGATGCCGCCACCGAGCTGCACGGGGTTCTTCGTGGCCTTGAGGATGGCGTCGACGGCAGCGCCGTTGACGCTTGTTCCCGCGAAGGCGCCGTTCAGGTCTACCACATGCAACCACTCGAACCCCTGGTCCTCAAAGGCCTTGGCCTGGGCTGCGGGATCGGGATTGTAGACGGTGGCCTGGTCCATGTCGCCGAGCTTGAGGCGCACGCACTGGCCGTCCTTCAGGTCGATTGCAGGAAAGAGGATCATGTCTTCGGTCCTTGAGAGTTCGCGCGAGCTCAGGGCTTCCAGCGCAGGAAATTGGAGATGAGGGCAAGCCCTAGTGTCTGGCTTTTCTCAGGGTGAAACTGGGAGCCCGCCACATTGTCGCGGCCGACGAACGCGGTCATCGAACCGCCGTACTCGGTGGTTGCGATCACGTCGCTGCGGTGCTTGGCCGCCAGATGGTAGGAATGCACGAAATAGGCGTGCAGGCCGTCCGACCCGGTCGGGATGCCGTCCAACAGCGGGTGGGGGTGATGGATATCGAGCGTGTTCCAGCCGATCTGCGGGATCTTGAGGCTGGGATCGCTCGGGGTCATCTCGACGACGTCCCCTTCGATCCAGCCGAATCCGTCGGTGGTCGTCTTTTCAAGCCCGCGCGACGACATCAGCTGCATGCCGACGCAGATGCCGAGGAAAGGGCGGCCCTTGTGCTCGACGACGTCGAGGATGGCTTCCCGCATGCCCGGCACGGCGGCGAGGCCGGCGCTGCAGTCCGCGTAGGCGCCGACGCCCGGCAGCACGATACGGTCGGCGCTAGCGACGGCCTCGGCCTTGTCGGTCAGGTCGATGACCGCGTCGATGCCGGCTTCCCGGGCAGCACGCTCAAAAGCCTTGGTCGCGGAACGAAGGTTGCCGGACCCGTAGTCGATGATTGCGACGCGCATCAGCGCCCTCCATGTTCGAAAAGGCCCATGTGCGGGGCCTGCCATCCGGCGGCGGGCGGTTTTGCCTGTTTTGCCCACTCGGCCGAGACCGGCATTGGTTGTTGCTCCGGCTGCGGCAGGCCAGAGAAATAGATCTCCTCGGCCGTGCGCAGATCGTGGGCGGAGATCACCGTTTCCAGTGTCCAGCCGCGACGGATCAGCGCTTCGGAGCGATAATGTCGGCCCTCGAGTGCCGTGAGCAGGCTGGTGGCGAAACCAAGCAGCAGACCGGCGGTCCAGAAACCAGGAACCTGCATCAGGATGCCGCTGCCGATCTGGATCAGCAGCACCACGATTCCGGCAATCCATAGCCCATGCCAGAACAGCCAGATCCACGGAAACAACAGCGCCAGCCAGGAAAACCCGTCCCGCAGAACGAGGGTCGACTGGAGATCCCTCTCGGGTCCGCGTCGCGGGTCATTGGGCGGTGTCAGAACGAGATAGCTTCTCAAGGATTGTCTCCTCAAGCAGTCAGACCAGCATTCCCTTGGTCGAAGGAACGCGATTGGCCTGCCGCGGGTCGATTTCAATGGCGGCGCGAAGTGTCCGTGCCACGGCTTTGAAGCAGGTCTCGGCGATATGATGGTTGTTGGCGCCGTAATGGTTCAGGACATGCAGCGTGATGCCGGCATTCTGGGCAAGCGCCTGAAAAAATTCCCGCACCAGTTCCGTGTCGAACGTGCCGATCTTCGGCGCGCTGAACGCGACGTTCCAGACCAGGAAAGGCCGGCCGGACACGTCGATGGCCGCCTTGGTCATCGTCTCGTCCATGGCAAGGTCGAGCGAGGCGTAACGGGTGATGCCGCGACGGTCGCCGAGCGCCTTGGAGATCGCCTGGCCGATCGCGATACCGGTGTCTTCCACGGTATGGTGGTCGTCGATATGCAGGTCGCCGGTAACCTCGATGTCCATGTCGATCAGCGAATGTCGCGAGAGCTGGTCCAGCATATGGTCGAAAAAGCCGACGCCCGTGGAAATCCTGGCCGCGCCGGCGCCGTCGAGATTGACGGAAACGGAAACGGAGGTTTCGTTGGTCTTGCGGACGATGTTGCCCACGCGTGCGGTAGTCGTCTCACCCATCTGGGTCTGCTCCATGCGATCGATCTGCGCTCCTTATCAGGCACTACGTCAAATATCCAGCAAAAGCAGGGCAGTGGCGGCGCCATCGCATCATGAGATTGCATTCGCCCTGGACCGTCTTACATAAATGTCCAACGGGGCCGGAATGCTCTGAAACGAATGCCCGCAGGACGGGCCAACAGGTGGCTTATGACAACCATTATTACTGTTCGGAAAGGCGGCAAGGTCATCATGGCCGGCGACGGCCAGGTGAGCCTCGGCCAGACCGTGATGAAGGGCAACGCCCGCAAGGTGCGCCGCATCGGCAAGGGCGAAGTGATCGCCGGTTTCGCCGGCGCGACCGCCGATGCCTTCACGCTGCTCGACCGGCTTGAAAAGAAGCTCGAACAATATCCGGGCCAGCTGATGCGCGCCGCCGTCGAGCTCGCCAAGGACTGGCGCACGGACAAGTACCTGCGCAATCTCGAAGCGATGATGCTGGTCGCCGACAAATCGACCACGCTGGCGGTTACCGGCAACGGCGACGTGCTGGAGCCGGAGCACGGAACGATCGCGATCGGGTCGGGCGGCAACTACGCCTATGCCGCCGCGCGCGCGATGATGGATTCGGACAAGTCAGCCGAGGAGATCGCCCGCAAGGCGCTGGATATCGCCGCCGATATCTGCGTCTACACCAACCATAACCTGGTCATCGAAACGCTGGATGCCGATGGCTGACGGCGCGCCCCGCTATTCGTTTCGTGATGTCGCGGCAGAGGATTTTCCTCTGCTCGCGCAGTGGCTCGCCGAGCCGCATATTGCGAAATGGTGGGGTGGGGTCGACGAGGAACTGGCAAGCATCGAATATTCGATGACCAGCGTCGAGACCCGGCCGATGATCGCGGAACTGGACGGCAGGCCGATCGCCTATCTCCAATATTACGATCCGCATCTTGAAGAGGACCATCCCTATCGGGACCAACCGAAGGGCACGCTCGGCATCGATATCTCGATCGGCATCCCCGAACTTGTCGGCATCGGCCATGGCAGCGCGGTCATCCGCCAGCTGGCCGCTGAGCTTTTCGAAAGGGGCGCGAGAAGGATCGTCATCGATCCGGACCCGGAAAACGCCCAGGCGATCCGCGCCTACGAGAAGGCCGGCTTCCGCTACGTCGACACCAGGACATCCATATACGGTCCGGCCCATTTCATGGCGCTGGACGCAAGCCAAGAAACGGATTTGACATGAGTAACTTTTCACCCCGGGAAATCGTCTCCGAGCTGGATCGGCACATCATCGGCCAGCACGACGCCAAGCGCGCGGTGGCGATCGCGCTGCGCAACCGCTGGCGCCGTCACCAGCTCGACGAGAGCCTGCGCGACGAAGTGATGCCCAAGAACATCCTGATGATCGGCCCGACCGGCGTCGGCAAGACGGAGATCTCGCG
Source organism: Neorhizobium sp. T7_12 (assembly GCF_002968535.1). Lineage (NCBI taxonomy): Bacteria > Pseudomonadati > Pseudomonadota > Alphaproteobacteria > Hyphomicrobiales > Rhizobiaceae > Neorhizobium > Neorhizobium sp. T7_12. The sequence goes on along the minus strand of NZ_PVBK01000022.1, from coordinate 16,329 downwards.
TCGCCTGGCGAAGCTCGCGGGCGCGCCCTTCATCAAGGTCGAAGCGACCAAATTCACCGAAGTCGGTTATGTCGGCCGCGATGTCGAGCAGATCATCCGCGATCTCGTCGAGATCGGCATCGGCCTCGTGCGCGACAAGATGCGCGCCGACGTGCAGGCGAAGGCCCATATGAGCGCCGAGGAACGGGTGCTCGACGCCCTGGTCGGCGCGACGTCCTCGCCGGCTACCCGCGAAAGCTTCCGCAAGAAGCTGCGCGCCGGCGAGATGGATGACAAGGAAATCGACATCGAGGTCACTGACACCGGCGCCGGCATGCCCGGCTTCGAGATTCCCGGCATGCCGGGCGCCAATATCGGCGTCCTGAACCTGTCGGAAATGTTCGGCAAGGCGATGGGCGGCCGCACCAAGAAGGTCCGCACCACCGTCAAGAAATCCTATGGCGAACTGATCCGCGACGAATCCGACAAGCTGATCGACAACGAGGTCATCCAGCGAGAGGCTGTCCGCTCGGTTGAAAACGACGGCATCGTCTTCCTCGACGAGATCGACAAGATCGCCGCCCGGGACGGCGGCATGGGCGCCGGTGTGTCCCGCGAAGGCGTACAGCGCGACCTGCTGCCGCTGGTCGAAGGCACCACGGTCTCGACCAAATACGGACCGGTGAAGACCGACCATATCCTGTTCATTGCCTCGGGCGCCTTCCATGTCTCCAAGCCCTCCGACCTCCTGCCGGAACTCCAGGGCCGCCTGCCTATCCGGGTCGAGCTGAGGCCGCTCACCAAGGAGGACTTCCGCCGCATCCTGACGGAAACCGAGGCGAGCCTTATCCGCCAGTACAAGGCGCTGATGGAAACGGAAGAACTGACGCTCGACTTCACCGAGGATGCGATCGACGCACTGGCGGATGTCGCCGTGCACCTCAACTCTTCGGTCGAGAATATCGGTGCCCGCCGGCTGCAGACCGTGATGGAACGGGTGCTCGACGAAATCTCGTTCAACGCCCCCGATCAGGGCGGCACGGCGGTGACGATCGATGCGGAATACGTTAAGAAGCATGTCGGTGACCTTGCCGCCGACACCGATCTGTCGCGCTATATTCTCTGAGCGGGCAATCGTGGCAGCCGGGCAACGTCCGGCTGCTCATTTGCCGGCGCTGACGGGATTTTGAACGCCCGCGTCTCGACACGGTCCTTGCGCCTCGCGTAAGGGAAGCGCGTTTTCATGGAAATATCCGGCGCTTGAGTGAGTCGGTTTGGAATGGCTTTCAGCATCCCGTGCCGGAGAACGGCATAGTCGAAGTCCTGGGACACGCAAAAATCTTGAAACGCATCCTTCTGGCACTGATCCTTGTCGTCGCGACGTCCGCGGCTTCTTCCGCGCTCGCTGGCGGACTTACGATGGTTCCCGAAGGAAACCGTCACGCGGAACAGCCGAAGGTTCCCGGCGCTTCCGTACGCCGGACCCGAGCCGGCCGCACCACCTTCGATGACAAATACGAGAAGATCCGCGACCTTTTGGCCTCCGACAAGAAGCTGATCGCCAAGGTGAGGTCGACGGCCGCCGATTACGGTATCGATCCGATCCACATGATCGGCGCGATCGTCGGCGAGCACACCTACAATGTCGATGCCTATGACCGGCTGCAGACCTATTACGTCAAGGCCGCCGCCTATGCCGGCAACAGTTTCCGTTTCGGCTATGGCGACGAGACCATCCAGCAGTTTCTCGACCGGCCGGAATTCAGCAAATGCGGCGATTTCGCCGATTCCTACAAGCTCTGGACCTGCCGCGAAGGCGTCTGGGAAAAGAGCTTTCGCGGCCGTTCGGTCGGCGGCACGTCGTTTCCCGACAACCGCTTCAGTGCGGTCTTTTTTCAGCCCTTCTATGCCGGCCAGACTTTTGGCCTCGGCCAGGTCAATCCGCTGACGGCGCTGATGCTCTCGGACATGGTGGCCAGAACCTCCGGTTATCCGAAGCTCGACGAGAATAAAGCGGCAGCGGTCTATGATGCGATCATGGATCCGGACAAGTCGCTCGCCTATATGGCAGCCAGCATCCGCCGCTCCATCGACGACTACAAGACGATCGCCGGCATGGATATCTCCCGCAATCCCGGCATCACCGCGACGCTCTACAATACCGGGGGTTCGACTCAGCGCGCCGCGGCCTTGGCTGCCCGCGGCGGCCTGCCGGAGGAGAATTATTACGGCTGGCTGGTCAACGACAAGCTCGTCGAGTTGAAATCTCTCCTCTGACGGCTGATATTCCCTCCATAGGAAACCCCTGAGGAGGGCTGTCCATGGACATCCGCCCCGAACCCTTCGTTCCGCCGGCACCTCCGCTTCGAGATCGACTGCTGAACCCGATCGAGGTCATCTGGACTGCGCTGCGCAATCCGCTGGAACTCTGGGGCAAGGTTTCTTACACGCTGCCCTGGTTCGAGACGAAGTTCTTCAAGGAACGGACGCTGATCGTCAATCATCCCGGGCTTATCCGGCATATCCTGGTGGACAATGTCAGCAATTACGAGATGTCGGAAATCCGCCAGCTCGTCCTTCGCCCGATCCTGCGGGACGGTCTGCTGACGGCGGAAGGCGAGGTCTGGAAACGCTGCCGCAAGGCCATGGCTCCGGTCTTCACGCCAAGACATTCCCGCGGTTTTGCCGGCCAGATGCTGAGCCAGACCGAGGAGTTCTCAAGGAAATATGCCGAGGCCGGCGCCGAGGGCTCGGTCCGGGATATTTCCGTCGACATGACCGAACTGACCTATGCCATCCTCGCCGAAACCCTGTTCTCCGGCGAGATCGCCGGGAACAAGGAGACCGTTGCCGACGATGTCGACCAGCTTCTGCATCGCATGGGGCGGATCGACCCGATGGATATGTTGCGTGCGCCGCCCTGGGTGCCACGCGTCACCCGCATCGGCGGCAGGCGGATCCTCGACAAGTTCCGGCGCGTGGTCGCAGAAACGATGCTTATGCGGCAGGAGCGGATGCGCAACCATCCGGGCGACGTGCCGCAGGATTTCCTGACGCTGCTGCTTCAGCTTGCCGGTCCGGACGGGCTGACGATGGGCGAGATCGAGGACAATATCCTCACCTTCATCGGCGCGGGGCACGAGACGACGGCCCGGGCGCTGGCCTGGACGCTCTATTGCGTCGCGGAATCGCCATCGGTACGGCAGAACATGGAGGAAGAAATCGACCGTGTTCGGGCGACCGGCGCCGATCCGGTGGAATGGCTGGAACTGATGCCCCGGGTACGGGCGGCGTTCGAGGAGGCATTGCGGCTCTATCCGCCGGCGCCTTCGATCAACCGCGAAGCGATCAGCGACGACAGCTGGACGAGCCCGGAAGGCAAGACGGTCAGGATCGACGCCGGCGTGACCGTGCTGGTCATGCCCTGGACGCTGCACCGCCACGAACTTTATTGGGAAAAGCCGCGGGCCTTCATGCCCGAGCGGTTTCTGCCCGAGAACCGCGGCAAGCTGAACCGGTTCCAATATCTGCCTTTCGGTGCGGGGCCTCGGACCTGCATCGGCGCCACCTTCGCCCTGCAGGAGGCGGTGATCGCGCTTGCGGTGCTGATGGGTCGCTATCGTTTCGATGTGACGCCCGAAACCAAGGTCTGGCCGGTCCAGAAGCTGACCACCCAGCCGCGAGATGGCCTGCTGATGCGGGTCAGTCCGCGACATCAGAGGTCTCCGGTGGTGAATTGATCTTGGCGGCCTATGCGCTATTGATCCATCGACCCGATCTTCAGGATTCTCGCGTGGCCTCATTCATTCTTCCCGGCCCTCTTCTTCTCGGAATTGATACCGGCGGCACCTATACGGATGCGGTGCTGTTCCGCGAGGGCGAAGGCGTTATCGCCAAGGCGAAATCGCTGACGACCCGGCATGATTTGGCGGTCGGCATTGCCGGTGCCGTCGATTCGGTGCTGGGAAAGAGCGCGGTTTCCGCTTCGGCTATCGGCCTCGTTTCGCTGTCGACGACGCTTGCCACCAACGCGCTGGTCGAGGGGCAGGGCGGTCGTGCCGCCCTGATCATGATCGGCTTTGCCGCGGAGGATCTGACCCGCGGCGGACTTGCGGAGGCGCTGGGAAATGACCCGGTGATCTTCCTGCCCGGAGGCCATGACGTGCATGGCAACGAAACGCCGCTCGACATGGGGGCTCTGGAGGCGGCCATGCCCACGCTTGGCGGAATGGTGTCTTCCTTTGCGGTCGCTGGTTATTTCGCTGTCCGAAATCCGGCTCATGAAATCCGGGTGAGGGACCGCATTCGCGCGCTTTCGCATCTGCCCGTCACCTGCAGCCATGAGCTTTCGTCGAAACTCGGCGGTCCCCGCCGTGCGTTGACCACGCTGCTGAATGCCCGGCTGGTGTCGATCATCGACCGGCTGGTCGGCTCCTGCGAGGGCTTTCTGACCGCGCGCGGCATCACGGCGCCGATGATGGTGGTGCGCGGCGATGGTGCGCTGATCTCGGCTGCCGAGGCCCGGCTGCGGCCGATCGAAACCATCCTCTCCGGCCCAGCGGCAAGCCTCGTCGGTGCGCATTTCCTCACCGGGCTCGATCAGGCGGTCGTCTCAGATATCGGCGGAACGACCACGGATGTTGCGGTTCTCGATGGCGGGCGGCCGAAGCTGGCGGAAGAGGGCGCCGTCGTCGGCGGTCATCGCACCATGGTGGAGGCCGTGGCGCTGCGCACCTACGGGCTTGGCGGCGATTCCGAAGTCCATGTCGACGACCGTGGTCTTGAAGCACGGCTCACGCTCGGTCCGCGCCGGCTTCTGCCGCTGAGCCTTGCCGCGATGGCCCATGGCGAGATCATCCTGTCGACGCTGGAAAGGCAGCTGCGGGCCAGCCATGCCGGACGGCACGACGGGCGCTTTGCGGTGCGAACCGGCGTGCCGGATATGATGGCCCAGGGCCTGCAGCCGCCGGAACAGGCACTTTTCGCCCGCATTGGCATTGCGCCGGTTTCGCTCAATGATCTTCTGACCATGAATTCGCAAAAGGCGGTTCTCGACCGGCTGGTTGCGAGAGGGTTGGTGCATCTCTGCGGCATCACCCCGTCCGATGCCCTGCACGTGCTCGGCCGCCAGAACCAATGGTGCGGAGAAGCTGCAAGTCTGGGTCTCGAACTTGCTGCCCGGCGCAAGGACGGCGCAGGGCGCGGGATCGCCGCTTCCCCGGAAGACTTGGCCGAGAAGATCGTGAGCCGGCTGACGCGCCAGTCGTCTGAAGCGGTGCTCGCCGCCTGTCTTTCCGAAGACGGCGCCGAAGCCATCGATCCGGCGGTTTCGCTTGCCGTCGACCGAGCGCTGAAACGCATTCCCGGCATCGCCCGGTTCTCCGTCTCGCTGGATCGTCCGCTGATCGGGCTCGGCGCTTCGGCACCCGTCTATTATCCGGCGGTCGCGGATATGCTCGGCGCGCAGTCGGTCATACCGGCCGATGCCGATGTCGCGAATGCCGTCGGGGCTGTGGTCGGCCAGGTCCGTGCCAGCGTCACCATTGTTGTCACTTCCCCGGAAGAGGGCCGATTTATAGTGTCCGGAGCGGGCGAGCGTATTGCGGTCATCGGCGAAACCGAAGCACTGGCAACGGCCCGTGACCGTGCAATCACAGCCGCGCTGGCGCAGGCGAGTGAGGATGGCGCCAAGGACGCCGCCGTGACCGTCTCGGAAGAACTGGATGCGCCGGAAATCGAGGGCTCGCGAAAGCTCATAGAGGCACGGATTACTGCCGTGGCCGTCGGCAGGCCCAGGATAGCCGTTTTCCAGGTGGCTTAGCCGTCCCATGTTCCTCGACGCCCAGAATGTATCGCCCTTTTAAGCTCTCTTCAAAAGGGCGTAAGTTGACCGGCATTTATTCCAGCCGGGAAAAACTGCAGTGATCACCAATCTCGCCGATCTGGAAATCTTCGTCAAAGTGGCGGCCACCGGAAACATGTCGGTGGCGGCAAAGGGCCTCGGCATTTCCCCGGCGGTGGTCTCAAAGCGCATCAAGCGGCTGGAGGAGCAGTTGGGGACGCGCCTCCTGCAGCGGACCACCCGCCAGGTCGGGATGACCGACGCAGGCAAGGGTTTTTACGACAGGATCGCCAACGTCCTGACCGGGATCGAGGATGCCGAGCAGTTTGTCTCCGGCCGGTCGACCGAGATCGCCGGCAATCTGCGCATCTCCGCGCCGACTTCGTTCGGGCGGATGCATATCGCGCCTCATCTGCCGGCATTCATGCAGGCAAACCCGCATCTGTCGATCGACCTGATGCTGTCGGACGAGTTCACGGATATCATCGCCCAGGGTTTTGACGTGGCGATCCGCATATCCGAGCTGAAAGATTCGAGCCTTGTCGCCCGCAAGCTTGTGCAGGTCCGGCGCATTCTCTGCGCCTCTCCCTCCTACATCGAGCGGCACGGCGCCCCGACAAGCATTGAGGAACTGGCAGACCATCAATGCCTCACGGCCCATAATGGCGAACCCTGGAGGTTGGAAGGTCCCAAAGGCCCGCTGATTTACCGACCGGCTGGAAGGCTGAACACAAATTCGAGCGAGGTCATCCGCGAAGCGGTAATCGCCGGCCTCGGCATTGCGCTAAGATCCACCTGGGACATCGGCAACGAACTCCAGGACGGGCGTCTGGTGAGTGTAATGCCAGGGTACGAAGGCTCCAAAAATGTCTCGGTCTCGGGGGTCTATCCGAGCCGGCAGCATCTTCCCTCCAAGGTCCGGGCGTTCATCGAGTATCTGGCGGGCCTCTATGGGCCGACGCCTTATTGGGAGCGGCATTCCCCGGAGGCAGGCCGGAAATAGCTGCTATCAGCGGGGATTATTTCCGATATGGCATAGGTCATTCAATATTTGTGCAATTGCAATTTCGCTCGCTAACAAAGACAGTCGCGGCATGAAAAATTCGGAGGAACCGATGGCCCGTATCGAAAAAAATGGTCTTGCAATCGACGAGAAGCTCCACGACTTCCTGGTGAAGGAAGCGCTGCCGGGCACCGGTGTCGATGCCGGCCGCTTCTTCTCCGAGTTTTCGAAGATCGTCCACGATCTGGCGCCGAAGAACCGCGAGCTTCTCGCCAAGCGCGACGCCTTCCAGGCAAAGCTCGATGGCTGGTACCGCGAGAACGGCGCCCCCAGCGATCTGGCCGTTTATGAAGCCTTCCTCCGCGACATCGGGTATCTGCTGCCGGAAGGGCCGGATTTCACGGTTTCGACCGACAAGGTCGATCCGGAAATCGCCGAGATCGCCGGCCCGCAGCTCGTCGTACCGGTCATGAATGCCCGTTATGCGCTGAATGCCGCCAATGCCCGCTGGGGTTCGCTCTACGATGCACTCTATGGCACGGACGCCATTCCCGAGACGGACGGTGCCGAAAAGGGCAAGGGCTACAACCCGATCCGAGGCGCCAAGGTCATCGCCTGGGCGCGGGATTTTCTCGATCAGTCGGTGCCGCTATTTGGCGCAAGCTGGACGGACGTCACCTCGTTTGTCGTGACGGGCGGAATGCTTGCGGCGGCAGCCCAGGACGGCAAGACGGTCAATCTTGCCGATCCGGCGCAGTTTGCCGGCTATCTCGGAGAACCCGCCGAGCCGACGCATCTGCTGTTGACGAAGAACGGCCTGCATATCGAAATCCTGATCGATGCCACGACGGCGATCGGCAAGGACGATCCCGCCCGGATTTCCGATGTCTGGCTGGAATCGGCACTGACTGCCATCATGGACTGCGAGGATTCGATCGCCGCCGTCGATGCCGAGGACAAGGTCGTCGTCTACCGCAACTGGCTCGGCCTGATGAACGGCGACCTTCAGGAGGAGGTGGCCAAGGGCGGCAAGTCCTTCATCCGCAAGCTCAACCCGGATACCGCCTTCAAGTCGCCCGCGGGTGGCGAGATCACCGTGAAGCGCCGCTCGCTGATGCTGATCCGCAATGTCGGTCACCTGATGACCAATCCGGCAGTGTTGGATAGCGAGGGCAGGGAGGTGCCGGAAGGCATCATGGACGCCATGGTGACGGCGCTGATCGCCATCAACGATATCGGCCCCAACGGTCGGCGCCAGAACTCGCGGGCCGGCTCCATGTATGTGGTGAAGCCGAAGATGCACGGGCCGGAAGAGGTCGCCTTCGCCTGCGAGATCTTTGCCCGGGTCGAACAGGCGCTCGGTCTTCCCACCAATTCCATGAAAATGGGCATCATGGACGAGGAGCGCCGCACCACCATCAACCTCAAGGCCTGCATCCGGGAGGCGCGCGAGCGCGTCGTGTTCATCAATACCGGCTTCCTCGACCGTACCGGCGACGAGATCCACACCTCGATGGAAGCAGGCCCGATGATCCGCAAGGGCGACATGAAACAGGCCGCCTGGATTGCGGCCTACGAGAACTGGAACGTCGATATCGGCCTCGAATGCGGCCTGTCCGGCCATGCGCAGATCGGCAAGGGCATGTGGGCCATGCCGGACTTGATGGCGGCGATGCTGGAGCAGAAGATCGCCCACCCGAGAGCCGGCGCCAACACCGCCTGGGTTCCGTCGCCGACCGCAGCCACGCTGCATGCCACCCACTATCACAAGGTCGACGTTACCGCCGTTCAGGCCGGCCTGAAGAGCCGCCCCCGCGCCAAACTGTCGGATATCCTCTCCGTGCCGGTCGCCGTTCGGCCGAACTGGACCGCGGAGGAAATCCAGCGCGAGCTCGACAACAACGCGCAAGGGATTCTCGGCTATGTCGTCCGCTGGATCGATCAGGGCGTCGGTTGCTCGAAGGTGCCGGACATCAATAATGTCGGCCTGATGGAAGACCGCGCGACGCTGCGCATCTCGGCCCAGCACATGGCGAACTGGCTCCATCACAAGCTGGTCAGCGAGGAACAGATCGTCGAGACGATGAAACGCATGGCCGGCGTCGTCGACGGCCAGAATGCCGGAGACCCGCTCTACATCCCGATGAGCAGGGATTTCGACGGTTCCGTCGCCTTCCAGGCCGCGCTCGATCTGGTGCTCAAGGGGCGCGAGCAGCCGAACGGTTATACCGAGCCGGTCCTCCATCGCCGCCGTCTCGAGCTGAAAGCCAAGCTCGCCGGCTGACCGGAAAGTAAAGAGCTGGACAAAGAAAAAGGCCGCCGGAGACATCTCTCGGCGGCCTTTTCGTATTCTCGTCGAATTTCGCGATTACTGGACCACCACGACCTTGGTTTCGCGGCCCGGACGGACGCGGCTGTAAAGGTCGATGACGTCCTGGTTGATCAGGCGGATGCAGCCCGACGAAGCCGCGGTGCCGATCGAGTTCCATTCCGGCGTACCGTGCAGACGGAAGAGCGTATCCTGGCCCTTTTCGTTGAACAGGTACATGGCGCGGGCGCCGAGCGGGTTGCTGAGGCCGGGGCCCATGCCGTCTTCGACGTATTTTGCGACGTCCGGACGACGGCCGGCCATTTCCTTCGGCGGATGCCAGGTCGGCCATTCCTGTTTCCAGGCGACATAGGCCGTGCCGGACCAGGCAAAACCCTGCTTGCCGACGCCGATGCCGTAGCGCATCGCCTTGCCGTTCGGCATGATGTAGTAGAGATGGCGCTCACGTGTGTTGACGACGATCGTGCCCGGCTTTTCGCTGGTCTGATAGCTGACGATCTGGCGGACGTACTGTTTGTCCACCTTGTTGATCGGGATTGCCGGAAGCGTATAGCCGGCGTCTCTCACCGAACCGTAGGAGTCGGTAAAGATCTGTTCGGTGTAGGAGGCCGTGGCCACCTGGGTGCCGCCGCCGGGAATCGTGGAGGCGCAACCGGCCAAGGCGGCAGTTGCCAACAAGCCGAGTGCGAGCATGCTAGTGCGAAAGCGCATGGAGATCTCTTGGATAAACGAATCGATTTAGATGGGCCTTTGGCCCACCTTTGATGACGGGTTATTTTCGATTAGACTACGCTTGGCAAGCGCTGCAGCGCATCAAAACAGAGCCGGCGCATGATTGAATAAAGCCATGGCGTTTTTGCAACATCATGGAAACGGTTTTTCGGGATTCTATGACTATACTCAACCTTGCCAGTAATAATCCGTTAATAGATGGGCGGCAGTCGGCCCGCGCCATGCTGGTCCGCAAGGGCGTCCAGATTCTGCTCCACGACATGCGGCATGCGATATTGCCGGAACTCGTGCTGTCGAGCGGAAGGCGCGCCGATTTGGTGACCATTTCTGAAAAGGGCGAGATCTGGATCGTCGAGATCAAGACGTCGATCGAGGATTTTCGCGTCGACCGTAAGTGGCCGGAATACCGGTACTTCTGCGACCGCCTGTTTTTCGCGACGCACAAGGACGTGCCTCTCGACATCTTCCCGGAGGATTGCGGCCTTTTCCTCTCGGACGGTTATGGCGGGCATCTGCTACGTGACGCACCGGAACACAGACTGCCGCCCTCCACCCGCAAGGCGATGACGCTGAACTTCTCACGCGCCGCCGCCCAGCGCCTGATGTTGGCGGAATGGGCGACCGGCAAGACATTCGATGATGCCGAGAGCGATGGCGGCTGATTATTTCGGCGCGCGCTTGGCGAGGATACGCTGCAGCGTACGGCGATGCATGTTGAGCCGGCGCGCCGTCTCGGACACATTGCGCTCGCACATCTCGTAGACCCGCTGGATATGTTCCCAGCGCACGCGATCCGCCGACATCGGGTTTTCCGGCACGTCCGCGCGCTCGCCCGGCCGCTGCGTCAGCGCGCCAAAAATGTCGTCGGCATCGGCGGGCTTGGCGAGATAATCGAGCGCCCCGAGCTTTACCGCGGTCACGGCCGTTGCGATATTGCCGTAGCCGGTCAGCACGATCACCTTGGTGTCCTCGCGGCTCTGACGGATCGCTTCGATCACATCCAGCCCGTTGCCGTCGCCGAGGCGCAAATCCACCACCGCATATTTCGGCGGCCGCGCCTTCGTCTTGGCGATGCCTTCCGCGACGGACTCCGCCGTGTCGACCAGAAAGCCGCGGGTCTCCATCGCCCGGGCCAGCCGGCGCAGGAACGGCCCGTCGTCATCGACGATCAGCAGCGAAGGGTCAGGCCCGAGTTCTGGGTCGGCATGAGCCTTGGTCGGTTCCGGGTGTGTTTCCATCTCTTTTTCTCCGCGGGTTTCGAAGGCCCGCTTGCCTTTTCATGATGATCGGCCGGCTGGCCGGCCTATTTCAAGTCCTGCGCATCCATCACCGAGCGTGGCCATTCGATATGAATGCGGGCACCCGGTTCGCCGCTGTCACGGTTGCCGAAGAGGATCGAGGCCCCGGATCGTTCGAGCAGCGTCTTGGCGATGAAGAGGCCGAGGCCAAGCCCACCGGCCCGTTCGTCTTCCTTGGGCCTCTTCGTCATATAGGGTTCGCCGATCCGCGAAAGAATATCCGGCGCATAACCCTGGCCATCGTCCTCGATGGTGATCGCCACCCGCTCGGCGTCGTGCTCCACCGTGAGGATCACCTTGCTCCTGGCATAATCGACGGCATTTTCGATCAGGTTGCCGAGCCCATATATAATGCCGGCATTGCGGTTTCCGACTGGCTCGTTGGTCCGGTCGTTTTTCTCGATAATTTCGATTTCGATGCCGAATTGCCGATGCGGCGCCACCACCTCTTCGACCAGGGAGGAAAGCGGCAGCCGGCGCATATGTTCCTCGCTTTCGGCGGAAAGCGAGGTGAGCCGGCGAAGGATGTCGCGGCAGCGCTCGCTCTGGCTTCGCAGCAGCAGCACATCCTCGCGGAACTTGTCGTCCGGCGCCAGTTCGCGCTCCATCTCCTTGGCGACGACGCTGATGGTTGCGAGCGGCGTGCCGAGTTCATGGGCCGCGGCGGCGGCCAGCCCGTCGAGCTGCGAAAGATGCTTTTCCCGCTCCAGGACCAGTTCGGTCGCCGCCAGCGCATCGGCAAGCAGCGTCGCCTCATGGCTGACGCGATAGGCATAGAAGGCCGCAAACATCATCATCGAGGCGATCGAACACCAGACGCCGAGCTGCATGACCGGCTGGATCCGAAGCGGCTCGCCCTCGTACCAGGGCACCGGATAGGGCGAAAAGGCGAGCACCGTGGTGCAGACCAGCGCGAAAACGATCAGCACAAGCGAATGGCGCAGCGGCTGAGAAGCGAAAGCGATGATGACCGGAACGCAGATCAGCGGTGCAAAGGGGTTGGCAAGCCCGCCGGTGATGAACAGCAGCGCCGCCATCTGCAGCAGGTCGAAACCGAGCAGCGCCAGCGCCGATTTCGGCCCCAGCCGATGGGTCGGCGGAAACCAGGCCGATAGCGTGAGATTGGCGACCGCAAGCGCGCCGACCAGGATGCCAGCTTCCTGAAGAGGCAGCGGAAACTGCAGCAGCAGCCCGACGATGACCACGGTGATCGTCTGGCCGGCGACCGCGAGCCAGCGCAGCCGCACCAGCGTCTGAAGCCGGATCCGCCGGCTCGAAGGGCCGAATTGCGCAAACCGCACTGAAGGACTGTCTACGCTCACCGTCTGCTCTTTACCTTGCCCTATATTAAGTGACTTGAGGCAGCCTTCATAAACCGGCTCGACCTCAGGTCGCAGGCGGCATTCTGTCACGTCCCGCGCGGTTTGGCACGTGTCGTCGGCGCAGCCTCGGCCGGGTCTTCCGGCCAGGGATGTTTGGGATAGCGGCCGCGCATTTCGGCCCGCACATCCTTCCAGGAACCGGCCCAGAAGCCGGGCAGGTCCCGCGTCGTCTGGATCGGCCGATGCGCCGGCGAGTTGAGCTCGAGCAGCAGCGGCAGCTTTCCGCCGGCGATCGCCGGATGTTTCTTCAGCCCGAACAGTTCCTGCACCCGGATTGCCAGGACCGGCTCCTCGCCATCGTAACGGATCGGATGCCGCTCGCCCGTAGGCGCCTCGAAATGCGTCGGTGCCAGCTTGTTGAGATTCTGGGATACCTCATGCGGAATGAGCGAACGAAGCCCTTCCGAAAGACTGCCGGGAGCGATGGAATCGATGCCCGATGTACTGCCCTGGAACGGGACGAACCAGTCATCGAGCCGGGCGAGCAGCGCCTCGTCGCTCATATCAGGCCAGGGCTCACCGATCGACCGTTTGAGGAAGCCGATCCGGTCGCGCAAATGCGCACCTTCCTTGGAGAATGGCAGGACCTGAAGCCCCAGTTCCCGCACGCCGTCCGCAAGCGCCTGTGCGGCCCGTTCGCCGCTCGGCCGGGGCAAAGGCCTTTCCTCAAAGATGATGGCGCCGAGCCGCGTCACCTTGCGGGCGCGTACCTGCCGGCTCGCCCGGTCGAAGAAACACTCCTCGCTCTCGCGGATCGCGTCGGAAAGCTCGGCCTCGACGTCCGCCCGGCTGATCTCTGCTGCTGAGAGAATGCGAGCCTGCGCCGCCCGCCCTGTCAGATCGGCGATGACCAGCATCTGTGATGCCGCCAGCCGCTCGGTCTCCTGCAGTTCCGCGCCGCGCCCGTTCGCCATCACGAAACGTCCGCGTCCGCCGCGCTGGAGCGCGATCCGGTCCGGATAGGCGTGCAGGAGAATACGCCCCGCCAGAACCGGTTCCGTCGATTGCGATCGCTTCGGCAGGTTCGAAAAGATCCGATCCGCGAGCTTGCGGGCCGCATCGGCCCTGTCGCCACGTTCGTTGCGGAACCGCCGCAGCCGTTCATCGAGATCGATGTCGCTGCCGCCGAGCCCCTGTTCGGTCAGGAGGACGGCAAGCAGGCTCGCCGGCCTGCCGAAACCCTCCTCCGCCACGGAAATCGCCATGGCTGCAAGCCGCGGCGGAAGCGCCAGCTCTCGCATCAGCCGGCCCTTTTCCGTCAGCCCGCCCTGAGGGTCGAGTGCGCCGAGCTGGGTCAGCAGCACCTTTGCCTCATTGAAGGCGGGCCCGGGAGGCGGATCGAGAAATGCAAGCCGCTTCGGATCCTGGACGCCCCAATGGGCAAGATCGAGAACCAGGCCGGAAAGATCGCTTGCCAGAATCTGCGGTGGCGTGAACGCCTGCAGCGCTGCCGTCTGCCCCGGATGCCAGAGGCGCATCGCGATGCCCGGTTCGGTACGGCCGGCACGGCCCGCCCGTTGATCTGCCGAGGCGCGGGAAACACGCACCGTCTCCAGCCGGGTGATCCCGGTCGAGGGCTCGAACACCGGCAGGCGCTGCAACCCGCTGTCGATGACGATCCTCACTCCGTCTATAGTAATGGAGGTTTCGGCGATCGACGTCGCCAGCACGATCTTGCGTTGCCTGGCGGGCGCCGGCCGGATCGCCAGATCCTGCTCCCTCTGGGAAAGATTGCCATAAAGCGGCACGACCACGGTCTCCGGGCCGAACCGGTTCGCGAGCCGCTCGGCCGTGCGCAGGATTTCCGCCTGGCCCGGCAGGAAAGCCAGGATGGAGCCCGTGTCATTCGCGTGCGCCTCGACGATCGCCCGCGTCATCGCGTCTTCGATCCTTTCGTTCGGTGCGCGATCGCGATGCTGGATGTCGATCGGAAAAGTCCGGCCCTCGCTCTTGATGACAGGAGGCTCGCCAAGCAGGCCCGCCACCCGCTCCACATCCAGTGTCGCCGACATAACAAGGATCTTCAGATCGTCGCGCAGTGCCGATTGCACATCCAGCGCCAGCGCCAGACCGAAATCCGCGTCGAGCGACCGCTCGTGGAACTCGTCGAAGATCACCGCTGAGACACCGGTCAGTTCCGGATCGTCAAGAATCATCCGGGCGAAAACGCCCTCCGTCACCACTTCGACCCGCGTCTTCGCCGAGACCTTGTTGTCGAGCCGCATCCGGTATCCGACCCTCTCGCCGACCTGTTCGCCGAGCAGCGACGCCATACGGGACGCGGCTGCGCGCGCCGCCAGCCGCCGCGGCTCGAGCAGGATGATCTTTCCGGTGCACCAGGCCTGGTCGAGCAGCGCGAGCGGCACCAGCGTCGTCTTGCCGGCGCCCGGTGGGGCGGAAAGGACCGCGCGCGTACCTTCGGCCAGCGCCACCATTATATTGCCTAGTACGTCGGTAACGGGAAGCCTTGGCAGGTTCTTGGTGATCGGACCTGCCTCATGCGCTGAGGCCATCAGTGCGAAACCTGTCCGCTGACATGACGATAGGCGAGGATCGCTCCGGCAAGATCCTCGAGCGCTGCGCCCACCGACTTGAAGAGCGTGATCTCGTCCGCGCTTGTGCGGCCGGGATGTTTTCCATGCGCGAGTTCGGCCAGCTCCGCCTTGATCCCGTCCTTCGACAGCGCGCCGCTTGCAAGCGGCAGAACGATGTCGCCACCTTCCTTCATGGCGCCGGCACGCGTATCGACGAAAACCGACGCGCGCCGCACCGCTTCGTCGTCGCTCTCGCGCATGCTCGGTTTGAAGGCGCCGACGAGATCCAGATGCGCACCCGGCTTCAGCCATTCGCCGCGGATCAGCGGCTCGCTCGATAGCGTCGCGCAGGAAATGATGTCCGCCTGTCCGGCCGCGACGGCCAGATCCGTGACGGCCACCGCGTCGAGCCCGAGCATCCGTGCTTCGTGCGCCGTCTCTTCGGCCTTCTCTATATTGCGCCCCCAGATGCGGAAATGTTTGAGCGGCCGTGTGATCGCATGGGCCTGCATGAGGTTGAGCGAAAGCCGGCCGGTTCCGACCATCAGCATGGTCTCGGCATCTTCCCGCGCGAGATACCGGGCGGCGAGCGCCGAGGTCGCGGCAGTGCGCCTCGCCGTCAGCTCGCCGCCCTCGACGATCGCCAGCATCTCGCCGGTCTTGCCCGACGAAAGAAGGTAGCTGCCGAAGATGGTCGATAGGGACCGGAGATGATTGTCCGGAAACAGGTTGAGGATCTTGACGCCGATATGGTCGCCCGGCACCCAGGCGGGCATCAGCAGCATGACCGCATTTGCCTCACCCGGCACCTCCATCTCATGATGGTGGCGCACCGGCATGACGCAGTCGCTTTTGAACATCGCCTCGATCGCCGCGATGAGTTCCGCAAAGGGGAGTGCATCCCGGGTCTGCACTTCATTCAATACCAGCATGTCATACTCCAGCCGCCAGAAATCGGTTTTACCCTAACAACGGGAAATCGCCGCGTAAAATGGGTTTTTCGGCGCTCCGGAGCTGCCCTTTCGTTAAGCGCTGCTCATTTTATGACCGTAAATCGCGTGTTTCGGGCAGGTCCCGAGAAAAATGACAGTTTTTTGAAAATGGCTGTTGACTTCAAACTGGGGTCGGCTCTATAACCCGCTCACTGAACGAGGGCGGCGGCGCTGCTGGCGACGACGACTTTCGTTCTTCAGAAATCACTGATTGATTGGCGCATGCTGGTTGGGACCG
>NZ_PVBK01000021.1:0-82094 GCF_002968535.1 Neorhizobium sp. T7_12 | reverse complement strand
GCTCGCGAAGATCATTGGATAAAGGTGCCGTCATGAGATGCTGGCCTCCATCCAGCCAGCACCAATGAATCAGATCAAAACTGATTTGGGAATCGACCACGATTCAGAAAAAGGCGGAAACGCTCTAATCCCTCCCGACAGATTTCTCCGTTATGATTATTCGTTTTGAAATGTTCATCGACCGAATACGAAAGGACCAAGGCTCATGTTCCTTGCGGGTTGGGGCACTACAATCTTGGGGCGGCGGTCACAGTCGATATCATCGATCAGGGTGTCCTTTTCCGAAGTGCTGGCATGGCAAAGCGTTTTGCTTCTTCGATCGTCACCTCCGATCGCAGGCCCTGCGCGGCAAGCTTCTCTGTTTACAATCTCTTGGAATGCGGCTCCACATTTAGGCATGCATGGACATGCCCGGGTTCGATTTCTCGCAACTCGGGCCGGACCCGATGGCAATGGTCGGTCACCATCGGACAACGCGGATGGAAGTGACAACCGGATGGCGGATTAAGCGGGGAGGGTATCTCGCCCTGGATCGGCATGAACCGCCGGCGTTGCGCCGAGATTTTCGGCATCCCGTCCAGCAGCATGCGCGTATAGGGATGCGTCGGCGATGCGAAAAGTTCCGACGTTTTGGCAAGCTCCACCACGCGACCAAGATACATGACGGCCACGCGATCGCAGAGATGGCGTATGACGCCGAGGTCATGGCTGATGAAGATCATCGCCAGGCCGCTATCACGCCTAATGTCCAGCAGAAGATTGATGATCTGCGCCTGAACAGACACGTCGAGCGCGGCCACCGCCTCATCACAGATCAGCATGTCGGGCTTCACAGCCAGCGCCCGGGCGATGCCGACGCGCTGACGCTGGCCGCCGGAAAATTGATGAGGGTAGCGGCCGACGCTGTCCGCCGGGAGGCCGACGCGCGCAAGGATGTCGACCACATAATCCTTCACCCGCGAGCGCGGCACCAGTCCGTGCAGGACCGCCGCTTCGCCGACGATCTCCCCGACGCGCAGGCGCGGATTGAGCGAGGACATCGGGTCCTGGAAAACCATCTGGACTTTCAGCGCGTCCCGCTTGCGCCTCAGGAAGCTGTCGTAATCTTCGCCGCGAAAGCGCCGTTCACCCGAAGAGGCTGGAAGAATCCCGGCGATCATCCGGGCGAGCGTCGACTTGCCGCAGCCGGACTCGCCGACGACGCCCAGCGTCTCGCCCTCGTTCAACGTCATCGAAACATTATCCACCGCGCGCAGGACGGCCGGCTGCCGGTTGCGCAGGAAATGGTCCGTGAAGTCCTGCAACGGTGAGCTTCCAACGGCAAAGCTGCGTGACAGGTCTTTTGCTTCGAAAATCATCTCGTTCACGGCATCAATCCTCGAATGGGTGATAGCACCAGATGCGGTGCGTCTCAGACAATTGCCTCGCCTGCACCGGTTGGCGGCAGATGTCCGTCATGCGCTCGCAGCGGTTGGCGAACGGACAGCCTTCGCCGAGCGTCAGAAGGGATGGCATGTTGCCGGGGATCTGCTTCAGTTTTTCTCCCGGCGCGTTGCGGGAGGGAACTGACTCGAGCAGCTTTCGGGTATAGGGATGACGGGCGGCGCCGATGATCTCCTCGGTCGTGCCGATCTCCATCATGGCGCCGGCATACATGACCATGATCCGATCGGCGAGTTCGGAAAGCGTCGAAAGATCGTGAGTTATCCAGATCATGCCGAGCCCTCGCTCGTCGATCTGGCGGCGGATCTGGTAGATGATCTGCGCCTGGATCGTCACGTCGAGCGCCGTGGTCGGTTCGTCGGCAATGATCAGGTCCGGCCCAAGAAGAAGCGCAATGGCGATGACCACACGCTGGCGCATGCCGCCCGACATCTCGTGCGGATAGGCGTTGAGCCGTTCTTCGGGCGATGGGATGCCGACTGATCGTAGCGCCTCAATGCAGCGATCGTACATTTCCTTGCGGGGTACGCTTTCATGGGCGCTGATCGCCTCGTACATCTGGTCGCGCACCCGCATCAGCGGGTTCAGCGTCATCAGCGGGTTCTGGAAGACCATGGCGATGCGGTTGCCGCGATAATGGCGCATCTCCTCGAAATCGAGGCCGGTCAGTTCCTGGCCGTCGAGGCTGATCGAACCGGATACGATGCGACCGGGCTCGTCGATCTGGCCCATGATCGACATCCCCGTCACCGATTTGCCAGACCCGGATTCGCCAACGATGCCGAGAACCTCGCCGCGGGCGACTTCGAAGGAGATGTCACGTACCGACTTGATGGTGCCCTTGCGGGTGAAGAACCAGGTATTGAGGCCATCGACCTTGAAGAAAAACGTGTCGCTCACTGTCCGGCCTTCCTCTAGCGGTCGAGCCGCGGATTGTTGAGATCGCGCAGACGGTCGCCGAGCAGGTTCATGGCAACGATCATCACCAGGAGCACGACGCCGGGATAGATGCTGATCCAGTATTTCTGCGAAAAGATGAACTCATAGCCGCTGGCGATCAGCATGCCGAGCGAGGGCCGCGTCAGGGGCAGGCCGACGCCGAGGAAGCTCAGCGAGGACTCCATCGATATCGCCGCGGCAATGTTCAAGGTAAACAGCACGATGATCTGCGGCATACAGTTCGGCAGGACATGGCGCAGCATGATGCGCACCGGCGAAAGACGCAGGCAGCGGGCCGCCTCGACATATTCCTTGCCGAGTTCGCTCATGGCGAAGGAGCGCGCCGTGCGGGCATAATAGGACCATTGCACGATGACGATGGCGAGCACGACCTTGCTGACGCCATTGCCGAGAATGGCGAGGATCGCGAGGCCGATGAGCAGCGCCGGCAGGCCGAGCATGAAGTCCACGGCGCGCATGATGATGGCGTCCGTCACCCCGCGCTGCCAGGCGGCGAACAAGCCGAGTGCGGTCCCGAGCACCATGGCCGCACCCGCGGCCACCAGCCCGACCACGACGCTGATGCGGATGCCGTAAAGGATGGCCGAGAGCATGTCGCGGCCGAAATTGTCCGTGCCGAGCCGAAAGACGAAATCGGTTTCCTGATCGAGCGATTTGGCGATCGCGAGCAGCGTGAAGCTTGCCGGCAAGGAGGTCGCGGAGGTGATCCTGACCTCACTGCTCTTGGGATTGTCGATCGTCCACCAAGGCTGGATCGGATGTTTCTTCGCACCCTCGATCGTCGCACCGTTCGGCAGGTTGCGGACCTGCAGGCTCCCGAGCCTGGCGGCCGTGGGTTCGACGCTGACAGTCAGACAGTTCGGACCACACGAAGAGGCCGCCAAAGAAAGCCGGGTCTTCGTCGGTGAGGCAGGCAGGACGGTGATCGCGCCATTGTTGACGCGGATATTGACGCGGACCTCCTCTCCCGGAAGCATCCGCTTCGAGCCGGTCGGCTTCAATGCGTCGGAAAGCTGCAGATGCGTCAGGTCATACGGGTCGGTCGGCGCAAGTAACGGCGCGAAAATGGCACAGAACACGAAGACGAGGCTCACCGTCAGACTGATGACAGCGGAACGGCTTTCGGCAAAGCGCCGCGCGAAATCCTGAAAACTCGCGATACTCATGCCGCACGCCGCCTCAGAACGGATTTGACGCGGGGATCGATGATCATGTGCAGAATATCGACGATGAAGTTGATGGCGATAAAGAGCAGCGCCGTATAGGTAAGCTGGGCTACGATCATCGGCCGGTCGAGCACTTTGATGGAATTGATGAGCAGCTTGCCCAAGCCCGGCCAGGAGAACACCGTCTCAGTGATGACGCCATAGGCGAGCAGATTGCCGAGTTCGATGCCGGTCACAGTAACGAGCGGCACCAGCGCGTTGCGGAGAATGTGGCCGACCACCACCGACCTGCTTCGCACGCCCTTGGCATAGGCGAACTTGACGAAGTCAAGCCGACAGATCTCCATGGTCGCGGCCCGCGTCACGCGCATCAGCAGAGACATTTTCAGGAGCGCCAGGCTGAAGGCCGGCATGATGACATGCGACCAGCCGTCGAGCGTCCAGAGGCTGGAGGTGATGCCGAAATGGGTTGCCAGTTCACCGCGATCGCCCACGGGCAGGATCGGCAGGGCGATGCCGAATGCGACGATCAACAGCATGCCCTGCCAGAAGGTCGGGATACTGACCCCGATCAATGAGAAGGCCATGATGCCGCGCCCGAGCAGCGATTGCGGCCGCAACCCGGCATAAAGGCCGGCGGGAATGGAAATGCCGACGGCAAGAATGAAGGCGACGAGGCCGAGCTCCAGGCTGGCTGGCAGGCGCTGCAACAGGATGCCCACGACCGGCTCCTTATAGACAAAGGATGCCCCCCAGTCGCCTTGCACGGCATTGCCGAGGAAGATTACGTATTGTTCCCAGAGCGGTTTGTCGAGGCCAAGCGCTGTGACGGCCGCCACCCGGTCGGCCTCGGAAGCCTCCGACGAGATCAGGATATCCACTGGATTGCCGATCAGGCGGACGCCGACGAACAGGACGATCGACATGATCAGGACGACGATGACGCTCTGGAACAGCCGCTGCAGCACGAAGGACAGCATCAGCTTTCGGCCTTCAGATAGACGTTGATATGGCGCTGCTCGGCTGTCGGGAGGGTGCCGCTGCCGATATCCCGGACAAGCGCACCGAAATGCAAGGCGTATTCGACGCAGATTCCTCCCGCGCTGCCGGCCGCCAGGCGGTCTTCTATGGCGGCGCGCACCGTTTCGCCGCCCGGCAGGCGCGCCAGTTCTTCCATGAACGGCGCAGCGCCGCTCGCAGCTGCCATGGCTGCCTCATGCACGAGTTCATGGCCCCTGTGCTTGCCGATGAGGCCGCCCAGCTGCATCATGGCAAACTCGCCGAAGATGGCGCCACCGGACAGGTCCAGATTCACCCGCATTCGCTGCTTGTCGATGATCAGGTCACGCACCAGAAGCTCCGTACGCACGACTATCTCGGAGACGGCCGCGATCACCTCGACCAGTCCGTCCTCGAACATCTGGTTGGCGCTGCCATCCGACTCGAACGGGCGATGGGCGCTCGCCATGAGCATTCCCGCACAGGAATAGAGCTTGTTGCTGTTGGCGATGATGCCGTAGCAGAGGATCGGGTTGATCTTTTGCGGCATGGTGGACGAGCCGATCGAGCCTTCCACGCGGCCCTCGCTGACCTCGCCATATTCCTCCGACGAGCTCAGATAGACCTCTTCCGCGATCTTGTGGCAGATCGACGCCATCAGCGTCAGGGCATTGACGTATTCGCAGATATGCGTGCGGATCGCCCGCGAGGGAATGGCCATTTCACTCATGCCGAGCAGAGCCGCCACCCGTGACTGGAAAACCGGCCCCTGCCTGCCGAGCGCCGAGAAGCAGCCGACCGCTCCTCCGCTCATGACTGCGAAGGCCCGCGCTTCCGCTTCTTTCAGCCGATCCATGGCCTGCAGGAATTCTTCGATCCACACGGCGACCTTGAAACCGAAGGTGATCGGCACGGCATGCCGATAATGGGTGCGCCCGGCCATGATCGTGTTGGCATGGGCGCGGGCATGGCCGCCGAGATGGCGAACGATATCGTTGAGAAACCCGTCGATGACGACCTGGGCGCGTTTGGCAAGCAAAAGCAGCCCGGTCTGGATGACGTTCTGGGTGGTGATGCCCCAATGAACGTAGCCACCGTGTTCAGGTCCGGAGATCCGGACGAGTTCATTGATGAGCGGCATCAGCGGGTGACGCGTGGTTCGATAACCCGCGTCGAGGCGCTGCAAGTCGAGCAGCTCGCAACGGCAATTGTCGGCGATCACCTTGGCCGACGCCGCCGGGATCATCAGCAGTTCCCCCTGTGCCAGCGCGACCGCGCGTTCGACATCGAGAAATGCCTGGTACATCGCCGTGGATGCGAATGCGTCCCGCAGCCCCCGATAGTCGTATTGCGACGTCAGAGCGTCATTGAATTCAGCACCCATCTTACGCCTTGCTTTCATGAAATTGGCGGCAAGGCCGGTTTGGGATCCCGGCCTTGCCGATATCGCGCCTCATTCCGGACGGGCGGTATAGAAGATGTTGGTCAGGTTGGTATTGGCCTCGTAACGGACGCCATTGCGGACACCCCAGACGCCGAACTCGTGATAGAGCGGCACGTAACCGTCGTCCTTCTGGACCTGCGCCACGGCCGAACGCAACAGTTCCTCCCGCTTGACATCGTCCAGCGTCGATTGGGCGTCTTCGAGCGCCTTGTCGGTGATCTTGCTGGAATAACGCCCGCGGTTCGCGCCGCCCCAGCCCTTTTCCGGATTGCGCGAGCCGGCGAGATTGATCATCTGGCTCAGGCCTTCTCCCGTATCGGCGGCCGCGCCGGCAAGGTAGAGGCTGTATTCATAGGCGCTCGCCTTGGTGAAGTAGATGCTGAAGGGGAAGGTCTCCAACGTCACGTTCAGGCCGATCTGAGAAAGCATGGCGGTTATGGCCTGGGCGACCTGCGCGCCGTTGACATAACGGTCGCTCGGGGCGTTCAGCGTCAGCGAGAAGCCATTCGGATAGCCCGCTTCCGCCAGCAGTCGCTTGGCCTCGGCCGGGTTGTAGGCATAGGGTTGCAGGTTTGGATCGTGACCGAATACGCCGTCGACGACAATCTGGCTTGCAGGCTGAGCCATGCCGCCCATCACGGTTTCGGCAATCTGCTCGCGGTTGATCGCCAGGTTCAGCGCCTTTCGGACCCGTGGATCGAGGAAAGGGTTCTTGCCATCCGTGCCGGAGACCTTCGGCGTCTTTTCCTGGCCCTGGTCGGGCAGAAGAAAAATCAGAAGCGTCGACGGCATTGAGGCGAGATGATACTTGCCGGAGGTCTGGATGCTGTCGACGCTGTTGATCGGGACGGCGTTGATGACGTCGACCGAACCGCCGAGCAGCGCCGCAATACGGGCACTGTTGTCCGGCAAGGACTTGACCAGAACCGTTTCATAGCCTGCAGCCGCGCCGTAATATTGCGGGTTGCGCTCAAGCTCGATCTCGACATCCGGGGTGAACTTCTTCACCCGGTAGTGACCTATGCCCGCAGAGGTCTTGCCGCCGTTGAAATCACCCGTCGCCAGCCAGTTGTCGTTGCCGCAGTTCTTTTCGTCATAGGTCAGCATTCGGCCGGTCGGATTTTCGACGATACCGATATAGCTCAGGTTGCGCAGAAGGTTCGGATCCGGCTTCTTGGTCTCGATCTCGATCTTTCCGCCGCCGGCATCCCTGATGTTTTTGACGGTTGAGATGAAGCTGCTGAAAAGGCCAGGACTGTTCGGTACGTTGCGCACCCGGCAGAGCGAATAGACAACGTCATCGGCACTCAGCGTCTTGCCGCTGTCGAACCTGGCCTTGGGCTCCAGCGTCACGACCCATTTGGTATCCCCCTGAATTTCCCAGGATTTCGCCAGCCGCGGCTCCACCTCGCCGTTAACCCCGTTGGCGTAGACCAAGGCGTCGGAAATGTTTTCGCGCAGGTCGAAATTGTAGCCGGCGCGATGGAAATGCGGATCGACGGACGTTGCCAGCGCCGAAAGGCCCACGCGCAATTGCTTCGCAGATGCCGGAAGCGACGAAAGCACGGTTCCGCCGGCGAGTGTCAGGCACATCAATGCCAATGATGAACTTTTCATGGTCCTCCCCCACTTTGTTCAGGTTCTAGACCCTAGCGCCGCCGCCGCCGTCGAAAAATCGAATTTTTCTCCGCTCGATTGAGTATTTCTCAATCAATTCGTATAACGATGCAGGAGGAGCCTATGACGGGAAAACGCAGACGCGATCTACCGCCCATGACCTCGCTTCCTGTATTCGAAGCGGTCGGCCGGCATGCGAGCATCGCCAAGGCGGCGCAGGAGCTTTGTCTGACACCCGGTGCAGTCAGCCGGCAGATCCAGAACCTCGAAGCCTTCCTGGGATCCGAACTGTTTGAACGCATGCATCGCAAGATCGCCCTCACTCCGGCCGGAGAAGTCTACTGGGCCAGGATCCATGCCTCTCTCGGTGATATTCGCGCGGTCACCAGCGATATTTCCATCAGTATAGAGCAACGGCCGCTGGTGATCGGAAGCCCGCGCGTTTTCCTGCAGAAATGCATCATGCCGGCACTCGGCAGTCTTTATGCACGGCATCCCGACATCCATGTGCGCTTCGTGACCGGCAATCAGGACACGGAGGCTCTGGACGGCATGATCTATGTGGGCAAGCCGATGAACCGCACGGGTTTCCTCTGCGAGGTGCTGGCCGACGCCAACCTCATGCCCATCTGCAGTCCAGCCTATCTGCGCCGCGCGCCGCCGCTTGAAACACCGGATGACCTTGAGCGGCACGTGCTGCTGCGCTCCGCAGAATTCACCCGCAACTGGGAGCTGTGGCTCGGAATTCGCGCCGCGCGGGTATTCGCGAACGCTCGCTTCATCGATCTGGAGAGTTCAGGCCTCGAGCTGACGGCTGCGATTGAAGGGCTGGGTATTGCCATAGTGCGCGAGAAGCTTGTCAGGCAGGAACTGGCGGAGGAGCAGCTCATTCCTCTCTTTGCTGACCACACGGTGCGGGAACACTACGCCTTCGTGTTCGCCGAACCGAAACTAAGGTCGGAGAGTTTTCGTGCGCTCCGGAGCTGGCTGAAGAATGCAGTGTGAGTAGGACTCAAGCAATCCGGCTAGACGCCGCAGTTGATCGAGATCATTGCGCGTATCGCGGCCGAGGCGCAGCAAAGATAGCATGAGCTCTCTCCATCCCAACCGCAGGGAACGCATATGCGATCGCCTGGTGGCCAAGGCCAATATTGGCGACGCCAAAGCGCAACAGCAACTGCAGTCAACCATATTGGACTTCTACACCTTCGCGGCGCCGTACGATGCCATGGTGACCACGCGCCTCAGGGAACTCGGCTCGGCGCTCGGCGCTCGGCGCCGGTGAACCGGTGTTCACGCTGATCGACCCAAAGACCGTGTGGGCGCTCGCTTACGTCGACGAGAGCAAGGCCGGCGAGATCACCGTCGGCGAACCCGCCGAGATCGTGCTGCGTTCTCAGCCTGGCAAGCGTATCGCCGGCCACGTCGCGCGCATCCAGCCGGAAAGCGACCGGGTCAACGAGGAGCGGCGGGTCGAGATCACGTTCGACACGCCGCCCGCCGACTTGTATCTCGGTGAGCAGGCTGAGGCCCACATCACGACCGTTCGGATTCCGCAGGCCCTATTGGTCCCGGAGGCGGCCATCATCGGCCTCGGCAAAAATCAAGGGACCGTATGGACCGTCGAGGATGGATCCCTGGAGCAGCGCAACGTGACACTTGGGCACCGGTTGCTCGACGGTCGTATTGAGATCACCGGTGGTGTCCCCGAGCACGCCCTCATCCTCACGACATTGCGCAGTGGACTGCGCATCGGCCGTGCCGCGAAGGTCGCCGAAGGGACAAGTCGATGAATCTGGCCTACCGGGACATCAAGAACAATCTCCTGCGTTTTTCAATGAGCAGCCGCAACGGCCTGCTCGTCGATATTTGCGCGGGCATAGATCTAATTCGGCACTTGTCTCCGAAATCGCCGAGGCGGAGCCGGACTTTTCCGGCGGCGCGCTTCCGACGATCAGGCCGGTTGTCGTCAGCACGACCGGCACGAAACCGACGGCGATCACCATGGTTGCGCCGAGAACTCCGAAGAGGCTTTCGCAATAGGCGGCGACCGACATCAGAAACATGCCCGCAGAGTTTATCACCAGGCCCAGCCACTCATGGTCAAAAAGATCGGCTACCGGCCGGGCTCTGCCCTCAGGTCGGGTTTGTGTGGAATGAGCTTGCCAAAAGCTGTAGTCCGCAATCGGCGCCAAAAAGGCCGGGCCGCTGGTTGCTCCGCATACCTTGCCGTCCCGCATCTGATATCCGGTAAACAGAAATAACGTCCGCTTTGTCGAGTTCATCGACTACCAGCCCAAGGAATCATGATAAATACACTCAAGTTTATTGGCGGCGATCAGTAGGAGTGATATAGCTCCTGCAAATCTTGTCGATTGATCGAAATTTCGGATTGAGAACAGTCGATCAACTGCGCCGACAGCGCCTGCAAGACTGCATATGTTTTGAGTATCTTGGAATGGGTATAGGAAAAAATGGCGAGCGGTACGCAATGTACCTGCAAAATCGCAAGGCGCTTGTCGACTACGCGACGCCGCTCGTTGGTTCGAGGGCTGAAGCCGAAGATGTTGTCCAGGACGCCTACCTGAAATTCGTCCCCGGCGAAACTGGCGAAAGCGTTTCGCACAAGGGATATCTCTTTCAGATCGTCCGCAATCTTTCCTTCAACAGGCGGCGGCGCAGGAAACTTGAAGAATCGGTGGCGTCTCCTGACATTCCGTGGTGGGCATTGCCGATGCCCAACGATACGCCTGAAGATAGTCTGCTTTTTCATGAGCGCGTCAAAACGGTCGCGGCAACTGTCGATGCCTTGCCGGAACGAGCCAGGCTGGTGTTGCAAATGTACAGGTTCGACGGCCTCTCATTGAAGGAAATTGCCGAAATTCTCAATCTCTCCACAACCTCGGTTCATCGACTGCTCAACGATGCAATGAGGATGATCAAGGAAGAAATGTCGCGCGGGCCCTGAGTTGAGGAAAGGCCCTCGAGAAAAAAACATGCGCCCCTGGAAATTTCGAGCGGGTTGAGTGTCTATAGAGTAAGAACAGGGAACAACGCTCTGCGTGATTTAAAGCTGGCAGTATGACCATCGATTCAAAAACGAGGACGCTGTCCGACCAGGCGACGGATTGGCTTATCCTGATCCGTGAAAGCCCAGAGGATCCGAGCCTGCGATCGGCATTCGAAGCCTGGCTCCTTGAGGCACCGGAGCACCGGCGCGAGTGGCAGGAAACCTGCGAGATGTGGCAGGCGTTGGGGCAGATGCCACCAGCCGTTCGAGAAGCCTTACCGCTCACCGCAGGCGCACCGCCCATGCGCCGATTCAGCCTGACCTCCAGACTTGTGGGCGCTGCAATCTTCACCGGCACGGCACTCTGTCTTCTGCTCCTGGCCGGTCCCTCACTGCTTATCCGGCTGCAGGCGGATTATGTAACGGACACGGCCCAAAGCCGAAGTATAACGCTTGAAGACGGAAGCTCCGTCGTGCTTGCAGCCGATAGTGCCATGGCGCTGGCATTTTCCGGCGACAGGCGTGGCGTCATCCTGCTCAAGGGAGAAGCGTTCTTCGATATCGCGCCCGAAAAGACGCGACCGTTCACTGTCGAAGGAGGTGGACTGAAGGTCGAGGTTCTGGGAACCGCCTTCGACGTCCGCGTCGGTGGCGATGAGACGGCGGTCGCCCTCGCTCGTGGCGCGGTCAAGGCTTCCCCCGACAGAGCCGGCGCGACGGAACACGTGCTTGCCCCCGGGGGCATGTTGACGCTTGATCACGCAAGTGGTGGCGTTACGGCGTCCGCCGTCGCTATCGCCGATATCGGCTCCTGGAGGCAAGGCAGGCTCTTTGTCGTCGACCAGACAATCGGTTCGGTCATCGAACAGATTCAGCGCTACCATCCGGCTCTGATCTCCATCCCCGACCGGAGCCTTGCGAACCGGAGAGTGAGCGGGATCTACGACCTGAACGCCCCCGATCAGGCCCTCGGTGCACTGGTCGACCCGTATGGCGGAAAAGTTCGCAAAATATCCGATTACGTCCGGGTCATATCCCGCCTCTAAACAAAGTTGATAATAATATTCATGATTTAGCGGAAAAGTGAAAGTTTCCGCGGAAATCTGGCATTGCCCAATTGTCTCTAAGTCGAAGGCCCCCCGGATGGCGGGCTGAAGACGGAGAGACTTGGGGTATTATGGCATTCGGGGCGGACGCAAGGGCAATTCGTAGCAGGGGCAGGGGGCTCCTCTGCAGGGTGATGTTGTGGAGCTCCGCCTTCACTGTCTTGTGGCTGGCAGGTTATGCCGTTGCACAGGACCAGACCGGCGGAGCGTCACCGACGACAAGTCGGGCAGACACGCACAACTTCGACATTCCAGCGCAACCGCTTGCCGGCGCCTTGTCTGCCTTCAATCGCCAGTCCGGCTTTCAGGTTACGCAGGCCTCGAGTGATGCGCCGAGAGGCATTACCGTCAACGCGGTGCGCGGCACCATGTCGCCGCAACAGGCGCTGGCGCAGATGCTGGCCGG
Source organism: Neorhizobium sp. T7_12 (assembly GCF_002968535.1). Taxonomy (NCBI): domain Bacteria; kingdom Pseudomonadati; phylum Pseudomonadota; class Alphaproteobacteria; order Hyphomicrobiales; family Rhizobiaceae; genus Neorhizobium; species Neorhizobium sp. T7_12. The sequence goes on along the minus strand of NZ_PVBK01000021.1, from coordinate 69,943 downwards.
AACCGGCATACCCTTCTGGTTTACGGGGAACCGGGCGGCGTTGATCGGTGGCCAGCATTCGGTCAGCACGGACGCCGCGGATGAAAGTTCCACAGTTCTGGCGCCGATCATCATCAGGTCAGCTCGACGGGCAAATACGGGATCGGGTTTTCAGGGAACGCCGGACTGGGTCTATGAAACACCATCGAGCGTCAGCGTCGTATCGCGCGAAGCGATCAAGAAGGCGCCATCGCGAAATGCCCGCGATCTTCTCGATAACGTCGCCGGCGTCCTGGTCAACCGCTCCGAAGGCCAGAACCCGGGCATGAGCATCAACATCCGCGGCCTTCAGGATCAGAACCGCGTGGTCACGATGATCGATGGCGCCCGACAGAACTTCCAGCGCAATGGTCATGGCGCAAGCCAGCGGACCTATGTCGATACGGCATTCATTCGCGAAATCGATATCGAGAAAAGCGGCGTTTCCGGCGTCGGTGGCGCGGGGGCGCTGGGCGGGTCGGTGAACTTCCGCACGCTTGTTGCAGACGACCTCATTGAAGGCGAAAAAGATTGGGGTCTCGAAGTCAACAGCACTGTCGGCAGCAACGGATTCAATTTCGACGGATCGGTCGTCGGCGCAGTTCGCCTTTCGGAAGACTTCTCGCTTCTTGGCGGTGTGAGCCACAAAAATATCGGTGCGTACAAGATCGGCAAGAACGGCGATGTCGAACTGACTGGCGAGGTGACGGATGGTGACGACACGTTGGTATTCACGGGCCAGGAATCGACCAATACCTTCTTCAAAGCCGAGGGCAATCTCACGGACGACCTGAACTTTTCGCTCTCCTGGTTGCGCAACGACTCGCAGTCGAGTCAGGGAGCAGCGGAAAACACCGGCGCCGGCGGCGAAGATATCCAGGATGTCGTCAACAACACGCTCACGACAGGTTTCGAATGGGATCCGGACAGCGAGTTGATCGATCTTAAGGCCCGGTTCTGGTACAATCACACCCAGAACGACGAAATGCGAAACCGCGTCTATAACGGGGAAGACTGGACCCTGCCGGTCGATTACCGGTTGGCCACCTATGGCGCCAGCATCGAAAACACCAGTCGCTTCAACACCGCAACCGGGCTGCTCTCCCTCAATTACGGCGTCGAAGCCTTTCAGGACGACGGCCAGTCCAGCACGCCATTCATGGTCCAGGACGGCATCGATTATTCATTGACCTATACCGGCACCAACCCGGCAGGCCGTCGCGACATGATCAGCGGATTTGCCAACGCGACGCTGGAGCATGACGATTGGCTGATGGTTTCGGGCGGCCTTCGCTATGACTATTATCATCTTCGCGGCTCGACGTCGTTTTATGGCTCGCAAACGACCACGACGCCGCGCGTTTGCCTCCAGTGGAACGCTGCAGGCACAATTTGCAGGAGGTGGGGACCTGGCGGCACCGTTACCACCTACTACCCCGTGGAAACCGATATCGACCGTTCCGGCGGAGCCTTCCTGCCAACCGCGATGATCGCGGTGAAGGCGACCGACTGGCTGCAGCCTTTCGCAAAATATTCCCGCAGCTATCGTCCCCCGACGGCGATGGAGTCGCTGTTCAGCGGCGCGCATCCGAACACGACGCCCATCCAGTATGCCCCAAATCCCTTCCTCGAGCCGGAAAGCGGCAATACCTACGAGCTCGGCGCCAATATCTCGCTCGATGGCATGTTTTCCGGCGATGATACGCTGCGGATGAAGGCCGTCGCCTTCTACCGTGAAATCGACGATTACATTTCCTTCGGAACGAACGTCTATCGTCCTGAAACGGCGATGGACTACGATTCTTTCGTGAACCTCGATGGCACGACCCGCATGAAGGGGCTTGAACTTGAGGCGAATTACGATGCCGGTTCCTACTATGTCGGCGGTTCGTTCACCTGGCTGGATGCGGAATTCCCCACCGCTTACAGCTACAACGGTCAGTCTTTCGACGCTGCACCTGCCGCTCTCTTCGTACCTCCCAAGACACGGTTTACCGTCAACGCCGGAGCACGCTTCCTGGAAGAGAAATTGACGGTCGGCGCCCGCGTCACCCATGTCGGAGACAGCGAACCCGCCTACGGGCAATTGGCGGGCAACTACAAGACGGACAAATATACGCTGCTGGACCTTTATGGCTCCTACACATTCAACGAGACGACGACGCTCAGGGTTGCCGTCAACAATGTCGCCGACATCGCCTACGTTCCGGCGCTTGGCTATCGAACGCTTCCGGCACCGGGGCGGACGGCCACGCTCTCCCTCAACGTCAAATTCTAGAATTTCGGCGGCAGCCCTCTGTCGCGGATCCGGGGTTCGCCAAGGGGCGGACATTTGAACTAACCCAAGGAGAAAGCAAATGACTGCAGTCCTTTCATTGACATCGGCAAGCAGCGATCTGCTCTATTACTTCGAAGAGGTGTGGAGTGCCGGTTTTGCTCCGTACAATGGCAACGGTGCGTTTGATAATCCGACCAGCTCGACCCATACCAATTGGGGTGCGGGCAACACCGCCGACTACGGTGTGGTTCTTGAGGGGAGCCCTCTCGACTACGCGCAGGGCGGGCTGGCGGGTACCAGCGATCTCGACACGATGGAGTTTGGTACGGGCTACAGCTATAATACCGCATCAGGGTCGAGCTTGACCGGCGTCGATCTGTCGATCGATTTCGGCGGCGCCGCGCCAACCGGCACCTTCAATGAAGCGATTTACTCGCTCTCACACGGCGGCGCTCTCGAAGGCGGTACCTTCTTCGGCCAGTCCTTTGACGGGCTATACGACTATTTCGCGGAAGTCGGAACCGCACAGAACGGAACTTCCAGCGCGGATGCGCTTTACAGTTTTGAAGGCAATGATGTCCTCACGGGCAATGGCGGGCTCGACTCGTTCATCTTCGACCTCAGCGGCGCTGGCTTGCTCGATACGGCATTCTCGGTCATCGGCGACGACACGATCGCCGATTTCAACTATGCCGCAGGTGAGGGGATCGTCATCGGGTTGAACAATGCAGCCTACGACACCTATGCCGAAATCATCGCGGCGACATCTAACACAGCATCCGGCGCGGTGATCGATCTCGGTTCCTATGGATCGATCACGTTGACGGGAGTGACGGTCGCAAACCTGTCCGCCTCGAATTTCGAATTCGTCTAACGCGGATCAGACATGTTTGGCTCATCCAAGCAGGTACCGTCGCAGCCTCGTGCTGCGGCGGTCACCTTCAATCTCAAGCACAGCATTATCGCGATTGCCATGGTAAGCGGGATGATCAATCTGCTGGCGCTGACGTCGCCTTTGTTCATGCTGCAGGTCTACGACCGGGTATTGTCGAGCGGCAGCGTGCCGACGCTCGTCGGGCTCGCCGTTCTTGCGGCGGGACTTTATGCGTTCCAGTCATTGCTCGACATCCTCCGGGCGCGCGTGCTGTTGAGGATCGGCGAGCGGTTTGACGGACAAATGTCCCGCCGCGTTCATGACGCTATCGTGCGCCTGCCGCTTCTGACGCGGATGCCAGGAGACGGCCTGCAGCCGCTGCGCGATCTCGACAATGTCCGGGGATTTTTGGGCGGCGGCGGTCCAACGGCATTTTTCGACCTTCCATGGATGCCGCTCTACCTTTGGATCTGCTTCCTGTTCCATGTCTGGATCGGCGTCACCGCCCTCGTCTGCGCGCTCATCCTGATTTCGCTGACGCTCATCGGCAATGTGCTTTCGCAAAAACCGATCCGCGATACAATTACCCATAACATGGCGCGAAACGGTCTTATGGAGGCAGCCCGCCGCAATGCCGAGATCGTTCAGGCGCTCGGGCTTGGCAAGCGAATTTCCGCGCGCTGGCAAAGGACGAACACGGAATATCTTGCCGCCAATCGCAGAGCCGGCGATGTCGCGGGAGACCTTGGCGGGATATCGAAATCGCTGCGCATGGTGCTGCAATCGGCCATACTCGCGGTCGGCGCCTATCTCGTCATCGAACAGGAGGTCACGGCCGGGGTCATGATCGCCAGCTCGATCATGATGGGCCGGGCGCTGGCGCCGGTCGATCTTGCGATTTCCAGCTGGAAACCTTTCCTGTTGGGGCGACAGAGCTGGGCGCGCATCAAGATCCTGCTGGCCAAACTTCCTGAAGCGCCTTGCGTCATGTCGCTGCCAGCGCCGGAGCGCGAACTGCGTCTCGAGGGCATAACGATCATCCCGCCCGGAGAGAAGAAACCGACCGTTGCCAACATCTCGTTCACCGTAGAGGCGGGCAGTGCGCTCGGCATCATCGGCACCTCCGGTTCGGGGAAATCGACCCTGTCGCGCGTCATTGTCGGCGCCTGGCTGCCGGCCGCCGGAAAAGTCCGGATCGACGGCGCCAGCCTCGACCAGTGGGATCGCGAGAGGCTCGGACGTCATGTCGGCTACCTCCCGCAAGGCGTCGAGCTATTCGACGGGACGATTGCCGAAAACATCGCCCGTTTCGAGGACGAGCCGGATCCAGCCGCCATTGTCGCGGCCGCCAGGGCGGCCGGCGCCCACGACCTCATCCTGCGGTTCGAGCGCGGTTATGAAACGCCGATCGGTGAGGCAGGCTCAGCGCTTTCGGCCGGCCAGCGGCAGCGGATCGGCCTGGCGCGCGCCCTTTACGGCGATCCCTTCCTGGTCGTGCTCGACGAGCCGAACGCCAACCTCGATGCCGAGGGCGAAGCCGCCGTCATCCGGGCGATCGCGGCGGTGCGTGAGCGAAGAGGCATTGCCATCGTCGTGGCCCACCGCCCAAGCGCCATCGGCGCCGTCGATCATGTCCTGGTGATGGACGACGGTCGGCAAAAAGCCCTCGGGCCACGCGACGAGGTCCTTTCCAAGGTCCTGAAAGGGTCCCGGCCATCGGGACCGTCCGGCGACGGTTTCTTCTCGACCTCTTTCGGCATATCGCCCCTGCGGGTAATCGCAAATCCGGCGCATCCCGCGACCGAGACTATGGTTGCGGGCGGGCAAGATCATGCAGATAGCGAGGAACCCGATGTCCGACCTTGATCCGAATTTTTGTGTCTCCCGCTCGATCCGACGCCACCTGATGGTCGCCTTGCTGGCAAGCGCAGCCCTGGTCGGCGGGGCAGGAGCCTGGGCCTCCGTCACCAATCTATCCGGTGCGGTCGTCGCTTCGGGGCACTTTGTCGTCGATTCCTATGTCAAGAAGGTGCAGCACTCGACCGGTGGTGTGGTCGGCGACATCCGGGTCCGCGAGGGTGACGCGGTCAAGGCCGGCGACATCGTCATGCGCCTCGATGCGACCCAGACGCGCGCCAATCTAGCCATCGTGACCAAACGGCTGGACGAGCTTGCGGCCCGGTTGGCGCGGCTGGAGGCCGAACGCGACGATCTGGCGGCGATCGTCTTTCCCGACTGGCTGCTGGCACGTCGCGACAATGCCGATGTCGGTTCCGCGATCCATAGCGAAATTCGGTTATTCGACTTCCGGACCCAGTCTCGAAAAGGCAAAAAAGCCCAGCTTGCAGAGCGCATCACCCAGTACGAGCATGAGATAGAAGGCCTCAGGGCTCAGGAAGATGCATACCAGCAAGGGATCGAGGTTCTAGCCAAGGAGATAGGTTCCCTCACTGCCCTCAGGCAAAAGGGCATCGTCTCGGATCAGCGCTTGAACGGCCTCAAGACGCAGCTTGCGACCTATGGCGGGGAACGAGGGGAAAAGATCGCCTACCAGGCGCAGGCGGCCGGCCGGATCACCGAGACGCGGCTGCAGATCCTCCAGGTCGACCAGGACCTGAAAACCGAGGTTGGCAGGGAACTGCGCGAAGTGCAGGCCCAGTTCGGCGAATATGTCGAGCGCAAGATCGCCGCTGAGGACGAGTTGCGTCGGATCGACATCATCGCGCCTCAATCCGGCATCGTCCACCAGCTTGCCGTCCACACGGTAGGAGGCGTGGTCGCCCCTGCCGACCCGATCATGCTGATCGTTCCTGAAGGCGACGACCTGGCGCTCGAAGTGCAGATCGCGCCCAAGGATATCGACCAGATCCAGCCCGGTCACAAGACCGTGCTGCGCATGTCGGCTTTCAACTTGCGCACCACACCCGAACTGAACGGCTATGTCAGTCGTATCGCCGCGGACCTCACCGTCGACGAGCGCACCGGACGATCCTACTATCTGGTCCGCATATCGGTGCCGCACGAGGAAATCAGCAAACTTAAGGACCTGTCGCTTGTTCCCGGCATGCCGGCCGAAGCCATGATTGGGACCGGAGATCGAACCGCCCTTTCATATCTTGTGAAACCGCTTTCCGACCAGATCAACAGGGCGTTCCGAGAGGAATGAGGTCCTGCCGCTGACCTTTGGCAATGCCAACAAAAAACGAGGACCTTTGATGCACGACACCGTACTCGCCCCGGCAAGCCGGACAGACGGTTGAAGGCCGCGACGCGCGACGCGCATGAGCACCTCGACAGGTTTATCATGCGGGCGCCCGTTCGCCGATCGCGCGTTCTATGGCCGCTTTCTTAAGATGCAGTACCTCTTCCGTGGCGATCTTGGGGCCTTGTTCTTCAACCCGGTGCTTGAGCGCTCCTGCCGGATCTCGCCGCGCGGCCGCCGACGCCGCCTTCCGGCATGTCGCGAACCTGGCCAAGGAGTTCTTCGACGCGTAGCGATAGCGAGGCCGGAATCCGCGGGCCAAACAGCCGAAGGCCTGTCTCGATGGCCCAGGGACGTCGAAAAGAGCAGCCCGCGTCGGTTGGCCCATTTCTAGAGCATGGCATCGAGAGTTCCAACTCGGCCGGACCGAAGGTGGTTCCCAGAAACTGACGCATGCTTGAATGGCTCTTCCTACATCGGCGGCCGGAACGTGGGGAGGGATCGGCGCGGATTCACCTGTGGAGGGTTCCAGAGGGAGAGGAGGGAAGGGGATTCCGCGACGGATTGAGAGGGTTGGAGAGAGGCTCCAACCGGTCCGTCATGGAGAAACCGAAATGGCACAGGCCATCGACATCATCACCCTCAGTGCAGCCCGCGATATTCCCTTCAACAAGCTGGTGCTCAGCCAGCAGAACGTCCGCAAGATAAAGTCCGGCGTTTCGATCGAGGAGTTGGCAGAAGACATCGCCCGTCGCGGTCTTCTGACCGGTCTCAACGTTCGTCCTGAGCTTGATGGGGATGGCAACGAGACCGGCATCTACCGTATCCCCGCCGGCGGCCGGCGCTACCGTGCGCTTGAACGGCTGGTTTCCCAGAAGCGGTTGGCAAAAATCGCAGGCATCCCCTGTATCGTCAGCAAGGCGGACACGCTCGAGGTCGAGGACTCCCTTGCAGAGAACGTCCAGCGCGTCAGCCTGCATCCGCTCGACCAGTTCCGCGCCTTCCAGACGCTTCGGGAGCAGGGGCTTGGCGAGGAAGAAATCGCCGCGCGGTTCTTTGTCTCGGTCGCAACCGTAAAACAGCGCCTACGGCTTGCTTCCGTCTCCCCAAGACTTCTCGACTTCTATGCCGCAGACGAGATGACGCTTGAGCAGATCATGGCGCTTTCGATTTCCAACGATCACGTTCGCCAGGAGCAGGTCTGGGATGCGATCTCGCGCTCGCATAGCCGGGAGCCCTACTATATCCGACGCCTGCTAACGGAAATCGCGGTCCGTGCCGTCGACCGTCGCGCCGTCTATGTCGGCATCGACGTCTATGAAGCAGCCGGCGGCGTGGTGATGCGCGACCTGTTCGAGCAGGATCAGGGCGGATGGCTGCAGGATCCGGCATTGCTGGAACAGCTTGCCATGGAAAAACTCAAGGCTGACGCCGAGGCAGTCCGGTCGGCCGAGGGCTGGAAATGGGTCGAGACGGCCTTCGACTTCGCGTATGGCCACGCATCCGGTCTTCGCCGCGTCTACGGCACCCAGGTCGAGATGACCGAGGAGGAGGAGCTGGCGCGCCATGACGCCATCCGCGCCGAATTCGATAGGCTCGATGCCGAATATGCCGAGGCCAGCGAATATTCGGAGGCGATAGAACAGAAGCTCGAAGAGCTTGGCGCCGAATTGGATCGGCTGAATGACCGGCCGTATGTGTTCGATCCTGAAGATGTTCTCCGCGGTGGCGTCTTCATCTCGCTCGCCGCCAGTGGCAAACTCAAGATCGAACGCGGTTTCGTACGCCCCGAAGACGAGCAACGGGCAGATATCGCTTCAAGCGAGGCCGACGGCAGTGGAGACAGCAACTCGTCCGCAGCCGCGGCCGCTGCACCGAGCGAGGTGGTCGATCAAGCCGACGACGATGACGACGCAATCAAGCCGCTTCCCGACCGCCTTGTTCTCGACTTGACCGCGGCACGGACCATCGCATTGCGCAACGCGCTTGCCAACGATCCGCTCATGGCCTTCATCGCCGTGCTACATGCCTTCGTGCTGAAGACCTTCTATCTCTACGGTTCGGACTCCTGCCTGGAATTGACATTGCAAAGTGCTCGGTTCAGCCAGACCTCCGGGCTTGGCGACACTGTTTGGGCCAAGGAAATCGACCAGCGGCAGGAGGCCTGGGGGCATGATCTTCCCAAGGAGCCAAACGACCTCTGGGCGTTTCTGATCGCACTTGACGAGGTGAGCCGTCAGGCGCTGTTCGCGCATTGCGCCTCGCTGTCGGTCAACGCAGTTATCGAGCCGTGGAACAAGCGCACTCGCGCACTCGCGCATGCGGATCTCCTGGCCCGCTCGATTGGCTTCGGCATGATCGAGGCCGGCTGGGTACCGACGGTCGACAACTATCTCGGCCGGGTCACCAAGGTTCGCATTCTGCAGGCGGTCCGCGAGGCCAAAGGCGATCAATCGGCGGAGCTGATCGGCCAGCTCAAGAAGGCCGATATGGCCCGCGAGGCCGAACGGCTGATGACCGGCAGCGGCTGGCTTCCCGAACCTCTCCGTCTCGCCACAGAGGTCGCTTCCGTCGACGAGGCGACCAGCGCAACCGGCGAGGTTTCCAATGAGGGTGCCGACGAGACCAAGAAACTCGATCTTCCGGCATTCCTGACCGGCGATGCCAATGATGTGTCCACGCCGACGGACGAGATCGGCGAGCAGCAGCACCTCGACGCGGCCCGATAATCGTTTTTTGGGATCAACCCACGGCCCGGCTCCGAAAGGAGGCCGGGCTGCTTCCAGTTTCAGGAGCAGTTCAATGCCCGACTTTACGATCGAAACCACCTACCTTTTGCCGATTTTCCGGCATCGCACCTATCCTTCCGAGACGCTCGAGACGGCCTGCCGCGCGGCCATCGAGGACGACAATTGGGATATCGCCGAGAAAGACTACGAATCGTCCGGCGAAGTTCATGTCACCGGCGTCTGGCAAGGCACGCATAGCGCCTATACCGGCCCGTCGATGCCGGTGCCGCCGCAATTCGATGAAGCCGTCCAGCGACGTGCACGTCATTTCGAGATCCTGCTCGGCCTGCTGAAGATCTTCTTCGACGACGCGCATGCGGCGCGGCCGCCATCACCCGACTGGCTCACACGTTCGGCTTGGGAGATTGCGCGGGGCCAAGCCATTCTTGCCCGCGCGCCGGACCCCGATCAGCCTGTCGATCCAGCAAAGGCAAGCCATATCCTCGCTCGCCTACAGGAAGACCAGGTCCGCAATGCGATCGTCGCCGTGCTGGATGTCGACCGCAGTTTCGGTGCACTGTCGCCGGCGGCGGTGACCGACGACGAAATCCATGTGGCGTGCCTCAACATCGCGACAACGATGGATCTCTCCGACGTCGTCGGCAACGCCGAATTCCAGGCAGCATTTGCGGCGATCCGGGCAGCGCATCGGCGCCTTTATCCAGACTGACTGAAGACCATCCACTCCACTTCCTCGACCCAGCCCGGCCAATGCGCCGGTGCTTGTTTTTCAGGAGACACTCCAATGAACACTTTAACCCCCAGCACGCGGCCGGTGTCCTCCGGCTTTAAGGTCGATATCTCGCGCGGCGAACGTATCGGCCGGGTCTCGTCCGAATGGTTTTCCCGTCCAGACGACGAGCGGTTCCTGTCGTTGGCGGAGCTTTACGAAACCGTCCGGTCCCGGGCCGAGCGCGCGCATGCCCGAACCGTCGAAAGCGCTGCGATCCGGGTTGAGGCCACGCGTGACAATGCCGAGCGGCTCGACCTCGTCATTCCCGGCCGGCATCAGCCGATCGCGCCGACCCATTGGAGCTACGGCCAACTCTGCAGCCTTGTCGGCGCGCCGGCGACCTATCTGCGCCAGCTGCCCGCGCCGCTCGCGGCGATCAACCTGCAGCACGGCCTGCTCAATCATCGTGCGGAATTGGTAAAGACGCTCGAAATGGAGGACGGTCGTGTCGAGCTACGCGCGGTGACCGGCCCGGAATACGGGCGGATCTGGGACCATGAACTCGTGTCTGCGGTCAAGAAGATTGCCGGCAATGGAACCGGCGATACGATCTGGAAGGTGCCCGGCCTTCTCGACTGGGCCAGCATGACCCACAATCCATTCGTCGATATCTCCAAGGATACGACCACGCTCTATGCCTCGGATCGGGACGTGTTCGTGTTTCTCGTTGACGATACCCATCCCATCGAGGCCGGGCGGCTTCACAACGGAGAGCCTGATTTGTATTTCAGGGGCTTTTATGCCTGGAACAGCGAAGTCGGATCGAAGACGCTCGGCATCGCCTCTTTCTATCTTCGCGCCGTGTGTGCCAATCGGAACATATGGGGCAGCGAAAATTTCGAGGAAATCACCATCCGGCACTCGAAATTCGCGGCCGATCGTTTCGCCCAGGAAGCAGCACCCGCACTGACAAGCTTTGCCAATTCCTCTCCCGCATCGTTCGTTGCCGGCATCAAGGCAGCTCGCGAGCGCATTGTCGCGCGAGATAATGAGGATCGCCAGGCCTTCCTGCGCCGGCGCGGTTTCTCGAAAACGGAGACCGGCAAGATCATCGAAACAGTTCTTTCCGAAGAAGGCCGTCCGCCCGAGTCGATCTTCGATTTTGTGCAGGGCATCACCGCGCTGGCACGCGGAAAGACCAATCAGGACACGCGCCTGGATCTTGAAGGCAAGGCGAAAAAACTGCTCGAGAGCACCGCCTGACGATTTTCGTACGCGGTTGGGCTCTAAACTCCAGCCGCGTGTTCAAAACCCCATCATCGTCATCCCAGGGCCCGGTCAAGCACCGGGCATCTTTATGTCTGGAGCACCCCAATGGCTATCCCCGATCATGCCCGCACAAACTTCGACACGCTGCTGCGCGCCGCGTCCGACGGCAATCTTGCTCTCTTGGAATGCCTGGATGCCGCGACGCGCGATCCGCGTTACGTGCTTTGCGCCGTCGGCCGCAGTGAGGATGGATACGTTTTCTCGCCGTTTGGCCACCTCGCCGACGGCAACCCTAACGAAGCCTATCTGCCGCCCGGCCCCAACGATCCGGCCGGCTTCATCGCGAACTCGACCACCTAAGCGTTGATGATCGCTGACAGAGTTCTAGTCGGCGATCCCGCAATTCCTCACTGGCTACCCGACTGGCTACCCCACGTTTTGCTCATCCGAACCTTCGGCAGAACGCTTGGGGTGCGCCGCTCTTTCCTCAATCTTGGAGCATCGTCCTATGAGTATCATCCCGCATCCTCGAACCGTTTCCACCTCTCCACGACCTCATGTCAGAAGCAGCGCTGAAGGACTTTTGGATGCTGCCGCTCAAGTCACGTCGCTTCTGGAACGGGGTAAAGCCGTCGGCACCGCTGATTTGCGGCAAATTATGATTGAGGCATTTGGCGGCAGCGACGCCGAAGGCTTGTGGCTCTGGAAAGACGCCTATGAGGCGACAGAAGCCGCCCAGGTAATGTTTCAGCGCATGTTCCGCAGCGAGGATAATCTCGAATCCCAGTATGCCCGCGACGCGCTGCGGCAATTCTACGGACTGCTGCATGCGGGCAGGATCGAAGGCTGCTCGCTGGATAAGTTTGAGAGCATCACCGGTTTGTTGCTCACCTCGGAGGAGGGTGGACTGAAGGATGAGCTGCCGCCGATCCATACCTTCCTCAATCGCATGCTGGCACTGACCATCGCCATGCAGAACGTGCTGTTCGAGGCCTTCGAGCAGTTGTTGGCCGCCCGTATCGAAGGGGCGATAGCCGCGGGCATCTATGACAAGGGGCTGGAGACGATCACCGCCGACAGCATGACGGTCACCGACCGTCGCCTGATCTATACACATCCGGTCACCGGCGCGCAGTCACACCTCTTGACCATCGAACGCAGGGATAGCAATGCACCGATGCAGCTCAGGGATGTTCAGACCTTCGTGCAGCAGGACCCGCGGGCGAAGCTGATGATCAACGGCAAGTCGGGCCGGCCGGCGGTGATGGTGCTGACCCGCTCGATCATGCTCGCGGATGGCTCCGTCCAGCCGCGCGTGTCGCTGATCCGGACGATGGACGAGCTCCGTTTCGAGGTCCGCCAGCTCCAGGAAACGAACTGGCAGGAGGTCGACCAACAGGTCTTCGCCCTTGCCAGGCATGCCGAAATCGCTGGTTTGCCGGAATTTTCGACGTCGGTGATGCACATCGTCAGCGGACTGCTGCTGCCGATCTGGAGGTTGCTGCCGCAGGACTTTTGCCAGGTGCGGCGTCTCCAGATGGACGACGGTGAGCGGATCGTCGGGGGTGTCATTGCACCGGACCGGCTTGCCGGCCTTTGCCGCAACTTCAGGATCGAGCAGAATACGCTGATCGCGCCGGAACAGGTCTGGGCGTCGCTAGTCGACGGATCCTCGATCGTCGGCCTTGCCGGCGATATGACGCTCCACCGGGTGCGGGTGATGAGCGAATACCGCATCGAACTTGCCGGCTTCACGGATGGCATGCGCCACTGGCTGCGGTCGATCGGCCTGTTCTCCGAGATGATCAATTGGAAGCTGCGTTTCTTCGTGCCGACGACCGACGAAGGTCCGGTAATCCTCAAGCAGTTGATGCAGCGTCATCGCCTTGTCGATACCGCGCGCCGGTCGTGACGGAGGTCTGCCATGCTCTCCGCCTCCGATCTGGCAGACCGTCTCGCGCAAGACGCGGAGGCGGTCTGCCGCCACTATCTCTCCGCCGGCCACCGGGCCGGCAACTACTGGCTGGTCGGCGACGTCGCCAATCGTAAGGGCCGGTCTCTCTATGTGCATCTGACCGGCCCACGTGCCGGCCGATGGACAGATGCGGCGACCGGTCAGTTCGGCGATCTGCTCGATCTCGTTCGTGAGAGCTGTGGTCTTGTGGATTTCCGTGACGTTGCCGAGGAGGCGCGCTACTTTCTCAGCCTGCCCCAACCAGAACCGATGTCGTTCCGTCATAGTGACGCCAGCGACGCTGCAACGGTCGAGAGGCCCGCGGCTGAGCGTGCACGGCGTCTATTTCGGATGAGCCAGCCGCTGGCAGGCACGCTTGCCGACGTCTATCTGCGTGAGCGCGGCATCCTGAGGGCATCGATCCACGCAGCGTTGCGCTTCCATCCGTCCTGCTATTACCGGGATCTGGCCACCGGCCGGACGTCCAGCTATCCGGCCCTGATCGCAGCTGTGACCGATCACGCCGGTGCGATCACCGGCGTCCACCGTACGTATTTATCCACCGGGCTCGACCCGGGCGGCGTCGGCAAGGCCAAGCTGGACGATCCCCGCCGCGCGCTTGGTGGGCTGCTCGGCAATGGTGTGCGATTGCGCTTTCCTGTCGATGAACCCGTTCCTCTCATGGCGGCGGGGGAGGGTCTGGAAACCATGCTGTCGCTTGTCGCGATCATGCCCGGCATGCCGGCGGTGGCCGCCCTGACCGCCAATCATCTTGCCGCCTTTCGGTTCCCGCCCGGATGTCTGCGGATCTACATCGCTGCCGACGCAGACGCGGCCGGCCGACATGGGGTCGGGGGATTGTGCCGACGAGCTCAGGAACGAGGTATCCTGCCGCTGGTGCTGTCACCCGAGCTCGGCGACTTCAACGAGGATCTGCGCTGGCTGGGGCCGGACCGGCTGACCGCGAGCCTGCGGGCTCAACTGGTTCCGGAAGATACGACGGCCTTTCTGCCGGCGTGAGGGGGATGGCGGGCACGGTCGGCGGCTGCGTTGGCGAAGGACGGTCCGCGGTGTTCTTCCGAGCGGGCGCGCCCGCGGGCCTGCCGAGAGGCGACCCATACCACGTCCTTCCCGGCCTTCAGCGGGTCGCTCAGGTTTCTTCCCCTGCCGGGCCGCACGGGCGGCCCGGCATTCCTCGCGCGTCCCAAGAAACCTTCTCGTCCCCGCCCGGCGCTCACGCTGGGCCGCGGCGCGATCCGCCGCGGTTCCGGCCGGGTCCGGCGTGGACGGGGATCGCCGTCAGGCCGCGAGAGGCGCGGCCCACTAAATGGAGACCACCATGGACCTGATCCTTCACCCCGACGACGGCTTCGAGCCCCATCACGCTTCCTCTCCGACCGACCGCTTCATCTACGAGATGCAGGTCTACGGCTATCGCCACTTGCAGGACGAGCCCGACCCGCGGCCATTGCCGGAGGAGCCGCAGGTCCAGTCATCGATCACCGCGATCTTCGACGCGCTCGCCGAAATGCTCGGCGACACCCGACTGGAACCCGATCTCGAAGACCTGTTCTGGTCGATCCCCAATCTCTTCCACCGCGCCGGCGAGCGCATCCAGCGCGAGCTCGATCGCAACGAGGAAGCGCAACGCACCGGCCAGCGTGAGCAGGACGGCTCGGAGGTGAAGAGCGTCGAGCTCGAACGTCTGATCGCGGAGGGCATCACGTTGCTGGAACGCCGAAATAGCTTCGAGTTCATGCGCGATTTTTCCGCCGATCTGTTCGAGGCGCAGACCGGTTCATCCTGGCGGCCGCGCACCGGCTCCAAGGTCAACCACGCCAACATGACGGCGGCGATGATCGATAGCCGGGACTTCCTCTCCGCCCGCCGCCGCGCCGAAACCGAGGTGCTTATCCCCGCCGGCACCAAGATCGCTTTCGCCGGTGGCATGGACTATAGCGACCATGAGCGGATCTGGGCCAAGCTCGATCAGGCGCATGCAAAACACCCCGACATGGTCCTGCTGCACGGCGGCTCGCCAAAAGGCGCCGAACGTATCGCCGCCTGCTGGGCTGAAGCCCGCAAGGTGACGCAGATCACCTTCAAGCCGAACTGGGCGAAGCACGCCAAGGCGGCACCGTTCCGGCGCAACGACGAGATGCTTTCAGTCATGCCCGCCGGATTGATTGTCTTCCCCGGAAACGGCATCACCGGCAATCTCGCCGACAAGGCGCGTCGGCTCGGCATCCCGGTCTGGCAGGCTTCAGGTGACGGCGCGTGAGCGCCGTTTTCCTGGAAACATGGAAAAGGTGGAAAACATGGAAAAATGATATATAGAAAACTGTACTTTGGAGACCATAGCGATGAAGCAATTCACGACGGGCGATTTGAATAAACAAATCGGAGATATCACCGATGCGGCGAGCCGCGAGCCGGTCATGCTCACGCGGCACAAGAAGCCGCGTTTCGTGCTGATGAGCTACGAGCACTATGAGCGTATGCGGACCGGCGGCGATCCACGCCGGGCCTATCGTGTGCCGGAAATGCCCGACGAGCATTCGGCGCTGTTCGGCGAGGCGATCGACCGGCTGGCGCGCGGCGAAGCCTACGACAATGAGCCGTGAATTCCGCCCCGGCGAGGTCATCTCCTATCCCTATCTCTGGGCATGGCAGCAGCAACACGGTGAGACCGAGGGAGGCAAGCAGCGCGCCGTCTGCGTCGTCGTCGCGATCCGCGGCGCCAGCGACGGAAACACGCATCTGGCGCTTCTCGCCATCACAACCCAGCCGCCGCAGGCGGGACGGGCCGCTCTGGAGATTCCGCACATCGAGCGCAAGCGTGCCGGCCTCGGGGACCTGAAACAGAGCTGGATCACGGTCGATGAATACAACTACGATATCGTCGAGCGCTCCTGGTATATCGAGCCCAATCAGGACACCCTCGGCCGTTTCAGCAAATCCTTCATGATAAAGATCGCCGGCTTGTTTGCCGAGGCGCGCGGTCGCTCCAGCCGGGTCAACCGCTTCGACTGAGGCCCGCCACCCGATACGGCCTCCCTTCTCCTCCAAGTCTGGTGCTGCCAACCCAGTGTTGATCGTTGGTGCCGCTCATGATCGGCGCCGGCCGCGAATGGTGGGCGACTGGCGGTCAGGGTGGCTGTTCTCGATCGATCTCCATGCCTGGTTACCGCCCGGTGCCGGGGCAACGTCCCGCCATCACGCTTGTCATGCGGTCTTGCTTCCGCGGAACAGCAGTCGCGCCGTCACGGCAGGCAATTCGAAGGCCGCGCCGACCGATGCGGTCCCGCCGTGAGGATGGGTAGGGGCAGCGGATACTCGGCTTGCCGAACGGTTGATGGGCAAAAGCGTGTCTATCCGGACGCCGGCGCTGTAGGACCCGCACGCGGCAGGGGCGGAGCAGCGGGCGGGCAGCCGAGGCAAGGGTCTCCCCTGACGTGGCGATCAGTGACCAATCCCGGTCTTTATGTCGCCTTTCTAAGGGACCGGCCGCGATCAGCGTCAACCCGCAAGGGGTTTCCCTCCGCTTGCGCTCCGGTGACGCCCGCGGCGCGTCCCCTTCTTCGGGCGCCATCGGGAATGGTCCCGATGCAACGAAGGAGACAATCCCATGGCTACTACGATCGCAACCCTCACCGCCAAGACCGACGGCACACTCGAAGGCATCTTCGCCACCATCCGGGTCAACGCCCCGATCGCCATCGTCTCGAACGCCAACAAGACGAGCGAAGACGCCCCCGATTACCGCATCCTGCACCGCAAGACCGGCTTCGAGATCGGCGCAGGCTGGAATCGCATCTCCCGCCAGACCGGCGAGGAATACCTCTCCGTCAAGCTGGAAGCGCCGGAGATCGGCGTCATCTTCGGCAATCTGGTGCCGGCACCCGGCGGCGAAGCCAACCGCAAGGTCATCCTCTGGAACAACCCGGCCTGAAGCCAACCGCCGGCCCCGTCCAAGGGCCGGCGTCTCCCGTCATCCGAAGGAGGCTGTGATGAGCCACTATGCGATCACTGTTACCCGAACCGCATCCCGCCATGCCGACCCAGACGCCACTATCGGCTATGACCGTCCGCTTCAGACGTTCTTCCTCCAGGCTTTCGCCACTTCCGATGGCGAGGATCTCGAACTTTGGCTTGGTACGGAATTTCAGGAATTCGAAACGCTTGCAGCCTTGCGCGCTGCGGTTGTCAATCAAGGCTTTGATTTCGTGCCGCTCGCGTCTGGTATTCTTCACCGGCTGCTGGACGATCATAGCCGTGAAGCAGTCCGACCGGTCAGTGAAACTGATCGTTCGGGATCTGCTGAACAATGCTGCTCCCTGCTGAGCGGAAATTCGAAAAATAACAGCCCGGTCACAAGCCGGGCTATTTTTATGCTCTGCTTACAAGTTCACCTGTTCAGCGCGTCCTTGAGAGCCTTGGCCGGCGTGAAGGCCAGCTTCTTCGCAGCTGCCACCTTGATCGTCGCGCCGGTTGCCGGATTGCGAGCTTCGCGTTCCGGCGTGTTCTTGATTTTAAACTTGCCGAACCCCGGAAGGCTCGTTTCATTGCCGGCAATCGCTGCCTCGGTGATCGAGGCAATCACCGCTTCGACAATCGCCTTGCCCTGTGCTTTGGTCAGGCTGTGTTCGCCGGCGATCTTGTCGGCGATTTCGTTTGTGGTCGTCATTTTTTCTCTCCGGATCGAAGTTGATCTGAAATCCCTGACAGGTGGATGTCGGCCTGTCATTGACGCGAGGCCGAAGAAGCGTTCAGCAACCCCGGATTTCCACAGTTTCCGGGTCGATAGCCTTCTGACGTTTCCTGCGGGCGAGATCCAGGAAATGCATCGCAGCCTCACGCTCGGTTGCGAACACCTCGGTCTTTTCGCCGCCGCGCCCTCCGATCCGGCCCCAGCGGCGTACGCCGGCCACCTCTCCAGACAGGGTCGGCTGCATGGACAGGGCATAATACCGTGCCATGTTTTTCGTCGCGTCGATGCGCTGGCAATAGAGCCGGAAGGGGTAAGTCGCCATGGGCGAACGATGATGAAGAGACGCCAGCGCGTCCAACGACAGTTATGAATCGGTGGAGGCGCTTCGATTCACGACTTTGATGAATGCTGGCGATCATTGAGGAGACGCGATAGAAGTCGCTTTCCATCAACGGGTAGACGGCAATGGACGACGCATTCACGATCGACAACCGCGGAGATTTCGGCCTATGGGCGATCGAGGCCGCCAAGCAGATCGTCGGCGAACAGGGGTTCGAGCTGGCGAAAGCCGCGCGGGACGGCACCGAGGGAGAACTTCGTGACGCGGGAAACGCCCTCGGGCAGGCAATCACCAATGCGCTCCTGGAGGTCTATGACGGGTTGCTGGACAGTGCCGAGGACGAATAGGCTGATGACCTAGGCCGGCAGCGGCGGCATGTCACCCTCGGTGACCCGCCAGATCCAGGATCCAAGATCCGGCCGCGCGTCGATCATCTCGCCCAGGGCTGCCTGGAAGTCATCGCCGGCATCCGGTGGGACGATATAAAGCGCGCAGGGCAGGGGCCTTGCTTCGGGCAGGATCGCATTTGCGAGCGGGTGAATGCGCGGGAGATCGAACCTCAACCCCTTTACCGACTTGGAGCGCAGGCGGCCGAGGCGACCGACCAGCAGCTGTTCATAGGCGCTCTCGATCGGCAGCCAGTGTTCGGTCACCGCCATCAGGGCAATCTCGTTGACGGTGGCAATGCCGGCTGGCGTGCCCCCGATCGTCATGATCGCCATCAGATGCGATGTCTCGGTGCTCTGCCACAGCATCAGTTCCGTTTCAAACCGCCGTTGCAGGGACCGCCAAGCGGGCTCTTCGAGATAGAGCCGGAAGCCCGGCATGTGTTTGATCACGACCTGACGGCCGTTGCGCACCCCCGCGAACTCCTTGATCTCCCCAACCAGCACCATCAGCTTTTTCGAACCGGCTGCTGCCTGGAAGAGGCCGGTAAGCTTTTGGGCCCGGCGCTGTTCGATCGCCGCCCTGTCACCGGCGCGGAACGGTTCGGGAATGAGCAGCCTGTCGGCCAGTACCTGCCCACGAACCTCCATCAGCCGAGCGGCTTCGCTCAGATGCTGATAGACCTGCCACCAGTGCCGCTTGCCTGTCCAATGCGACGTCCATTCCGTCAGCCCGCTCTCATGCCAGAGGAAATGCAGCAGCCCGCGCAGGGACAATTTTTTGGTCTCGTTTCTCCCACTGTCGGCTGACGCGGCGCTCCCGTTTGATCTTGCGACCGCGCCGCGCTTCGACAGCGAGAAGTCCAGCGTCAGCGATGCCGTACCGGCAGCCGGATCGAACTTGATCGCGCCCCCCACCAACGGTCCAAGGCCTGACAATTCGTAGGGCTGTTCGTATGAAGGGCAGGCCGGATCGTGTTTGCCGCCCGAGAGCGGCATGCGTTTGATCACCAGCTGGTCACCGATATTGGCCACATACATCGGAACCGGCGGTTGGCAGCAGAGGCAAAGCGGACGGACCCTGCCACGATAAGCGTCGGTCAGCAGATCCTGAAAGCGTTCATCACCCTCTTCCAGGACTGTGCCATCGAGCAGGAAGCGCCTCATGCGAACAGCTCCGGCCGCGCGTCAGGCGACGGCGAATAGCGGTGCCACACGCAAGGAAAAACTGTCTGTTCAGATCGGCCTATTGTGCCGGACGGGCAAAGCCAGCTCAAGGCCGCGCGGCCCCTCCAAATTTCTCGTCCCTGCGTTTCACTCCGCTCCGACAAATTCGGTTCCTCCGCGCACCGGCTCTGCCGGTCGTTCCGAGCCTTGACCTGTCTTTCCCCGCCCAGCCTGCCGCCGTCATCTCTCACAAACCTCAAGGAGACGACGATGACGATCGAACAATTCATCGAGGAACTGCGCCTCGAAGCCGCCAACGCCCCCACCGTCGAAGAACGCCGCCAGATCGAAGCCGAACTCGAACTGGCCCGGGCCGAGCTCGCCGTCATCATGGCCGAACTCGACGGCACGATCGAAGCCGAGCCGCCCTTTTGAGGCGGCACTCTCGTCGGTCTCTTGTCGTTGAGCGCTGTCGCCGGTCGCATCCCAATCGCCCGATCAGTATCCATTTTCCCTGAGGTAGACGTCGATCGCCGCTTTCATCACCGTCGCCATCTTCAGGTCGTTCTCGTCGGCAGCGCGCTTCAAGCGAGCTTTGGTCGCCTGGTCCAGTGCGACGTTGACGAAAAACTTGACTTCGCGCTGTTTGGCGCGCTTGAGGTTCCTCAAGCTGTAGCGCGCCTCTTCCTGGGCCGCAGCCGTTTCGCGCGTTTGCTTCTCCCGCTGGGAGACTGATTTCCCGGCAAGGATTTTATCAGCCTGGTGGGATGCTTCCGGTTCGACGGCCTTGGGATATTCCTCGACATCATCCTCGTCCTCGGGGCGGTTGATAATCTTGGCCGCAATGGTGAAGTCGCCCGGCGCGAGACCCCCCTTTCCGTTCATGCCGCAGCTCCGCGACCGTCTGCCGTGCTTCGAATCTCGATTTCCTCGACAAGAGCCTGAACCTCGAGCCGGGCTTTGCGAACCGGATCGCTGAGGTCCTGCATTTGCAGCGTGCCCAGGCCGTTCTGAATCTCGCGATAGATGTTTCGCTCAAAAAGCTCGGTATCGAGCAGCGCCGTTTGATAGCCTGCCTGACGTAGGTCGGCGACAAACGGGCGGACATATCGATAGGCTTCCAGATTGCGACCAGGCACCGTGATCCGGGTTCGGATATTGAGATGGACGATACTCGATCCGCTTTTGTCGTTGATGTCGCTTACGCTGGCGGCCGCCTGACCAGCCGCTTCGATTTCCTTGATGCCGGGCTGGATCGGTGACAGAACCACATCGCTCGACCGAATGATGGTTTCCTGAACGGTGCTGTCGACGCCTGGCGCATCGATGATGATGAGGTCGAAAGCATGCTGGAGCCGTGCGATCTCGGATTCGATCGCCCGTCGTGTAGCGGCAATCGCGACGCTGATGTTCTCCGGGACGTTTCCCTTGTTATGGCATAGCTTCCACCAGCCGGACAGGTTGAGGCGTCCATCCGCGTCGACCAACAGAACACGCTTTCCTCTCAGAGCGTATTCTCCCGCTATAAGCGTCACCAATGTCGTCTTTCCCGCTCCCCCCTTGCTGCTGATCGCGGAGTAGATCTTGGCCATGGCACGTCCGTTCGTAACGATTGAGACAGGAGTTGGTCATGTACGGAGCAGAATAAATATTGTTCGAATCTTGTGCCGCGTCAAGTCCGGCAAATCATCAGGCGCTAGCATATTCTGATGGACCTCGATGTGCAGGTAAGGCGCATTCACATGGTTTATCCTCATCGAGGGATAGCTTTGACACTCTGTTTATCGCATTATTTCAACGTGATGCTTGCATCACACCATGCGGCCGCATGGTGTGGCCCACTGCTTCGGAGCATGGCGCGATCCTGGAATTGCCGCGGCCCGACGGTGGCTCGGTTGCGGACACCCGAAAATGGTATATCAAAATCAGTAAAGCCGCCGTTGGCAGGATACGCAATTTTGTGATACAAATTTGCTGACGATCGACGGACGAGCCGTCGATCGCGCCTGCGGCGCTTCTTTCGGAGATCAGGATGGCAAACGAAAGTGCCAGGGAGCTTGAGGTCGGCGCCGATTGGGCCGGCGCGCGGAAGGACCGTGTCGTTCACGTCCGGCTCGCAGCGTCGGATTATGAGGCAATCGAGCGATCGTCCATCGCGGCGGAGATGACCTTCTCCGCCTTCCTTCGCTCTCTGGCTTTGGAAGGCGCAGGTGTACGGCCGTTTTTCAACGACGAGGATCGTGTCATCCTCAGCGTATTGGTTTCCGATATGTGCGCGTTGAGCGCCAGCCTGAACCGGCTTGCGAGAGCCGCGAATTCCGGCAGGAGCTCCATCGCGATCGAATTGGGCGAAACACTGGCTCAGGTTCAGCAGCTCATGGCTGCCGTCGTGTTGGAGATGAGACGATACGCCGAGCGTGGCAGGCGGCACGGCAGAGGTGTGTAATGGAGTTCTTTTTCGGCGCCTTCGAGAAGGAATGGGAGCGGCGCCGGGCGGCGATCCTCCATGACCGGGCGCGCGGCAATGGCTCGCAATTGGATGACGAGCCTCGCAAGCGGAGAGGTACGGTTGCGGTCGCGCCAGGGGTCTCGTTTGGACGGATCGCGGGCCTCAAGCCACGTTTGATACTCCAAGGCAAACGATCATCGCGCACCGAGCCAAGCATGCGCTCGCGTTTCAGGGCGCTCGCGTCGGGCAGTCAGCCGGCCGTGGTGAAACTGGCCTCCTTCGGCAGCGCTGCTCGGCTGGGCGCGATGATCAATTATGTGTCGCGCAATGGCGAGGTGGCCGCCGAGAATGAGCGTGGTGAGAAACCGCGCGGACGAGACGAGATCTCCACGATCCGCGGCGAATGGAACCATCTGATGAAGAACCGTGCCGAGAGCCGGGACATCGGCACGTTCGCTGTCGATATAACGGGCGGCTTCGACCCCGGGGGCGAGATTCCGGCGCAGGCGAGGGCGTTCCTGAAGAGCGCGCTTGGAGACCGGCGCTTTGCCTTCGCGATCAAAGGCCGTGACAATGGCTATACGATCGAAGGCGTAACCGTCCTGCGCGATAGCAACGGAGAACGGCTCACCGCAGACAACAAAGCCTCAAGGATTGTCGCAGATCGCCTCGACGCCGCATTCCGGGGCAGGGTATGGTTCCGGTTCACCGCTCACGGCAACGGCATCGACTATGGCACGAGCCGGTTGCGCGCCCTGGTCGAACGGCACGAGGGAGCGGTCGAGAACGAAGCAGGCCGGAAGATCGGCGATGCACAGCTGGCCGGCGATATCGTTCAGCTTGAGTGGCGCGACCAGCTTCACAGTCGCAAGTCTCGTGACGTCATGCACCTGATCCTGTCGGCTCGGGCGGGAACGGATGTCGAAAATTTCCGGTCCGCCGCGCGCGCTTTCCTCGCCGCGGAATTTGGCGGTCACCGATATGTGTTCTCGTTGCATGACCCGTCACTCGATCCGAAGCCGGAAGGTACCGGCGGCAAGCGGCCGCATGTGCATGTCCATGCCATCGTCGCCATGCGCAACGATGAGGGGGAGCGGGTGGAAACCAGCATTCGGACGTTCCGGCAGTGGCGCGTCACGCTGGCCGAAAAGGCCCGTGAACACGGCATCGCCATGGCGATGACCGATCGCCGGGATCGCGCCAGCGCACCGAGCTACGGTCGGAACCAGGTCCGGCCGATGAGCCGGATTGGCCGAACCGAACATGTCGGAACGAGCCTGGCCGCGCAGGATCGATATCAATCAAAGCGGGCCGATCAACCGAACCTGGCACAGACGGGCGTTAGCCTGGATTATTCTCGTGCAGCCCGGCGACACTGGTCCAGGTTGATCCATGAGACCAGCGCGGAAGGTGCGTTGACATTTGCGAAAGTCCAGCTTTCGCGGCTTGAAGCGAAATTGATGGAGCACGGCAAGACGAGCAGGACAGCCTCCTCCAAGGAGAATCCGCTCTCGCAATTGAGGACAAATTCGGTAAACTTGGTCGAGGCATTTTCGGAGGATAGGATGATGCGCCCGATGACGCGGGACGAATTCAGGGCTTACGAAAAGCGGGTCGAGGATGTGCTGTCGCAGGCGCAGCGCACCATCCCCGATGGCCAGCGCGGCGGTTTCGCGGAGATCGTTTCGGCGGTGCGCGACCATGTGGATGCCCGTCGGGACATGGTGGAACTGCAGCACCGAAATCGCGAGCAATCTCGGACCATTCAGGATGGGCGTGAGCTGGATCGCGGTGACGACGCAAAGGAGCGTTGGGACCGGGCAGTCGCACGTCACGGAGCTCGAACGGTCGAGGCTGCCAACCGGATCATGCTCGAGGTCGAGCACTACCGCGATGCGATCGGACGTGCCGAGGCCGGTGGCATCGGGGCGGACAAGGCTGCCCTGCAGGCGAGCTTAAATCTCGAGCTTGCCAGGGCCGGTGTACTGGGTGCGACCGGCAATAGCCTCATTCGTGAGATTGCCGAAGCCGATGACGAGATTCGCATGGCGCTGGAAGCGGCGCGGCGATCTCGTGAGCGAGGTCGCGCAGGGGATGATGTTGGTGAGATTGCGAATGTTCGCCGCGAAAACGACGAGGCCGACAAGACAGATCATCGCGCAAGTGCGGAGCGCCTATCGGACGGTGGTGAAGCGGAGCTGTCGCCTCGCGCTGCGAATGAGAAACGGCGGGATCGTCCAGCGATACGACCCGGAGACACGACGCGATCCGACCCTGCCGGGCAGCATGTCCCCCGGCTTGAGCAATTACCGCGCGACGCGGATGAAGACAGAGAGCGCGACGATCGCGATCGATAGGAGAACAGCGAGCCTGACGACCGGCGGATGCGTGCCGCTAAGGATGAAGACCGCTTGGGAAAGGTCTTCGGCGCGATCTTCTGGCTTGTCGCCGCTGTTGCTCCTCTCGACGACTGCTTGACAACGACATCGAGGTGGCTGGTTTGTGACTGTGACATAGCACTCTCTCCTGAGAGCGCTCTGTCCCGGCAAGGAACGCAAGCGACCGAACCTGAAATCGTCTACGGTTTGCATCAAACTCATTTCGGGCGTGGCGCGGGCTTGGCCTTCTTTGCCATGACGATACCGAGCTCCCGGTTCAGTTTCTTTTGTGCAAGCTTGCGGGTGCGCCGAACTCCCTCGGCCTTTTCGCGGGCCTTTTTTTCAGAAGGCTTTTCATAGTGCTCCCGAAGTCGCATCTCGCGGAAAACACCCTCTTGCTGCAATTTTTTCTTCAGAAATCGCAAAGCTTGGTCGACATTGTTATCACGCACTAAGACTTGCAAAATCCCCTCCCGAATTGATAAAGCCCTTGGCCTCGAGACCGTTGCATACCCGCAGAGTGCAAGTTCTGCAACATTCGTCTGGGGTCGATTTGGTGCACCTGACTCCGCAGAAGATTCGCCTTATACAGCACCGGCACCAGAGCCAGGCCAGGTTCGTCTTCCGCGGCGGCGAGATCAAAATGCCGATCTGGCAGAATCAGGCTTCCGGAAGCGAATAGCGCGTGAGAAGTGCTCCGTCGCGCCTGTCGAGAGTTACTTCGATGACGTCATTGACGAACCCATCTCTGATTCTGGTCCTTCGGTCGCCCGGCCCCGTGATCTTCGATACTTGGTTCACTGCGGTTCACTGTCAAAGCAGGCGCGGAGCAAATGCATCCCTTCCTCGATGTGGGCCGTGGGAATGGCGCCATACCCCAGCATAACCCCGGCCCGTGGGGTCGCGCTCACAGCGAACCTTGACAGTATCTGGACGGCGACGCCGCGATCGGCAGCACGGCGGGCGATCTCGGCGATCCGGTCCACCGACATTCTGCGGGCCAGAGCGGTAAGATGGAGCCCCGTTGTCGATGGGATGAGCTCGAGATGTTCGGCAAAATCACGGGAGATAGCGTCCGCGAGGACCTGGTGCCGTTCCCGGTAGATTGCACCCACTCGTCGGACATGACGCGCAAACTCGCCCTCATCGATGAAACGCCCGAGTGCCGCTTGCGCGAGGGTCGATGAGTGCCAGTCGCTGACGAATTTGGCCTTGTGCAAGGCCGCTCGCAGCGATGGCGGCGTCATCAGGAAACCTAGCCGAAGCGTCGGCAGCATTGTCTTTGAGAAGGAGCCGACGTAGACGACCAGTCCTTTTGCGTCGAGTGTCTGCAACGGCTCGAGAGGACGGCCCCCGAAACGGAACTCGCTGTCGTAGTCATCCTCGATGATGGCCGCGTTGTTTCTTTCTGCCCAGGCCAGCAGTGCCTGCCGGCGCGGTAGCGTCATCGTTACGGAAAGCGGATATTGGTGAGATGGCGTGACGTACACGGCCCGGACGCCGCGCGGCAGCGCATCAACGACCAGCCCCTGGCGATCCACCGGTACGCCAACCACGCGAATGCCCAACGCCTCGAACAACCGCCTCGGAGGGCCGTAGCTCGGATCTTCGACGGCAATTGCGTCGCCCGGCGCCAGCAGGACGCGTGCCAGGACATCGAGCGCCTGCTGCGTGCCGTTCGTGACAATGATGTCGTCCGCTGAAGCCCTAATCCCTCGGGAGATGCCTATGTGCCGGGCGATTGCGACCCTGAGATCGCGATGCCCGGCGGGGTGCTCATAAACGCCGGCGGTCGTTTCGCCCGAACGCAACGCCCAAGCCACCGACCGCCGCCATGAGTTGTGGGGAAACAGCGAAGCATCGCAAAGGCCGCTGCGAAAGTCGAACTGGACCGTCTCGAACGTAGGCGGGGGGTTCATCGCTACCCAGATCGGGCGCGGCTGAAGCGCCCCAGCGGATCGGCGCCCTGTCTTCTCGCGCCCGGCCAGCGTGGCCAATTCGCTGACGAATGTCCCGGACCCCTGCCGTGATGTCACGAACCCTTCCGCGGCTAGCCGTTCGTAAGCTACCGTAACGGTCGCACGCGACACGGCCAGCGTCCGCGCCAATTCGCGGCCAGGCGGCAGAGGGTCCCCCGGCCGCAGCCGACGATCCAGAACGGCGTGGCGGATCTGACGATAGATCTCGCCACTGAGGTCTTTGCGCCCGACCAGGCTGACGTGAAAGGCGGTCATGCTTTTAGAGTATAGAAAATTGGCCTGCCCACAAATTTCAGAATTGGCACTTCTATCAGTCCTGTTGTTTCCTTACGATGTCACTACGGCAATGTGAAGGAAGAGGGAGGCCTTTGCGCTGGAACAGTTGCGGAGACCTTGGCCAGTCTTGAGATTGGGAGGCCGAAATGGCTCACACGGATACTCACGCCAGTCATCACCCGTCGACAGTTCGCCTGCTTGGACTTGTGCTGAAAACCACCGCAATTGCAGGTCGCCAGACCTGGAAACGGACCGTCTCAAGACGTCCGACGATCGGGAATTTTGTATTTACCGCCGATCAGTTGAGGGACATCGGTCATGCCGAGGCCTCCGCGCCTGTGCTTGAGGTCAAGGCGGGTCTAGTCACGAACTTGATATCGATGAGGTAAGCGAACCCTCTCTATGAGAGAATTTGGCTTCCCGCGCAGGCAAGTCGGGGGCTGCAGAACATCGAGAAGCCAGGTCGTGGGAGAAACCAAGAACAAACCAAGGGAGGAAACCGTGATTCCAACATCAGTTCGTCTCGCATTCCTCACAGCCTCAGTCGCTGCCCTTCCATCGCACGCCGCCATGGCCGACGACGCACAGATTGCGCGTGGCGAATACCTGGTTACGATCGGCGGCTGCAACGACTGCCACACGCCCGGCTACTTCTTGGGCAAACCCGATATATCGCGCTTTCTTGGCGGCTCGGATGTGGGCTTTGAGATACCTGGCCTCGGTGTCTTTCCAGGTCCAAACATCACGCCCGACAAGCAGACCGGTATCGGCAACTGGACCCCGGAGCAGATCGTCGCTGCGATCCAGACCGGGCAGCGGCCAGACGGCCGCACCCTGGCGCCGATCATGCCCTGGCCTGCTCTTGCGCATCTCACTGCGGACGATGCCATGGCGATCGCGGTGTTCCTGCAAAGTGTGAAGCCGGTAAGCAATCAGGTCCCCGTCCCGTTCAAGCCTGGCGACACGGTGTCGACGTTCATGATGCGGATCATACCGCCGGGCGGAACCGCTGCCGCTGCACCGAAATAGGCCGGAAACCAGCCTTCCACCTGACGTCGTGTTCGGCGATCACTCCATTCCCCACGACGGTGACAGGGAGAGCCTCTGGGAAGGAGCCGACGAAAACCGCGCCGTCGAGACCACCGCGCGGCTTGAAGCTGCGAACTAACCGTCAATGCCTGAGGAGAGCGCCATGCCCAACCATCAGCGCGCCGCTACGCACACGACAACGCTTGCCCGCCAGCCCGGTTCGATCTCGGGCGAGACAAAGCTGTGGGCGGTCGATCAGCCGATTGCCACGCCGGAGCTTCCTTCCGCCGTCCCGCTGATGGCGCTTTCGACCGGTTTCTGGGCCTTCAAGACTCTGGCCGCTGCGCACGAGTTGGACCTCTTCAGCCGCCTTGCGGGCCACGCCGGCATCACGGTTGCCGGGCTGGCGGAAGCGCTCGGTCTGCATCCACGCCCGGCCGAGATGCTGTTGACCGGCTGCGCCGCACTCGGGCTTCTGGAGAAAACGGAGGGCCTCTATCGCAACACGCCGTTAAGCGAAACCTATCTTGTGCGCGGGAAACCGAACTACTTCGGTGGCTTCGTGCAGATGGCCGACAAGCGGCTCTACGCGGGCTGGGGCAAACTTGCCGAAGCGCTGCGTACGAACCGGCCAACCACGTGGGATCCGGCCGCGCAATCCTCGCTGTTCGATGGCGAGGATCCGACGATGCTGGCACTCTTCTGGGAGGCGATGCATTCGCTCTCCACGATGACCGCGCGCAAGCTCGGCGAAGCGGTGGATCTCGGTCATTTCCGCCGCCTCCTGGACATCGGCGGCGGATCGGGCGCCTACGACATCGAGCTCTGCAAGCAATATGACGAGCTTTGTGCGACCGTGTTCGACCTGCCGCATGTCGCCGAGATCGCAGCAGGCAAGGTTGCCGAGGCCGGCCTGGCCGACCGCGTGGATACCGTTGGCGGCAGCTTCTTCGATGGTCTTCCGGAGGGGCATGACGTACATCTTCTGTCGATGATCCTGCACGATTGGGACGAGGCGACGAACCGCGCCCTGCTGCGCCGGTCCTTCGAGGCTTTGCCGAGCGGCGGTGCAGTCGTCATCAGCGAGCTTCTTGTCGATGACGAAAAGACCGGGCCAGTGTCGGCCGCGCTAATGAGCCTCAACATGCTGATCGAGACGGAAGGAGGACGAAACTACACGCCGGCCGAATATTCGGCGTGGCTCGAGGAAGCCGGATTCCGGCACATCGAGACGGTCTGGTTCGACGCACCCGCCGCGAACGGCGCCGTGATCGGCCGCAAGCCGTAAGGCGCAAAGCTGACTGGAATAGGCGCCGCAGTTCAAATTCCGAGAACAACCGAACTCCAAAGGACCTCCAAAATGTACGACGTCGTGATCATCGGCCGCGATTCGGAGGCCTTTTCCGTCACCGAGACAATGATCTCCCCGCCCGACAGCGTTATGGCAACGGTCAGCGACTGGAACGCAGCGGGTGCGGAGTACGGCGCCAGACTGCCCGGCATCGCCGAGACCTTCGAACCGGAGCCGCCCGGAATGCACACGACGCGAACGGTCGACCATGTCGTCCTTGCCGTCGGGGGAACTTTGGCTGGAGCTCGACGATAATGAGGAGCGCAGCCTCGCGCCCGGTGATGTCGTCGTACAGAACGGCACGCGTCATGCGTGGCGCAACCGTGGAACGGAACCCGCTGCCATCCTGTCGGTCATGATCGGCGCCGATCCGGGATCGGCACGAAGCGGAGGTGATTGCATGTCAGACAACGGATTTTACCGCCTGCGCCCGCCGCGCGGCAGGGAGGCAGCCCGATGACCCTCGCGGCCTTCATCTCGATCCTTCTTCTCCATCTGATCGGCGCGATCAGTCCGGGACCGGCCTTCGTGATGACCGTGCGCACCGCCGCGGTCGAAGGCTTCCGGCCTGCCTTCTTGGCGTCGGTCGGGCTCGGGACGGGCGCCGTCTGCTGGGCGCTCGCCGCACTTCTGGGCCTGAGCCTGGTGTTCCAGGTCGCGCCCTCGGCGCTTCTCATTTTCAAGCTCGCGGGCGCTGCCTTCCTGTTGTGGATCGCCTGGCAGACCTTCCGTCACGCCGACGCGCCGCTGCCGCAGGTCGATGGCGACGGGCCGGCGCCGCGCACCGCCCGCTCGGCCTTCCGGCTGGGCCTTCTCACCCAGCTCGCCAATCCGAAGATTGCGGTATTCTTCGGCGCCGTCTTCGTCGGCATGGTGCCACACGACGCGCCGATCTGGGCGAAAGCCGCAATCCTGGTGATGATCCTCCTGGACGAGATGCTTTGGTATGCCTTCGTCGGGCGCGTGTTCTCGCTCGCGCATGTCCGTGCCGTGTACGGCCGCGCCAAGCGCTGGATCGACCGCGCCTTCGGCGTGCTGATCGCCACCTTCGGCATCCGGATCGCGGTTACCTAACGCCTTACAAAAAGGAGATTTCCTATGGGCGCTCCATCTCCCGAACTCTGTAATCTCTGGCTCGCGCGCGCCTTCAACACGCAGGACGTTGAAGCCGCGGCTGCAATGTATCACCCCGAGGCGTCGATCGTGCAGATCGATGAGGTTCACGGTGACACTACGATCGCGCGCGGCGCCGAAGGCATCCTCCTGACCATGGCGGCCTATATCGGACTTAAGCCCCATATGGATGTCGTCACTCATCACACCACGATTGCGGGGGACTTCGCCATGACGCGCTCGCAGTGGCTGATCAGGGGCGCCGATGAGAATGGTCGCGCGATCGAAGTGCACCATCATGGCATGGAGGTTCATCGTCGGCTTGCCGACGGGACTTGGGTATTTTTCATAGATCACCCGTCCGGCGCCGATCCGAGATGGGCTGTCGAAACTCCGCCGCATACGGAGTAGGGGGCCAGGGCACTACATCAGGGAAAGCCGCGGAGGATGCTTGCACGTGCTTCATCTGCAACGAGTTACGAAAACTTCCACGCGCGCAGGAATCGGGCGTCTTGATGCCATCCGCGTCGAGGTCACTACCCTTGCCGCCGAACACAAGGCAGAAGGCGACCCGATGCGCTGGCTACACGACTACTCCAACCCAAGTTCAGCCGGATCGGGAATTGTCCTCGCGAGAATGTCTTGAATACTTTGCCTCTGATGCGTTGGGAGATCTGGGACGGCTGCCACTTCCGCCACCACGGATTTCAAGCGGCGTGCGGTGGCAACAACACGTTCGCTCGACAGGTCGTCGGCCAATGACCCGCTGCCACCGGTCTTCGTTTTCGGTTTTGGCATGGCCCCTACGACGCGCGCGACCTTTCGGGGCGGCTGTGAGGCGGGCAGAACTGGGTCTTGTCGCTTCACAGGCTTCGGCCCCTCCTCGACGTCAGCCGCCGTGTTCTTGTGAAAAGCCTCTACCGCTGGCACGGTTGAAACCGCTACGAATTCGCAGTCGGGCACAACAACGCTCAGCGATTGGGCAGCCTTGGAAGCACTTCGAAAGGGCTCAGTGGCGTGGTACCGAACCTTGTTTGCAAAAATCGGTCGCTGACCCTCGACAAGCAGAACCAGCTTTTCCTCCGGGAGCTGCCGGATCTCTTGCGGCATCATCAGATCGCGCTCGCGGATCTGCTCGACCTTGGTTCGGCGTGGCAAGCCCAGGATTTCGAGGGTGCGCGACTCCGACTGGTATCGAATGGTGCGCTTGCCCAGTGCACGCGACGCATATTCTGCCGTCGCCTGGTCATTGGCACCGAGGATGAGCTGAAGTCCGCAATTGCCAAGCAGCGAGTGCCGGGCGGTTTCGCCATAGATCTCGTCGATATTCTTCAGGTCCTGGATGATGAAGGCCATCTTGATGTTGTAGCCGGCCACATAGGGCAGCTTGTTGAGGATCTCGTCCATCTTCTTGAGCTGGCGGAACTCGTCGAGCAGGAAATAGACGGGCAGGGCATCCTGGTCGTGCTCACGCGTCAGCATATCCATGATCTGCTGGACGAAAAGGGTCAGCAGGGGCTTGAGAATGGTCATGTCAGTGATGTTGGGCGCCAGGTAGATGGTGACCGGCCGACGCTGCAACGACGCGAGATCCATGTCGGTGACGGCTGTCGCAGCAATCACCCGCTCATTGCGAAATGGCGCCAAAGCCTTCTGGATATCCAGGAGGGCAGATCGCGCGGCACGCTCGTTCAGGGAAATATAGGCATTGAAGCTGTCCGTAGTGAATCTGGAGAGATCCAGCTCCGTTTCCTTGATAAGTTTCATCAGCACCTGAAGGTCGATACCGGTATTGAAGAAGGCGTAGACCTCACCGAGGTTGCGGCGGTTCTTGTAGTGGCTGCTTTCAAGCACGTAGCTGATGACGCCGGCGATGATCTGTTGCGCGGTCCCCTGCCAGATGGCATTCTCGGAGCCAACCGTCTCCGGGATCAGGACCGCTGCCATGTTCTGGATGTCGATCGTGCGGCTCCCGCGGTCGGACCGGACGAAATCCAGTGGATTCCAGCGGTGCGACTTCTGTGACCCGGGCGAAAACAGAAAGACCTGATTGCCCCTGGATTTTCGATAGCCGGCCGTCAGCCCGAAAATTTCGCCTTTGAGATCGGTCACGATCATCGAACCGGGAAATACCAGGGCGTTCGGGATGACATAACCGACGCCCTTGCCGGACCGGGTCGGTCCGATGATCAGGTGATGGCGGTCGTCCTTGCGTCGCAGGACGCGCCCGCCGATCCGGCCGAAGATATGACCGTCCTTGCGGAACCAACCCCCGCGTCGCATCGCGGCTATATCCTGGAAGGCGGCGTCACCCAGCGGGCTGGATGGCTGGTGCAGACCGAAGATTGTGGCCGCGGCGGCTGCGCCGATTGCCGGAACGGCCGCCGCGAGCGCGACCAATTGAAGGGATCGGCTTCCGGAATAGGCAATGAACTGCTGAAGCGGCGCCAGGGGATTGGTTGTTGTCATCAGGTGCAGGATTCGTCCATCCTTCCAGACGAGCTGCAGGATAAGGCTGTAGCTCAGCATCCAGACGGCGACGGCGATCAGCCCGCAGAAGAGCAGGTAGAATGCGAGGTAGCTGCGGCTCATGGTCCACGCCGGGCGTAGAAGATTTCGGAAACACCGCGGCGGCCGCCATCGCGTCGCAGTTGGATGACGATCGGGATGACCATGCGGATATAGGACATCAGATCCTGTTTCGAGTATCCGGACGCCATGCCGGCCTGCATCATCATCATCGCCAGCTGCTCGTAGGCGCCCATCGGTGTGTCGGCATGGACCGTCGACATGCTGCCCGGGTGGCCGGTATTGATGGCTCGCAAGAACGCGAAGGCTTCCGAACCACGGATCTCGCCGACGAACAGGCGATCCGGGCGCATGCGCAGTGATGCCTCAAGCAGCGATTGAATGGTGACCTGCGCAGTGCCCTGATCGCCCCGCGATGCCAGCAGATGGACACGATTGCGATGGGGTGGAAAAAGCTCGCGGGTATCTTCGAGCGTCAGGATCCGTTCACGCTCATCGATGCTTTTGAGGCAGGCATTGAGGAATGTCGTCTTCCCCGTGGACGTCCCGCCACTGATCAACATCGACACCCGCTCGCACACAGCCGTCTCAATGAAATCGTGGATCCGATCGGCCTCGAGCAGCTCGGTCAGTTTGACCTCGGTCTCGCTCCGTCCATCGACTGTGACCACGACCTTGTCGAACGCGCCGCTGTCGCGATATTGCGCCAGTGTAAAATCGCTGATCACCTGTTTGCGGATCGAGATCGACCCGCCATCCGGGGCAGCCGGCGGAAGCACGATCTGGATGCGTTCACCAGAAGGCAGGGCAGCACTCAGCAGCGGATTGATCCGGCTGATGAACTGATTGCTGGCCGCCGCCGCCCGCTCACCAATATGCTCGATCTCTGCCGCGGTCAATTCAGTGACCGCATGATGTTCCATATGCGCGGAGCCGAGGCGCTCGACAAACACCTCGCCGGGCCGGTTGACGGAGATCTCGACGACTTGTCGATCGTCGAGAAATGCGGCGAGCGGCGAGAGTGCGCGCCGCAGGAAATAATAGGGGTCACTGGCGGTAACGACCCTGATTGATGGCTCGCTCATGCTTGATCTCCTTCAGCGCTTCCTCGACCGGGTCCGGATACATGGCGGAGAAGTCGAGGTCCTGGCGGACATAGACGAAGATGCGTTCCCCTTGATGGACGCTGATCGTCGGCGGGATCCTGAGGTTTTCCGACAGCGCCTGGTTTGCCATGTCGGAAAAGGTCTGGGCAATCGTCTGGCGGGCGAGGTCAGCCGCGCGATCGGAATTCGAGTTTCCATTGTTGCCGCCTGAACTGTACTGGCCGCTGCCATAACCGGTCAGGTAGGACGAACCGGCGCCGACGACCGACAGCAGGGTCGCAGAACCAAAGCGCTCCCGCCATTTGTTGTCGACGATCCCGGTCAGGCCTGAACGCCCGAGACTATCGGTGCCGATGCTGTTCAGGCGAACGGTGACGCCGTCATCCCGCAGCAGTCGGGTCCAGATGACGAAGATCCGCTTCTGGCCTCTTGTGATCTCCGATTGGTATTCGCCGATCAAGCGCGTGCCGGTCGGGATCAGGACGCGGCGTCCGTCGAAGGAATAAACGTCCTGCGATGTGATGGCGCGGACCTGGCCGGGCAAATCGCTGACGATAGCGGTTTCGAGGATGCCTGGGATCAACGTGCCTTCCGGTATCATGGCGTCGATGCGCTTGATCTGGCGGCCCATGGCGGAGCGGTCGCCAATCGCAGACGCCGTCGCCAGAAATTTGCTGGCATGATCCTCGCCGGCGACGGTCGGACCGCCATCAGGACTGTTGCCAGTCGGCGATCCATCGTCAGAACCCGTTTTGGCGGAATCGACGACGATCTGCTTTGACCGGTAACGCTCGGGAAATGGCTCCGGTGCTGGCTCCGCAGGAGCGGCAATCATCGGAGGCGGCGGCACATTGAACTCGGTCGTGTCGGATTTTTCAGCCGATTTCTCCGGTGGAGGTTCCGGGATCTGGATGACATCGGGCTCTTTCGGTTCGGGCCTCAGTTCCTCGCGCAGGAAGGACGGCGGCCGGAATGTCGTTGTCGAGAATTCCTCGTCACCTGTCAGCGCATCGCTCGTATTGCGCTGTGGCATAAACACGGCGACATAGGCGAGGCCCGCTCCGCCGAGCAGCAACGCTGCACCACCCAGCAACTGCTTGCGGCGGGCGCGTGTGTCGCGGACCACCGTCTGGTCGGCGGCCAACATGGCTTGAAGCTCAGGCGAACGTTGCATCAGTTGCGGCTCCTTCTGCGTGTGGTCGCTTCGGAATCCGGCACAGGGCTCATGATCGCCGGGTCCGATTGCCCGAAATCCGGCTTGCGGAGATTGAAGATGCAGGTCCACTGGTCGCCATCACGGAGGGTGTATTGCGTGGCGGTGCCATCGACGACGATATACGCGCCTTCCCGACGGAAATTGCGCAGCGTTTCAGTGAAGTCGGCATTGACGGCAAAGATTGCCGGAACTTGTCGTGCAAATCTGAAGAAGGTTTTCCTGCCGTCGTCGAACACCATCAGCGGCTTGAGAGCGATATCGCCCGAGAAGGAATAATCGATATTGACGTTGGCTTTGTCGATGCCGGCGATATTCGGGTAGGCGGCGCGTGCCGCGGCTTGCCTTCGCAATGACGCATTCAGATCCTTGTCGGGATAGATGAAGCGAATGCCGAAGACCTGTCTGTTGGCCTCGGGCGCAAAGTCGTTGAGCTCGAGGTAATAGATACGCTTGGTGGTGACGACGTTGAGATTGGTCGAAACATTCTTCGCCGTCGGCTTGACGAACAGGATATTGCCCCTGTCGGTCGGCACGACATCCCAGCTATCAGTATCGCCGAGGGCGATGGTTTCGAATTTCTCGTCCTCGTCGAAGATGATCATGGTCGAGATGCCATAGGTGGCAAACACGCGCACGACATCGTTCGGCTGGTAGGTGATGCTGGTGATGCGCGGATCGCGACGGCCGGCGGCCGGCGTGGCGGCGGCGGCCGCGATACTTGCCGAGGCGAGCCACATAAACAAGCCAGGAATGAGAGGGAGGCGCCTGATCATGAGTTGCTCCCCGTGACCGTTTCCTGGTCGCGACGGTAGTCGTAGACCTGGAAGCCGAGCGGGTTCTCGAACCGCCACTCGTTGGTTGCTGGCGTGTCGGTATAGCGAAAACGGACAACGGCGATCCAGTGACGCGTTACCGCCTCGGCCTCCGAGATCTCGGAGGTCGCGAAGCGGACGATCCCGGTCGAGCTGTTCGGGAAGGTGACAGACGCGATATCGGTCGTGATGCGCATCGATTTGCCATAGAGCTTGGCCGGGTTCTTCGCGTTCGCGGCACTGTAGAGTTCCTGCAATTCCCGCGCGGCGTTTCCGGTCGACAGCAATGCCGCGATGGCGAAATTGTCGGAGATCGCATAGGGGTCATAGCCTTCGCGCGAGCGGATATAACGCACAATATTAGCCTGCGTGATGGCCTGCTGCTCCGTCAGGCGAGCAGGACGGGTGAGCCCGCTCTTGACCTCCAGGTAACCGGTGTTCTTGTCGACCACCACGACATAGGGCTCAAAGCTCTTGAGCGGGACGAGCATCACGAGAGCGATCAGGCTCAGCAGCGTGATGCCGCCGAAAATCGTCGTGACCAACCAGGCGAGAGCATGCGATCGCCTGGTGCGCTTGACGATCTCTTTCTCCCAGATATCGCCACTTTGATAATAGGATCGGAGGTCAATATCCTTTGGATCTGCCATGAGGAATCATCTTCTCGACATGAGGAGGGGTCAGGTGGGCGTGCCTTGTCGGGTTATCTTGTCCTGCATTGCGGATTGGGCGCCGGTGCTGTCGTCGCCATCACGGCGCCGAAAGCGCGATCCGAGAGCGCCCGCGGTGCGATGGGCACTTCGGCTAAGGTGCGCCCCTCCGCGCGCGACAGTCCGCGGATATTCAAGGCCGAATCGGCGCGTCATTCGGGCGGCAGCAGCACCGATGCCGCCGGCGATCCCGCCGGCAATCCCCTGGCCGATCGACTGAATGTAGAGCATGACAAAACCGCCCGCGATGCACAGCAAGAGGAATCCCGCAATGTCGGCGAGCGTCAGCCTGCGGCTATTGCTCGCCGCATCGATCTTCGAGAGCTCCGGGTCCATCGCAGCGATCAGGAACGCCGCGATCACGTAGATGAACAGTGGGATCAGCGCATAGGTCAGCACTTGATTGAACCAGCCGACACCATAGCCACGGGTGCGCTCGAACAGCATGCAGGCGATAAAGACCGGCGCCGTCCCGATCAGAACCCAGAGCATCACCTTGGCGAGGATCAGCACGGCCAGAGCCACGGCAATGAAAACCCCAGCGCCGATCATGATCAGAATGCCGATCATGCTGGGGAGTATGGAGAAGTAGCCCGATTGTTCGGCGAAGGCGGAGGCTGCCTGGTTGGCGGTCGTCCAGATCTGCGACATGCCATTGGTCGGCTCGATGATGCCCGTCCCGGATGCGGCAAGGATCGCGCGGCCAAGGTCTTCCGGCGTGTCATTGATCCAGTGATAGAAGAGATTGTTGAAGTTGGCCCAGGAGCTGATCAAGGCCAGGATGATCATCATCCTGGCGACCCGGCCGATGATCTCGCCGACGCCAAGACGCGAGGTACCCATGACCAGTTGGAGCCCGTACCAGGCGACGTATACGATGAACATGATGCGAAGCAGAGGCATCAGTTCGTTGCCGACAACGGTATAGGCCTGCTCGGAAAAATTCGAGCCTGAGCCTTCGATGCGCTTCAGGAGGTCGCCGAGAAAATCTTCCATCGAAACTCACTCCTCAATGCCGAGCGCGATGAACGCCGCGGCAGGATCGTTGACGGCCCGCATGACGGGGCACGCCGGACGGGGATCTCCCACGAACGATGTCAAACTGGCCGCCCGTTTGCACGGGGCGGTCTTTTCCTTCATCGTTCCACAACTGAACAGAAGGAAAGACGCGATCAGCAGTGCGGTGGTCGGCTTCAGCATCGCGGCTCAGGGTTCGTAGGCCAGAGTCTTTTTGGTGTTGGAGATGTCCGTCAGTCGGCGCTGGTTTTCGGCCTGCAGCGAGATCACCACGCCGTTCATCACCCCGATCATTTCGTTGAGGGTCAAGCCGGACTGAACCTGAAGCTGGGTATTCTGGTCGATCGAGCCCTTGATGTCTTCAGCACCGCCGATCTGGCTGCCGGCCTGTTCGAAGGCACCCTTGCGGGTCTCGATCGCCTGCTGCGAACCGTTGATCAGGGCAGAGACGCCGAGCACCGCGTTGACAAGTTGCTCATAGGACTTGTCGCTGGAAAAGTTGCTGTTTTCCTTGCCCGACAGCGATTTGACCAGTTGCAGTCCGTTGATGAACACGGCGGCCGTTTTTGCGATGTCGCCGCTCATCGAGCCGAAATTCGGCAGCCCTTCCTTCAAAAGGCTGTCGAATGACGGCACCGACGACACGCTGAATCCCTTGCCGATCGCCAAGTCCTTCATCGGGGCCGCCGTGCCGGCCCGGTCTCCGGTGACGGCCTTCAGAGTATCGGTCACGGTGGTGAGAATGTTCTTGTTGGTATCGAGGATTCGACCTGTCGTCTCGGCCGTTTTTTTGGCAACGGCATAATTGGTCTTGTCGATGACGGGGACATCCGAAAGGGCAGGGGCTGAGGCCGTGGCGAGAACGGCGGTGACCAGAATGCTCGTCTTCATTGTCTTGCTCCTTCTCTATTGGGTATCGAGCGCCAGCTCGATCTGGGTTTGATCTTCGCGCCTCTCGGCGCACGCCTTCCGCTCCTTGCTCCAGACGAGGTTCTGGCGCGGATCGCAGAGGCCGGTCGTCTCACGCGGCATGTCGTTTCTTTTTGGAGGCTCGGCGCTCCGGGATGACCCGGACAGATTGGCCGACGAAACGGCATTGCGCGAATTCGCAAGGTTCGCCATTGCCGTGGTCAGCTTGATGAGGTTGTTGATCATCTCGAGGTTGGCGTTGCGCGCCGTGGAATTGAGATCCCAGCTGTCCTGGATTGTGCCGGCGTGCAGCTGTCCGAGCTGATGGTACCAACTCGCGACATTGCCAAGGCTATCGCCGGTTGACCGGGCCACTCCCATGGCGTTGAGCGTCGAGGTTCGCATGTCGGTATAGGCGGTGTCCCCACCTCCGAAATTGAGCGGGATGCCGGACTTGTCGGAACCGCCGAAGGCCGGCAGCCAGTCCCGGGTTATGGAGGCGACGTAGCCCTGCGTTTCCTTGAATGGCGGAATCCCGCCATATTTGTCGACGTTGCCGGGCCCGGCATTGTAAGCGGCCAGCGCCAGAGACAGGTTA
Organism: Neorhizobium sp. T7_12; assembly: GCF_002968535.1. Taxonomy (NCBI): domain Bacteria; kingdom Pseudomonadati; phylum Pseudomonadota; class Alphaproteobacteria; order Hyphomicrobiales; family Rhizobiaceae; genus Neorhizobium; species Neorhizobium sp. T7_12. The sequence continues at coordinate 30,810 of NZ_PVBK01000021.1, read as the reverse complement.
CCGCCATAGCGGTCCAGTTGCTGGCGATAATATCGAGCGCCACCACGCAGGTTCTCCTCGATATTGTTCTCATCGACGCCGAGGCCTGCGGCGGTGCCGGGCATCAGCTGTGCGAGCCCGGTGGCGCCGGCGCTCGACTTGGCGCATGGATTGAAGCGGCTCTCCTGGTAGACCAGGGCTAAAAATTGGTTTTCGTCAACGCCCTCTTCCCGTGCCACGCGGCGCACCAACCCGGAAATCTCAGGGTTTGCTTCAGCCGCACCGACCGGATCGTTGCGGCGACCGGGCCGATAGACGGAGCAGGTCACCGAGGTATGGATCGTATGGCGATCATGGTCGGTGTCCGCGATCGTGCCGGTGGTCCGGTCGCGTTGTTCGTGGGGATCGAGATTGGTATTGTCGAGGACAGACACGTCGGCCAATGCGATGCTGGCGGCGAGCGTCGATCCGGTCAGTCCCAGGGTCAGAGTGCTCTTCATGCCTGCGCCCCCCAGCCGCAGAATTTGGCGAGCCAGCTGGCTGGATCGTCACCATGCGCCTCACGCAACCGTGCGCATTCCTCAACTGTTTCCTTGCGGCCGGACAGGACCTTGATCAGGTCCGGCATGGCGCTGAGATCGAGCCGGGCGATGACGCTGTCATTGCCGTGTTTGATCAGGAAGGCACGCTTTTCGGGCGGCGTATTGCGGACGAAGTTAAATTCCTTCACCGTCAGTCCGAAACGGTGGATGTAGCTCTCCTCGTCGGCGCGGGGGTTGGGAAAGTGGATATGGGTCGCCGATTGCTCGATCAGCGTATGCGCCGCCGGCGATCTGACGATATCAGCCGCCGACTGCGTACCGAACCCGACGATGCCGTTCAGCTTGCGGATCGTCTTCATCTTGTCGACGATGAAGTCGCTGAACGTCTGGTCGCGCAAAAGCCGCCAGCCTTCGTCCATGAAGATCATCACCGTCGTGCCGTCGAACAGCGCGTCGAGGCGGTGATAGATGTACATGAGGGCAGGCGCGCGTACCTCCTCATTGTCGAGGATGCTGGTCATGTCGAAGCCGAACACTCGACGGTCGGTGAACGACAGGACGTCGTGGCGAGCATTGAACAGCCAGGCCTTTTCGCCTTCGATCCATGGGCGGAGCCGCGCGTGAAGATCATTGGGGCCCGCCCGGGAGCGACCCGTCAGCAGACCGGACAGGTTGCTCAAGGTCCGCTCCGCGATGGGCTCCTGCATCAGACGGACGATCGCCCGTTCGAGCGTGTCTTCTTCTTCCTGGTCGAAGGCGGGGGCGGAGTCCTTGCGCAACACCGCCTTGAGGAGGCGAGCCAGGAATTCGCGATTGTCGCCGGTATTGTCGATCTGCAGTGGATTGAAGCCGGTGGGCATGCCGGGCGAAAGGATTTCATAAGATCCACCCATCGCCCGGATGAAGATTTCCGCGCCGCGATCCTTGTCGAAGAAGACGGCCCGCGGCGAAGGGCGGACCCGAAACGCCTGGGCGAGCAGGAAGGAAAGCGCCACGGTCTTGCCGGACCCGGTCGGGCCTGTGACGAGGAAGTGGCCGACGTCATGCTGGTGGAAGTTGAACCAGTACGGTGTCTGGCTGGTCGTCTCCAGGATGGTGATCGGGCTTCCCCAATGCGTGCCGTTCCGCTGTCCGGACGCGAAATTGTGCATCGACGACAGGCCAGAGAAATTGGCGCTGGAGAGCATGCCCCGCCGGGCAATGTAGGCGTGATTGCCGGGAAGCTGCGCCCAGAAAGCGGCCTCGAGGTTCAGGTCCTCGCGCAGCCAGTTGATGTTCATGTCGGTCAGGCATGCACCAAGGTCCGATACCGCCTTGTTGAGGCCATCGAGTTCTCGCGACAGGCAGAGCAAGGTGAGGTGGTGAAAGCCGAACACGGCTTCCTGATTGAGCAGACTGTTCAGCGCGAATTCGATATCGGTCTCGACATCGCTGCCGGCTTCGTCGGAAGCGCCGATCTGTCGCCTCAAGCGGGTGATCCGCTCCTGCGCTATCGGTTTGTCGGCAAGCGTGAAGGATTGGGTGAGGATGAACTCGTGGTTCACCTGCAACAGCCCGTCCAGCATGCCCGGGCCGGTAAAGGGAGGATATTCCTTGATGGAGAGCATCGCCCCGAACCGATCCTCTTGCCGGGTCGGCCCCTGCACCTGCATGGTTCTCCGAGAGAAATGCAGGCGCGAGGTGCCGACATAATTCGCGAGCCGCATGCGCGGAAGCCGCATCTCGCGCGGCACCCCGCAGGTCAGGATCGAGTTCAAGAACTCGCAAGGCTCCGAGTAGGGCTCGCCCTCGCGTTCAGCGATCGTCAGAACTCGCGCGCCGTATCTGCCGAGATCGCGAACAACGTTGCCGATCATCTCTTCGAGGTCGTCGACTGCTTCGCGCAGCAGGTCGTCTTTAACCACTCGCCGCGCTGCACGATCGAGAAGACGACGGACCCGATCGCCGACGGCGAGCGCACCGCGCATGCCCGAGCGCAGCACTGTCAGGTAGACCTCGTTGGTGAACATGCGCTTGCCGCTGAGCGACGCGGCATACCGACGATCGAGTTCGGCGCAGAAAGGATCATCGAACGTCCCGTCGATCGCGTTGTCGGCTTGCCGACGGATCACTGTCGACCACAACGAAAACCGGCTTGACCCGAGCGCTCGGATCAACGTGTTTTGCGCGATCGAACGCATGTTGATCTCTGCCTGGTCCTCAGTTTGGAAAAACAGGCCATCCAGCTTCACGACGCTCATCAGGGCACCGTCTTCCAGGCGGATGACGGTATCGGCTACGTGGCGCATATACGGGATGTGCTTTGCCATCGGCCGTTCCCGGCCGCGGGCGGCGCCGAATCCCAATTCGTCTCGGATCACGGTGAGCATCGTCATGGACCGTAGGAATTGGCGCCCCAGAAGGTCTTGTTGGGGGTGCGGGGCGTCTGCCGGAGGGAAACCTGCAGCACGTCGAGAACGCGAGCGTCCCAGCTGCAGAGGGTGAACAAGACGACATAGGCGAAGGGCGCCGTGAGGAGTGCCCAAAGCTCATTGGTGACCAGCCAGGCGATGATCGTCAGGCCGATGACGAGGACGGCGGCCATATAGGGAACACCCCAGAGCGTGGGGGAACGGGTCAGTCCGATGACGAGGGGCGTCAGAAGCGGCTTGTCGTCTTCATTGACCGCCATGGCTCAATTCCCGACTGTCGAAATGAGCTGATCGACGATTGCAGGTGCACCGAAGACGAGGCCGATCCCGAGGACGACGGCGCCGGCCGTGAACCAGCTCAGTCGGCCGGCAAAGGCCAGGAAGCCGAGGCCGATCACCGCAATGATGGCGACGAGCCGGCCAAACGGACCGGTAATGAAGTCGACAACCGCTTGGACGACGGTCTGAAGCGGCGCGAAAGCCTGATTGGTTGCCTGCGCCTGGGCAATATCGGCCGCGACCAACTGTGCCAGCGCCAAAACGGAGATTGCCGCCCCGAGGGGCAATATCTTGTTTCGTGCCGGGTTCCGCAACGGGGAGCCTGCGAGTTTCATTTGGGCGTCCTTTCTTCAGAACTTCATGACCCCGCCGACAAAGCTGACGGCGCGGGCGCCGATTATGCCGCTCTTTCGGTTACCGGGGGGCGGTGAGGGATTGACCGATGAGGGATGTTTGTCGGTTCCGCGGCCGGGTGTCTTGCCGGGCTCGTCCAGACCGAGCTGCCGGTTCAGCACCGCAGTGACGTATCGAACCGTCTCGGGATAGGGCGGAACTCCGTTGTTTTCGAAGATGGCGTGCTCGCCGGCATTGTAGGCCGCCGCAGCGAGCAGCGGATTTCTGAACTGGTCGACAAGCAACCGGAGGTAACGCACGCCGCCGTCTATATTGGACGCCGGATCGCAGACGTCTGTGACGCCCAAGCGCTTTGCCGTGGCAGGCATCAGTTGCATCGGCCCGCGAGCACCCCGTGGACTGTTGCGAACCTGATCGAACCGACTTTCTGCCCAGGCGATTGCTGTCGCGAACCCGGCGTCGACGCCGTGTCTGTCGGCTGCGGCCTCGACCAGATCGGCAATCTGATCCGGGGGCAAAGGTGAAGCTGGGCAGTTCGGGAGATAGGAAGAGTTACTATATTTGTTCGCATTGATCCCGATTGTGAGCGCAGAACCTTGAGCCGAGATGTCGGCGCCATTGGGATATGGAAGATGCCTTATTTTGTTCGCACCACTGTCGTGGCCTTCTTTCGAAAGATTGCCCGATGCGCCAAGGTTATAGATGTCGACCCTTGGCTCGGATTGAGATCGCGCCCTGTCGAAAGGTTTCATCGCAGGAGTGCCGACATCATTCGAAACACGCGCATAATCAAATGGTTGTCCCGACTGTGCGTGCCCCTTTGCATTCAATATTGCTGCGAACGAAGCAGCGACAATCAATGTCAGAATGTGCGAGCTCATCTAATAAACGCGCTCCAATTCATTCGGACGACACCTCGCAATGACGCCGTGGTTGTCCAGGGCGGTTGCCGATATTTACTAAATAAGGTAACATCTAAATCAGCAACGCCGAACGGAAAAGAGGAAAAATCTTGGAAACTCGAAAAAAGAGGATATCAAATCGAGATATGTCAAGGATTGGCATTGCGTTCTTGGTGGCCGCGTCGCCGTTGGGGTTGCTCGCGTCAGCTATCGCGGCCGGCAATATTGACGAGGCCTAGATCCGGTCCCTTGCCGCCCCAGGCAGGAGCGTGCTGATGATCGAATATTACGACGGTCAGAAATCCGTCGTTGCCCGCAAGGGTTATGCTTCGGTGGGCGGTTTTCAGGCGGTATCGGCGACGGGTTTCAAAGTCGATGACAAAACCCGACTTCATCTCTTTGGGCTTGAGCCATGCAGTGGTGAAATGGTCAATCGCAGGGAAGGGTTCGCCGGCAGCTGCGACGATTTCGCGAAAGAGCAGCTTGCGATCAAGCTGAAGGCAGCGAAGGTTCTCTATTGCCGCGCGTTCGCCTCGGAACAGGGCGCCGCGATCCAGGACGTCACCTGCTTTGGTTATTATCATTACCCCGGAACGCTGGACGCGATCGACAATGTGGAGGAACATCTCGTCTCGCTGGGCGCATTGCGGCTGTCCAAAAAGGCCGACGGCGCTTTTCTGAGGCCTGATCTCGTCGCTGCCGAAAAAATCGGACGGGGCGGCTTTGGCATGTGGGCCGACGCACGGGTAAAAGCCCCATGAGCCGGCCTGCTTGGATTTTAGTGGCGGCCATCGCGATCGTCGCATCCGACGCGACCGCGGCACCATCCGAGTTTTTCCGATTCTCGGGTTCGGTGACCCTGGAAAGCGGCGACACCTGGTCGATTGCCGGCAAACGCTACCGCCTTTACGGCGTTCAGTCCTGCCTTCGCGGCACGGGCTATACCGATCGTCAGAACCGGGAGAAGGATTGCGGTGATGCTTCGATCGCTGTCCTTGCGGCCTTCATCCGGGACACCCATCCATCCTGTGCACCAATCGCCCAGAAAGCCGACCTGACCTATGTGGTCTGCTATGCCACCGTGGCAGGTCAATCGCTCGACTTGGGGACCATTCTGATTTCCGAAGGTTTTGGATTCGCAGCACTCGATCCCAACGGAATACCCGTCAATCCGGCCTATGCGGTGGCCGAGCAGCAGGCGAGATCGCGGAGGGCGGGACTGTGGCAATTCCCGGACGTCCAGCATCCGTCGGTCTTGATCGGCAGGGCGGCGGGTGTGAAACAAAGGGGTTCTCGATGAGATCAGTTCTCCAGGCTTCTGTTCTGGTTGCTGCCGTTGACGCGTCAGAGGTTCGTGCTGCGGACTTCAAACATGGCGCCGGGACCCCTGCGCCCGCAGAGCGGGTGATATCGTTGATCTCGGCGTGGGCTTCGGCTCTCAGTGGCGACACGCTCTGGTTTCCAACACGAGGCAAGAAAGTCAGGCTCGATGGCATCAGGCCCTATGGGACGTGTTCGATATCCGCTGGCTGGTCGAACGCTACCAACCTGACGAGGAAACAAGGGACGTCATTTTAAAGACCCTGCTCGAAAAATCCGACACACGCGATATTGAGCCGAAGCAGGACTCCTTCAACAACCCAGAAGTCAGGGAACGGTCGGCCCGGGAGTGGGAGACAATGATCCTCGAAATCGGCGCAAACCTGCCGGACTTCGAGGAGTCTTTCAACATCGTCCACAAGTTCTACCACTCGCTGCCCTGGAAGTGAGCCCGTCCGCCAATTGCGGGGGCCTCGCTCGAAGCCTCAAAAAGGCGGATCCGACGCTGATCGGGAACAGGAAAAGCAGCAGAACAACAAAGATTAGTTGGATGTCAGTCGGCCTCTATTGAGGTTCTTTGGCGACTTCTCGTCGGGCTGAGGTCGGACAAATAGGACGGCGACGGAGCGGGCGGGATCTACGGCGGCGCGATCTTCGAAACCTTGTAAGACAATGCTAGCAAGTTTTTCTCCAGTTCAGGATCCTCGGTCGCCGCTGAAGCGATGATGGCTGCGGCTGAGAATATCTGAAGATATTCGTTGTGGCGGTCCATATGCTCGGACAATTCGACCACTTCGGAAGCGACCGCACGTATTCGCTTTACGATGCGGTCATGTTCGCTCCTGGCGATGGGCTCGGGTTTGCCATCGATCCTTTTTGCCCGCCGCCCGAGATCGACAAATTCCAGAAGGAGCGCGTGAATGCGGTCGTTGTCGGATTGCGTCCTCGTTCTCACGTCACGCTCCTATGATCACAGGCTTCAGGCACGTCCAGCCACGGACGGCCGATTCGATGCCGCCAACGGAGAACCTTAGTTTTCGATCGCAGGGGTTGCGGACGGATTGCCTACGGGTGATATACTGCCGCTTGAGGCGCTCAGAGCAACGTGCATGACAACGAAAACAGATGAATACATAGCGAGCGCGGGTCTGGTGGAGACGCGCGATCCCGAGAGCGGTAGTTCCATTTATCGTAGCGCCGGCTTCGACGGTGCTCCCTCGATGGACGATTTGGACGTAAAGATCGGAGAGGCGCTTCGGACTTCACGCGAAAGGCGAGACCTGACCCGTCCTGATCTAGCTCCTATGTTGGGACTGACGCCGCAGGTGTATGGACGCTACGAACGTGGAGAAGCCAAGCTGAGTGTCACGAGGCTCGTGCATCTGGCCGAGATCCTCGATTTTTCGCCTCTGGATGTCATCAGTACGGCGGCGCCGCACGTGATGGGGAGGACCATCGAGGAGGCCGATATTCGCTGTCGGTTGATTGCGGTCATGGAAAAACTTCCTCTCGAAAAAGCAAAGCTCCTGCTTGATGTCGCTGAAACGTTCCTTGCGACGCAGCCTGCGCGGTCATCGGATAAGTAGAAGGCCTGGCGTGGCCAGATTAGCTTTCTTCCGTGCCGGCGAAAGCGGTCTTCGACGCGCGCGTTACAGGATCGGGCGTATTCCGGCGCAGCTCCGGGGCCGCGCCCACCGGACCTGCCGCAGGTTACGTCGTCACAGTTCCATCGGGAGGGGCGGGCTGCTTGCGACAAGTCATTGCCGCGCCACGGGCCAGGCGGTTCCGTCGATACTCTTCATGCTGACATCGCTGGCCGCGAGAGGATCCGTGCTTTCGATCAACTCGTAGGTCGCCGGCCGAATTAGCGCCAAGCTTTGACTGTCGGCCTTGAGGATCCCTCCGATGCTGTCAACATTGCCTATCAGTTGCGGCTCTCCAAGCCGCTTCATCGGCCACCCCGCGTGCCGCAGCAGCCGTTCGAACCGTAAATCCGTCGCCGTGACGATTTCATCATAGCCGTGTTTGATCGACCATTCGATGATCGCCGCGAACAGGCTGAGGGTCGCGTCATGCAATAAGCCCTTTGATCTGCCGGGTGAAAAGGTGTCGACGCAAAATCGGGAGCTTTCCACCATTCGGCTATGCGGCACGAGCTTTCCTTGAGGCAAAAGGACTGGAAACTTCCTTTCCAGCATTGTCGGCCCTATTGCTGGAAGGAGGCGGGCTGTCCCCAGCACGTCATCGCGCGCTCCGACGGCAAGCAGGTAATAGGGGTCCAGCTCATCGAACTCGTCACGCTCCTCGCCGGCAACTACGGAGACATCCCAGTTCAATCGGCCTTGGAACACGCGTGCGCGAAGAGCGAACATTTTTTCAAGTAGGGTTCGCTCGACGTGGTGGTTTGACGTCTGCAGGGCAATGATCTTCATGACGACCTCGCGAAATTGAAAACCGCATTCGAGCCTTGATCGCGTCGCTTGATAAGCTCTCATTTTTGAGGGGGTTCCGGTTTCCGAAAGCGGCGGCGCGTCAAAGTTAGTGAAGAAAATATGACCATGTGTCATCAAATGCGCGTGAAAAACCCTCAATTTGCCCGGTCATGACCCGCGTCAAGAGGTGTAACTTTGGAACGTTGTCTCCCGTCAAGCCCGAGATGAGTACCGCGAGGTGGCCCGATGAGCGATAAATTGGATGGCCTGATAGAGGAAGTGTCCCTTGCCAGCGATCAGCGTGACGTCTCACGTGTGCTGCGCCGAGCGACGGCGCGATGGGGATTCGAATATTTCTGTTATCTACGCCTAAGCGGTGCAAAGACCTATGCTCTGTCGAACTATCCGCTGGTCTGGCAAAGGCGCTATTTCGAATGTTCCTATTCCCGGATAGATCCGGTGATCAAAATCTCGATGTCAAAAATGCAGATGTTTTCATGGTCCAGCGCGGCGCCGCAAGCCAAAAAACCATCGCGTCAGGTCCTGAGGTTTTTCGAAGAGGCAGCGGAACTCGGTATCAGGTCGGGGATTTCCATTCCGGTTTCGGCGGGGTTCGGATCAAGCGCGATCTTGACATTCGCTTCCGGGCAAACGAGCTTTGCCGTTGGAGATCTCGACGATCCTATCAAGGCAGCGACGGCCGCGACGCTCGTGCACGCCTATCTCACTTTGCTTCAGGCAGTACCCACAGCGGCGGCCACTCCGAGACTTACACCTCGGCAAGCACTGTGTTTGAAGTGGTCTGCAGAGGGAAAAACAATGGAGGAGATCGCAATGCTGCTCAGGCTTGCCAAGACCTCCGTTCGTTTCCATCTTGACGAAGCACGAGCGCGGTTGGACGCCATGACCCTGCAGCAGGCGACCGCCATCGCGACAACCTTGAATTTGGTCTGATCCGGAATAGCCCCGCGGAGGTCTGCCATCCATTGCGGCCTTAGCATGGACGTTGCTGCACCGGATCAAGCCTGTAAAAAACAAAAGGGATGGCTATGACCGGATTGTTGGAGGCGCTGAGTGATGCGCTGGAAACCACCGAGACAAGCGCGAGTTTTGAAGCCTCCCTCGCTACGCTGACACGAGACTATGGATATGAATATTACGCATATCTGGGGCTCGGCGCAAAGATCTGCGCGAGGTCGAATTATCCTGCCGCCTGGCAATCGGACTATATGACAAGGTCCTATTTTTCCATCGACCCAGTGGTGACTACAGCGCGGGAGATACTGCGTCCGTTCCACTGGTCAGCCGCGAACTACCGCGATGACAAAAATCGGCTGATCGAGGACTTCTTCACCAGTGCCGCGAAGTTCAATATCCGGTCCGGTTTATCCTTCCCGATCTCGATCGGCCTTGGAGGAATGGCAATGCTCACGGTAGCCTCTCGCCACGATGCTGTGACAAGTGGTCTCGAAATTGACCCCGTTTTTGCGGCCGCGACCGTCGGACATATCCATGCTCAATTGCGAAATCGTCGTCGCGCAAACGGAAGCATGCTTGTCAAGCTGAAGCCTGAAGAAGCCGTGTGTTTGGCATGGTATGCTCAGGGGAAATCGTTTCGAGACATCGCGACCATCGAAGGGATGAAGTATTCCAACGTATGTTTTCACATGTCCAACGCGCGGAAGAAGCTCAACGCCAGCACGAGTGCACAGGCCGCTGTCCACGCGACGCGGTTGAAACTCATTCCGGGATCCTACGCGCAGGCGTACCGTCCGGTCGCAAACAACCCTCCTGACCCTTCATAGGGAGATTCATGACGATGGACCGGAACGGCATGGGTTGTTCACCGACCAACACACTTTGGGATGCCATTCAGAGGCCTGGAAAGGACCTCGGTCGGTCACAGCGGCAATAGTTTTCCTCTCGTCGCAGATTTGGTGGCAGTTGTTACATAATTCCGAAAATTGCACATTGCCGCCAAAGAGGTCTTTGGTGCAGCGCTTCCTCAGAAGACCGTGCCATCCGTCTTGGTAATGGGCATCAATGATTGGGAGGTGGCCCGGAGATTTAAGGTCACCCCACAATCGGCATCTGGTGTCAGGTGCTACATCATCGCGGATTTTCCGCAGCGAGGCGTCCTCCTTGGTCTCGCTGGAGTTGCATTGGCTCCTGCGCTAACGGCCTGTCAAATGCCACGACGGAGCGGAGAGATCCGTGACCGCAAGATTGTCAAACGCCGGTGGTTAGTCCTGCTGATCAGCGTCAAATGCGTATCCGATGCCGCGAACAGTGCGTATGACATCCGTTCCGCCGTTTGACCGCAGTGACCTCCTCAGCAGTCCGATCCGGACATCGACGGTACGATTGTCGACGAATGTATTCGCGGGCCAGCCAAGTGCGATCAACTCCTCGCGTCGAAAGACCCGACCCGGATTCTGCAGGAATATCTGTAGGAGGTTGAATTCCAGGCTGCCGAGATTGATGATCAAACCGTCACGCCGAACGCGGCGGGCCCGGACATTGAGTTCGATCCCACCCGATCTCAATGTTCCTTGCTGGTCCGAGCTTTGCCGGTCGGCAGATAAGGTACGAAGATATTCGAGAAGCTTGATTGGCTCGAACGGGCGATGGAACGGCCTGTCAGCGCCTGCCTGTATCATCTCGAGGTAAAGTGCCTCCGCACCCGGTTCGATCAATGGTATGAAGGCTATCAAGCGTGTCGAGTGGGCGGTCTTCAGCTGTATACACAGTTCACGGCACATGGTGCTGGAGGCACGGCACTCTGCGATCACCGCTTGCGGTTTGATCATCTCGACCCGTTCGACGACCTCATCGGGATCTTTCGCCAGTACCACCGCGAAACCATCTGTTTCGAGCATGTGCTTCATGAAAAGAAGAAAGTCCAGGCTGGGGGAAACCAGCATCACAGTCGGAGACACCGTCCATCCTCAAGAAGCTGCGTCAGGATCTGGACCGGGTTACTGGATGTCTCTCGGCCAGTAGGCACGGCTATCCTATGCAGGCGAAGTGTTTCCGGGCAATTATCGCTCGTGTTTGGCAGGCTGCAAGTCGCAGAATTGCGAGCAGTTCCCGGACATGCCGATCGGCAGTTAGCCATCCTCCTTCGCCTGGTCCCTGGCGGTCGGTTCAAGACATGCGCAGGGGGTGACAGAGCCGATCTAGGGCTGTGCGACCTTGCATGACGCAGATCCTGTCCTTTGCAAAGGTCTCAACAAAAAATTGCACAGTCTTCACGATGCTCGCCTCGAATTCCTCCCGGCTCGGTGACACGATCAGTCCGTCACGTCTGTCATCCACAGGACGATGGGGAGGTCGAAATGCCGAATGCGCGAGGAATTGGAGAGGCTCGGGCTCATCATGGCGAGATCCTGCAGGGCATATTCGAGGACGAGAGATGTCATAGACATCGGGGACTGGTTTCCCTTCCCTGCCGCCATCTGAGGTCAGAAGCGGTCTTTTTCCCCAACGCACATGAACATGTGACTGTCTCTCCCACCTCCTGTGAAAAGGCACGAAGGGCTGCCGAACTCGCCATGCTCCGGACGGGGTTCGAAAGTTGCGGCGGGCACCTTGTCATCGCGTCGGACATACCCGTCGGTCGAGGTCTTGGTTCATCAACCGCCGATGTGCTGGCGGCGATCCGTGCAGTGATCGACTATCTGGGTGTCAGTTGGACCCATGAAGAGATCATGGGCGTCGCCGTTGAGGCGGAAACTGCGTGCGACGCGACCCTCTTTACTCAGAACGCCGTGTTGTTTGCCCAGCGGGAGGGGGCTGTGATCGAGCCTTTCCACCGGCCGGTTCCTCCGATCGATATCATCAGTGTCGACACCGAGCCGTTGAAGACGGTCTCGACACTCGATTTCGTGCCGGCTCACTACGACACTTTCGAAGCCGAGGCCTTCAAGTCTCTGCGCAGCCTGCTCAGGAGGGCCATCCGGCTCGGAGACCTGGATCTCCTCGGCCGAGTTGCGACCGCAAGCGCCAACCTGAATGAGAGGTTCCTGCCGAAACCAGGTCTCCGCGAGCTCCAGGAAATAGCCGGCCGGTGCGGCGCCTTCGGCATCCAGGTGGCCCATAGCGGGACGGTTGTTGGCCTGATGTTCGACCCCCGCTCTCCAGAGACGCCGCAGAAAATCGATCGTGCGAGTTCCGCTCTCAGCGCTGCCGACTTCCAATTCCGGATCTTCAACGCGTGAACACCCAATCCTAGGCGAGGGCGTTATGGCAAATTCCCATTTTCGAAAGCTCGAGGATTTCGAGGATCCTCGACTGGTAAGGATCGGAAGCAATCTGTATGGCGCCGCATTCTTCCTGATGAAGCTCCTGCCGGCAAGATTTATGCTTGAACACGCCTTTGAGCGCGGGGAGATAACGGCCGAGAGCTGTATCTGCGAGACCTCTTCCGGCACCTTCGCGCTGGCGCTGGCGATGGTGATGGCACAGTCCGGCAATGGGCTGATCATTGTCTGCGACTGGGCCATCGACCCAAAGCTGCAAAGGCGGTTGCTGGAACTTGGCGCCCGCCTCGAGATCATCACGGATCCCCAACCGCAGCGTGGCTTGCAACAGGCGCGGCTCGACCGCTTGCACCAGCTGCTTGCCGAAAATGGATGCCGATTTTGGCCTCGCCAATACGACAATCCGGACAACCCGCTGTCCTACGCCAAGGTCGCCGCGAAGCTGGCCGAACGGATCGGCCGCATCGATTGCCTCGTCGGAACCGTGGGGTCAGGCGGTTCGCTCTGCGGCACAGCCCGCTATCTGCGGCTGTTGTTTCCGGACCTCTTCGTTATTGGCGTCGACACGATGAACAGTGTGCTCTTCGGGCAGCAGGACGCACCGCGCTTGATCCGCGGACTGGGCGGCAGCATGATTCCGAAGAATGTCGACCATACACAGGTGGATGAGGTCCACTGGCTTTCCGCAGCCGAGACGTTTCGGGCAACCCGCGATTTGCACCATCGCCATGCCCTGTTCATGGGCCCAACAAGCGGAGCAGCGTTCAAGGTCGCCGCCTGGTGGAGTGCCAGCCACCGGGACAAAAATACCGTGGTGCTAATGCCCGACGAAGGCCATCGATATATCGACACCGCCTATGACGACAACTGGCTGGCGGCAAACAGTCCCGAATGGATCAAGAGCAGCCCCGACCGTCCCGCAACGACAGCGGAGCCGAGCTCGCAATTTACCAGCTGGACGCGCTTCGCCTGGTGCAGGCGAGCGTATTGCGAGGTTGTACCAGAGGACGCTGGTGCAGGCGACATTGCCGGCTGGCAACGGCCATGAAGAGAAAAAGGGAGGCAAGCACGATGCCAGACAGACGACTGGTTTTCCTGGAAAGCAGCACGAGCGGGCACCTCTTCTTTCGGGCAGCCCGCCGCCAGGGTCTTCGCCCCATCCTGGTGACGAGCGGACATGATCGCTATCGAAACCTGGAAGGCGAGGCGGTCGATACGGTTATCGCCGATACCGCCGACATTTGGGCGATGGCGCGAGTTTGCGATGAACTCCAGGCGCAGGTTCCGATTGCAGGGATATTGTCCACCTCGGGTGCCTATGCGGCAATGGCCGCTCGTCTTTGCCACCGATTCGGACTTCCCGGCGCCGATGGCCAAGCAATTGAAAGCTGCCAGAACAAATTCCTCCAGCGGGGCACGTTCAAGAATGCCGGCCTGCTCACACCGGCCTATGAACTGGTTGACAATATCCCGTCCGCTGTCGAAGCAGCGTCCCGGATCGGATTTCCGGTGATCGTGAAGCCGGTGGTCGGAAGTGGAAGCACCGGCGTGCGTCTTTGTCTGGACGGCGGAGATGTTGGAGCGCAGGTGGCTCATCTGCTGTCGAGCGGCGGCGAGGCAATGGCCCGGGATGTTTTGATCGAAGAGTTCATCGTGGGATTGGAATATTCCGTTGAGACAGTTGGAGATGTCGTGCTCGGCATCACCAGGAAACATCTGGGGGAATTGCCTTATTTTGTCGAAGTCGGTCATGACTTCCCGGCTGCCTTGCATCGGTCGGATGAGGTTGCCATTGCCGACACGGTCGTGTCCGCACTTGACGCGCTGCATCTTCATTGGGGTCCGGCGCATACGGAATTGCGGCTGGATAGTCGGGGCCCGACAATTATCGAGGTCAATCCCAGGATGGGAGGGGACATGATTCCGGAACTGATACGGCTGGCGATAGGCGTCGACATCGTCTCAGAGACAATCAAGCTGGCCACCGGCGCAAGGATCGACCTGACACCGCAAGGACACCGATGGGCTTCTATCCGGTTTCTCAATCCGGGCGCCGAGGGTTTCGTCCGATGGAAGTCTGATCTGAATGCCGCCCGCGCGATACCGTCGGTCTCGGAGGTTGAACTCTACGTGGCGGAAGGGGATGAAGTTCGGCGGCATGGCGACTATCGGGACCGGATCGGCCATGTGATCGTGGCAGGCGAAACGCCGTATCAGGTCGAAGCCAGTCTCGCGAATGCGACGGCACAGTTGCGATACGATATAGAGGGCTCTTCCAACCGACGTGATGGCTGATGGCTCAAGCCAAGCCTTGATCACAAGTGTCTTTACTCGGGCGGACCGTCATGGCCCTGGGTCCGTGTGGGCGCGACGGGCGCGCCGGAACGCCTTGACGGCCGCAGAGCCGCCGCCTGCGCATGGTCAGCGTCCAAAAGCGCGCTCGTCGAGCACATAGTAGAGTTTGCCCTGTTCTCGAATGGCACCAATGCTTTCGTAGAACGCCAGCGCCTCCGTGTTGGCACTGGAAACGCCCCATTTGATGCGGAAGCACCCCAGGCTCTCGGCCTCCCGACACAAAGCCGCCATCAACTCACGCGCGATCCCACGTCGCCGATGGGCTTCATCAACCATCAGGTCGTTGAGATACAGCATGGGCCTGTTTCTGAACGTGAATTCGAGAACAAAATAAAGCGCAAATCCGACGATTTTTCCTTCGGAGTTTTCGCTGACGACGACGTTACAGGGCGGCTTTACGCTGCCGAGCCGCAGCCGGTTTAATGCCTGCTCGTCGACGGCGAAAATGTCATCGTAGTTCTCCAGGTGCGCATGCCTCTGCATCAAGGCTAGAACGCTTGCCAGATCAGCATGCTGAATCTTACGGACCGCCATGCGACACCCTGGATAGACTTTCGGCGGGCTGATCTTAGCAGGGTAGGGACATGAGAAGTCCAAAGTTGGTGTGAATTCTTTCGGCAAGATTGCGAAGCTTTGCAAACTTGCGCCCAAAACATGAAGAGGCATTTCGGACATATGCAGCCTGCCGCAAGCGCTCGATGAGAGTTACCGCCGGCTCGACGTGCACGGTGCCAGGTTGCCGCCCGGCGGACAACGCCTTCGCCGAACGGGTCCGGCGGTCGATCAATACGAAGAGGCAATTTCCAGGAGATGGCGGGGTCGGTGACTGCCTTGCAACGAAGGGTCGGCGCGGGAGCATCATGCGGATTTCCACGGCACACCGGTCATACGACCGGCTGATGCGCCACGCGCGAAAATCGCCATGGTGAACGCGAGCCTCGCGTTTCAATCCAACTTGACGATGATCATGTTGACACTTCTGTCCTCACTGATTTTGCCCTACGCTCTTATGCTGATCACACCGGGACCGAACCTGCTGGTCCTGCTCCGCACCGTGCTCAAGCCATCATGGCGTCGGATCATCAGCGTGGCTGCAGGCATTGCCTGTAGAGCGACGTCTGCGTACACTTTTGGCGGCCTTCGGCGCTTCGACTTTGGGCAAGATCGAGAACATCGAATCGCTGGGAACCGTCCTGCCCGCCGGCATCCCGAAATGACAGTCGTTGAGCTGTGTGATACCGCTCAAAGAGTGATGCGATATTGGCGTCTCTCGTCATCCTCCGACCGCCTTGGGGTCGACGTGAAATGCGTCGCAGGAAGTCAAGAGACTCCGGGCGCCACAAAAGCCAGCAGCGGTTCCAAATCGTAATTATCTGCCGCTTTCAGCGCCGCGATATAGGCGGCGCGTCTCTCGCTCATCTTTTGAAGATCGAAGCCCAATGTCCAGTTGATAGGTTCGGCTCCATATATCTTTTCAAGAACGACATCCGCCATGATGCGCGCATGCCGGCCATTACCGTTCGGAAACGGATGAATGAACACCAGCTTATGATGTAACCGGACAGCCACCTCGATCGCAGAGTACGTCTTGTTATCAGCCCAATACCGGGCATCATCCATGAGCCCCCGCAGTTGGACTCCTATCTGCACGGGATCGATACCAACGTTCTTCCCCGTTTTGCGAAATGTGCCCGCCCAGTCCCAAACATCGCCAAAAAGCCGCCGATGAAGCTCGATTGCAAAGTCATCGGTCAGAATATCTTTTCGGCGCATACGAGAAATCCAGCGCAGTCCAGAAGCGATGTTTGCCTGTTCGAGTTCGTCCAACTCACTCTGCGTTTTAAGATGCCTAAATTTCAGCCCACCGATTTCGTTTGGGTCGAGAGGGGTCGCGCCATCGGGATATTCGAGCTCAAAGGTCACTTATCCTCCCAGAAATCGGAGGGCATCTGGTACATCAGCTCACTCATCAGGCGAGCGACTTCCTGCTGGGTCCGGCTGTGCGAAACAGTTTGGTCTTCCAGCGCCATATGTTTTGCGGCACGACCGACGATCACTTGTGCTTTTTTCCTGGCCTGGGCGATAATGACATTTTCGATCGTCTGAGGTGGAACAAAGGCGTAGACGAAGCGACAACCCATCGCTTCTGCGGTCGCCTCCATGGATTTCAAGGTCACACCGCCATCAAGCTCGGCTTTTTCGGCCTGCGCGATGCGCGAGCGCGTGACACCCATTTTCTTGGCGAGTTGTGCGCCCGACATGCCCAAGGCTCTACGCACCGTTCGGATCCAGCCTTCAGCCGGTATCTCGATGTCGGTTCCATGCGCCGTATCTACAATCGCCTGATACTGCCGACGTACAGCTTGCTTCACGCTCATTGGGCGCCCATATGTTGACAGATTAAATCATTCCGTATATATATAACTATACACTCGGCAATGAAACGTCAATATATACATTAACATTTCATTGGAGCCGATAACTTAGCCCCCACCCCCGAACGAAAACCCGCATTAGTAGGAGCTGCCACCAAGCGCCAAATGCGGCCTTGAGATAGGGTCTCTTGAAATGAAATGCCGCCTGTATCGGCGACTGCGCAGGGCGTGGTGCTGACCATGGAGGAACGAGGTGCTGCCCAGTCTCCTGAGATTGAGGCGCGTTACGAGCGCTACCTTGCGAAGACGAAGCGCTGACGGGCGGGATTGCGTCAGGCGAGCGCTTGACATAAAGAATGATGTATAATTCATTTATGCGTAAAGACATGTATCCTTGTTCATCAGGGGCATCTTTGCCGACTTGACGAAATGTATTTTAAATCATATTTTGGCACGGATATGAAATATGAGTCATGAGGTCAGCATGTTAATGTCGTTCCTAAAACAGGTGAAGCCTTTGAGGAAGGCTGCGTCGATGTCTCAGCGCGATCTGGGAGAGCTGATTGGCCTAGATCAGGGTTATGTCTCTCGCCTTGAGCGAGGAGCCATCAACCCGGAAGCCGCCACCTTACAGGCTGTGGCCGAAGCACTGCAGATGCAGATCGTATTCGTACCCAACCGGGCAATCAGCCGCGTCAATTCCATCATCTCCGAGTATTTGGCACCGCCATCCGGCCCTCACAAGCCCTACGAGGGTTCAGTACTGGAAGATGTGTTCATCCCTGATGGCTATGATGGGGAAGACGATGAAACACCTACACGGGGCGCGACGGCGGCAAAGCAATGAGCAACACGCTGTCCGTCTTTCTGAGGTCTGGCAAGGCAGATACTCAGGTTGGAACCTTGATCAGGGAACGAAGCGGACTAATGCGCTTCATTGTCGAAGGGACCTACATCGCGCTTGGTGAAAACAGACCTCTCCTCAGCTCGTCAATCCGCTTCATCGGAGATGAGGAGCGGACGGTTCGAATGCTGACTTCTGGTCCGATCACGCAGCCAGGACGCGACCTGCATCCCTGGTTCTCCAACCTGCTGCCAGAAGGCGCGCTTCGCGACCTCGTTTTGCGGGGACTTCCGACTGGGGCCACAACAGATTTTGACGTTCTCGCCCATCTTGGCCACGACCTGCCGGGAGCTGTGATGGTTCGCGTTCAGGACGAGCCTGCGGTGGCCCCTCCTGAACGCGAACCACTCTCTACCGATCAGGCCGATGCACCAAACCAGATCCGCTTCTCTCTGGCGGGCGTACAGCTCAAGATGAGCATGCTGAAGCAGGACGAGCGCCTCACGTTTCCGGCCACAGGGATGAATGGCGATATAGTCGTAAAGCTACCCAGCGAACGCTACGCGATGCTCCCCGAGCTTGAATATTCGTCAATGAAACTCGCAGAAGCGGCAGGAGTGACGATCCCTCATTGCGAGTTGGTCCAGACCGACTCAGTTGTGGGCATCAAGCCCGAGATGCTAAAGGGAGATTACGTTCTGGCGGTCAAACGATTTGACCGTGCCGCCGATGGCGCACGTGTTCATATGGAGGATTTTTGCCAAGTGATGCAGGTTCCAAAGGAGCGAAAATATACTGCGGCCAACGAAGAGACGGTCATGAACCTTGCCAAACGCTTCGGCCGAGGCACGAAGGATTATCTGGAGATCGTCCGTCGCACCACGGTCAACATATTGCTCGGAAACGGCGACGCGCATCTCAAGAACCACTCGCTGATCTATGAGGATGGGATCAACGGCGCTCTCAGCCCGGCCTACGATATCGTCGCCACGATTGTCTATGACGGCAGCAACGAGCTTGCCTTGAAATTTCGAGATAGCCACGATTCGCTGATCGTCGGACTGGCACGTTTCCAGAGGGCAGCCGATTTGGCGGGCGTTCCCGTGAACGTCGTCAAGAAAGAAGTCACCCGTACAGTCGAAAAGGCGGCCGACACCTGGGGCAAGATGATGGAAGATCTCCCACTGTCAGGCGAACACGCTCGGATCATCATGGATCGCGTGAAGACACTTCGACTCAGCGCGGACACGAAAGTCGCGTTCTAGCTTCGGCTCCAGTCCATCCTAAGCGACCGCCGACTTCAGCTCACGCGGAGGCGGTCACGTTCGATCAGCGCTTCTAAGCTCCGACACAGCGTCAATCGCTCTCGCCCTGAAAGGTCTTCTCCCGGAGATCTATCAGCCCTCTTTATAGCCATGTGACGTCAGGATCAGCACAACCGATGCATCCTCGGCAATGACAGCCTGCTCGCGCAAGATCTTAAGTCCTGCAAGCGCAATCGCGCTGGAACTTTCGACGAAGAGACCCACTCGCGCCAATTCAAGCTGCGCGGCAATGGTTTGATCAGCCGAGGGTCCGACGACCACTCCTCGCGAGGAGAGCAGCGCTGCGATGGCCTGATAGGTGACGGTCGTTCCACCCAGGGAGAGAAGCGGCGACTGCCCATGAAACTGTCCCACATAGTCTTTCCCCGCCATCGCCTGGGAAATTCGGGGAAACGGTTCCGCTGCGTGAATTCGCGGGATGTCTGTCACCAGCCCTGCGGAAACAAGATCGGCATATCCCTTTGCCAGTCCCCACAGCAGATCTCCTCGGGACACTGGCACAATGATGTCACTTGGCTGCTCCGCACCCAAAGACAGATAGAGTTCAAGCGCGATCGCCCTGTATCCATCGACGGCGAACAGGTTGCTGCCGACGGCCGGGATTGTAAAGTTGCTGGCCGGATACCACTCCCCTGACTTGGCGTGGACGGAAACCAATTCCCATCGCGCCGCGGAGTTCGGCGCCACGATGACTTCGGCGCCGTGCAGCTCGATCGCTTTTCGCCAGCCTCGCTCCATTGCTTCGGTGGTCACCACCACGCATTTGAGACCAGCATGGGCCGCAAATGCTGCGAGCGAGGCGCCGGCATTCCCGCTTGAAGCGATAGCGAGTGCGCGCGCGCCGATATCGAGAGCTCTGCGAACGATGGCCGCGCTCATCCTGTCCTTGTGCGAGCCGGTCGGATTTGCGCCCTCGTTTTTCACGCCCAGCCATTTGATATCGTTTTTTGCCGCAGTCTCGGTCAGCTCGAGGAGAGGGGTATTTCCCTCACCGAGTCGGGGATGACCCGGATAAGCGAGCCAGTTTGCGATATCTCCGGCAACCTTCAATTCTGGAAAACTCTCAAAAACAGGTGCTACGCTCGCGGGCGCGCCTGTCGCGGCGCAGGCAGGACAGCCGCCAAAATAATCGCCGATCGGCCAGGACCTTTGGCATTTGATGCACCGCATGCCGGATAGTATGGGATTTGGCTCGGCGACACGAGCCGATCGGCTCGTCTCATATGTCTTACTGATCATTGCCCTATTGCCGGAGCTCATCATTGAGGAAGGTGCACAGCTCGTCGCCTCTGCCAACCAAGGCGGGTATATGGCGCGACAAGACATAGCCGGAGGTTTCGAAACGCACTTCCGCGGGCTCGCGAATCGGGAAGTCCGGAAAATGAATGAGCCCCGCGAGCTTGCCAGCCGAAACATATTCGCCCAGCTGGATGCGAGGTTCGAATATTCCGGCGACAGGAGCATGCAGGCGACTGTTTGAACCCTTTTCCATCCAGCGCGTCACGTTGGGTGTCGTCACGGCGATCGAGGGCAGGATGCCGACCTGTTTGAGGATCCTCTTCATGCCCTCGCTGGCAAGCTGGAGCCCCTGCCGGGACAGCATTTCACCTCCGCCGAGCTCGACCGTCAGGCAGGCTATGCCTTGCCTCGTGCATTCACCCGAAAGGGTCAGGCTGCCTCCTCCACCCTTGCCGGTGCTGAAAAAACTGACTGGCGCGCCGAACCATTCGGCCAAACGCCGCAACTCGGGGGATGCTCGTCCGCTTCCATCCTCGCGCAACAGCGCGCAGGGGATGAACTCCGAGGAACGCCCCCCGGCGTGCAGGTCGATCACGAGATCGGCGCGGGGCAAAAGCACCGTGCTGACGTAATGCGCGATCACCTGCGTCGGACCGCCCAAGGCATCGCCCGGAAAGCACCGGTTGAGGTTGGCTCCATCAAGCGGGGAGGATCTTGTCCCGGCCATCACCGCCGGAAAATTCAGCGATGGCAGGATTATGATCTGGCCTTGCACCCACTCTGCCTCCAGATCGCGGGCGAGGTTCATCAGCGCAACGATACCTTCATACTCGTTGCCATGATTGCCGCCGACCAACAGGGCGGTCGGACCAGCGCCGTTCTTGACCGAGATCGCCGGGATCGGAACGTAGCCATAGCCGTTGGTTTCCCGAGAATGGTAAAGGTGAAGGGAGCCGTCCTGCTTGCCATCCTTGTCGAAGTCCAGAAGCGTCGATATCGGCGTTTCCACCGCAGTCCCAAATAACTGACCCGTCCGGTTCACCGATCCGGCCTGTGCTGGTTGCAAGTTCGTCGACGGCTCAATTTTGACCATAGCGGTGTCCTCCCTTCCGTCGGATCAATTCCGAAACCACGATGATGATGCTCATGAATACCAGCAGGAGGCTGGCTACGGCCGCCAGACGCGGGCTCACCGATAGCAGGGCATCCTCGTACATGAGCTTGGGTAAAGTGGTGACGCGACCGCCGGTGACAAAAAGAGCGATCGTCAACTCGTCGAAGGAAATGATGAATGCGAACATGAACGATGCGATGATGCCTGAACGGATCAGGGGAAATGTCACGCGGCGGAAGGTCTGCACGCCGCTCGCACCCATGGTGGCGGCCGCATAGTCGAGATTGCGGTCATAACCCTTGATGACGGCAAGCACGGTGATGACGATATAAGGGATCACAATGACCGTGTGCCCCAGCACGACAGCAAACGTAGTGCCGGCAATTCCAATCCGCGAAAAGAGAAAAAACAGACCAACGGCGATGAAGATGTTCGGTACGATCATCGGCGCAACAACCAGTCCGAACAGGGCCGGCTTCCCGGCGAAACTGTCGCGCGCCAGTGCGAAGGCACAGGGCACGGCAAACAGCATCGCGATGGCGGCGGCGGCGAGCGCGACGATGAAGGATCTCACAGCCGCACCAAGCCATACCGGCGAGTCCAACACCAACTGATACCATTGCAGCGAGAAAAGCTTTGGAGGCCAGGTCAGGAAGGCCTCCGACGTGAACGAGACCGGCAGAACGAAAAGCGTGGGGAGCGCGAGAAAGGCCAGAACGAACGTACAGGCAGCATAGAGTCCGAGGCGCGTGCGGCGTGCTCGACGTCTTTTTTCCTGTTTCAGAGCCGTCAACGCGGAGATGGCCGCATCGGTGAGATTGGCTAAAGCCGAGGTGATCGTGTTTCCGGCAAGGACCGCCCACCGGCGTATGGACGATTTCTTCGCGGGCACCCGCGTTGGCGCGCTCCCCCCGATAACCGACAGGCCGAATATCCGGTCGTAGACGAGAAAAATCGCCATGAAGGTGATGACGAGCAAAACGCCGATGGCGCCGGCAAATTGCCAGTTCAGGACCTCCCTGATCTGGAATATGATGAGCTGGACGATCATCGTGTCTTGAGGACCACCCAACAAAGCCGGGGTGATGAAAAAGCCGAGGGACGTGATGAAGACCAGAAGGGCCGCGGACGCGACGCCAGGCATCGTCAGGGGGAAGTAGATCCGCCAGAAACGCGTCCCGCCCTTTGCCCCCATCGTCGCCGCAGCCTTGGAGAGGTTCGGGTCGATACCCTCCATCACCGCCAGAAGGGTCAATATTGCCAAAGGCATCAGGGCATGGGTCATGCCGATCATCACGCCGGCGAAATTGTAGATCAACTGCAGCGGAGCATCGACAATCCCCATGGCAAGCAGGATCTGATTGACAGCGCCCTTGCGACCGAGAAGCACGATCCATGCGAACGTCCTCACGAGGAAGCTCGTCCAAAACGGCATCAAGACCAGAATGATGAGCCAGTTGCGCGTCGATCCGCGTGAGATTGCCAGGAGATAGGCCACCGGATAGGCGCCAACGATACAAAGCAGCGTCGTGTAGAAAGCGACTTTGATGGTTGTGAGCAGGACCTTGCCATAGAGCGGTACGTCGACCAGCCGCTGGTAGTGCTCAAGAGACGGAAGGTTGCGTTCATCCAGGAAGCTTAAGCCCAGAAGCATCACGACCGGAATGACGAACAGCGACAGCAGGTACACCGCCACGGGCCCGGTCTGCCAATAGAGCTTGTTCCATGTCGGCCAGATGCGCAGCGGCGGGGTGGTTCCGGCGACAAAATCAACTCTCGCCATCATGCAGCCTCCCGCTGGTTGTCCGAGAAAACCCTGCCGACGTCAGCGTTCCAACCGATGGTGAGCCTCTCACCTTTGCGTACACCTCGCGCACCGCAGGTCAGCTGCGAAACCTGCAATGTCGACGTCTCACCGACGCGGATGAACAGCTTGGTGATCGCACCCGAAACGACGACTTCGGTCACCTGGCCACACAATCGGTTTGCCCTGGTGTCCGCATCGGAAAGGACCTCGATGGATTCCGGGCGCGTGAAGTGGACGACATCGGGGCCATGCGCGTCTGACGATGTGCGATGGGTCCGGATCGTCCCGATCCCCGGCAGGTCCAGGAGGAGACACTCTGCTTCTTCGGCGATGATCCTGCCCTTGATCAGGTTCGACTCGCCGAGAAAATCCGCGGCAAACAGGCTTTTGGGCCGGAAGTAGAGCTCGTCGGGAGCGCCGATCTGCTCGATCCGTCCACGGTTCATCAGGCAGATGCGGTCCGACATGACCATTGCCTCCTCCTGATCGTGCGTCACGTAAAGAACCGTCATTCCCAGCTGCTCATGCAGCCGCTTGATCTCCAATTGCAGATGGTCGCGCAATTTCTTGTCGAGTGCTCCAAGCGGCTCATCCATGAGAATGATGGAAGGATTGGCGACGAAAGCCCGCGCCAAGGCGATGCGTTGCTGCTGTCCGCCCGAAAGCTGGTTGCAATAGCGGTCTCCGACATGCTCCAGCTTTACCATTTCAAGCGCCCGCCTGATGGCCGGCAGCCGCTCGCCGGCAAGCATTTTCCGCATCTCGAGCGGAAACGAGATATTCTCAGTGACCGTCATGTGCGGAAACAGCGCATAATTTTGAAAGACCATGCCGATGTCGCGACCTGACGCGGGCAGGTCAGTCGCCTCGCGACCGTCGATCCATATCTTGCCGTCGTCGGGCGCATTGAGTCCTGCGACCGCCCACAGGAGCGTCGTCTTGCCGGAGCCGGACGGACCCAGCATGGTCAGAAACTCGCCGTCCGCCAGATCGAGATCGACGTGATTGAGGGCGGTGGCCGATCCGTATCTCTTCGTCAGCCCCCGGATCGCCAGCTTGTTGATGCGTTCTTTCAATGTAAAAACCTCCCAGATATGCGATTAATCGATGCTGGCATTCAGGCCATCGTGAAGCCCCGGCCAGGCCTTACCCGACGAGCCAGTTCTCGTAGCGCTCTTGCGCCACGGCGTTGTTGCTGCCCCACCATTTCGCGTCCATGACGAACATCTCCGCGAAATAGTTGGGGTTTGTCGGAAGGATCCCGGCAAGTTTCGGCTCGATGAAGTCGAAGGCCTTCGGATTGCAAGGGCCGCTCGTCGAGTGCTTGACGAACTCCGCCTGACGCTCGCCCGCTGAAGCAAATTCGATGAACTCGCGCATCAATTCGACATTCGGGCCGCCCTTGAGAATGGCGAAACCGGCAAACGAGAACATTGCGTCCTTCCACACGATGGTCACGGGCGCGCCATCGTCGATTGCGACCTGCGCCCGCGCATTCCAGGTCAGGAGGCAATCCACCTCGCCGGTCTTGAGCATCTGCGAGGTCTGCGCCCCACCGGTCCACCACACCGCGATATCGTTCTTGATCCTGTCGAGGCTCCTGAATGCCCGATCGAGGTCGAGCGGGTAGAGATCCGCCTTTTTGACGCCGTCAGCCAGCAGAGCCGGTTCCAGTGTTCCATTGGGATGTTTGCGAAGCGAACGCACGCCGGGGATGGCGGCGGTATTCCAGAAATCGGCAAGGTCTCTCGGTGGCTGCCTGCCCATTGTGTCGGTGCGATAGGCAAGGACCGTGGCATAACCCATGGCTCCGATCAGGAAATCGTTCCGCAGATCGGCAGGGATCTGCGCGGCATTGGGTCCGAGCCCACCCGGTCCCGAAACCGTCTCGAGATACTGACGGTCTGTAAGGACGACGACATCGCTCATATCAAGCAGCGCGCCGTCCCAGGCATAGTTGCCTGCCTCGACCATCGCCTTGATCTCACCGGTCGGGCCGTGAGACGACTGGACACCGATGACATCAATCCCGGTCCGCTTGCTGAACGGTTCGAAAAATGCTTGCCTATAGGCTTCTCCAATCGGGCCACCGGGATCACGAATGGTCAGGGTGCGGCTTTTCGCCGAGGCGGTTCGGATGAATGGGGCGGCCAGGAGTGCGGTACACGATGCCGCGATGAAGCCCCTGCGATCGATGGCCGCCATCCTTATTTGCGTTTTTGGCTGCATGTCTGCCTTCCCCTGTTGGTTTGGTCCATCGTCTGGCGCGACGGATTGTTGGCAATCGAGATTTACAGTCGGCGGCAACCGCTTTTCTCGCGCTCGAGGCCAAGGCACTCGAAGCAGCGATAGCGACGCGATCAGAAAGCGCCGGTCGGAATGATTGAAACGGTTGGCTGCCTAACTATCGCGAATTCAGCGGATCCAGAGGTCGGCGTCCAATCGAAATATGATCGCAACTCATGCACGGGTGTAATGTGAGTTGACGCCGATCAAGGCGATCCCGCGACATTTGTCTCGCCAGCCAGGCAGAAAAACCGAAGGCAATCAAGAAGATGGCGAAAAGCGATGTCGGCTGGCCGTTGGGGCCACCCTTCCCAGGGGTTCTCGACCCGGAAAGCACTCACGGGGCCGTCAGTCGCACCAGGCCGCGGCCATATTGAACTGGGCGAGGGTGCTGTCCCGTTCCTCTTTCAAAACCGCAAGGAACCGGCTGGTCACCGCCGACTCGGGCCGCAAGCTCGGCCTTGCCATCAGATAGTCCAGTTTGACCGCTGGGCGGAAGCGGCGCATGACAAGCCCATGGCCCGCAAAGTCGAGCGCGGCGAATGGGCTGACGATCGACACACCGGCGCCGTTAGCGACGAAATTGCAGACGGTCGCCGCATACTGGGTTTCGATATGCAGCTTCGGCTTGACACCGGCTTTGGCGAAAATCTGGTCGACTTGCCGCCGGGTGACGTCATCCTTGACGAACCCGATGAACGGAAAACCTGAAAGGTCGCCAGGTCGGATTTCGGTTTTTTTCGCCAGAGGGTGGCCCGAGGGCAGGATGCATAGCCCGTCAACACTGGCGAAATGTTCCAGATGCTGATCGCCCTCATTGAGGGGGCCTGGCAGGAATCCCAGGTCGAATTCCTGCGTGGCCGTCACGCCTCTGACGGCGCCGGCGCTGCGAACCTGCAGCGAAACATCGACGTTCGGATACTGTTTCGAAAAGCGCGTGATGACACGCGGCAAGAAGCCGAAACCAAGCGCGGATATCGAGGTAATGCGCAGATGGCCGGTGTTGAAATTGCTGATCGTATCGGCAATGTGGCGAAGGTTTTCCAACCCCACGAATGCACGCTTCACCTCTTCGTAAAATGCCATGCCTTCGGGTGTTGGCTGGATGCCGCGGCCGACACGACGGAAGAGCTTGAGTTTCGAGACCTGTTCCAGCCGCTCGATCTGACGGCTGACGGCCGGTTGGGAAAGGTTGAGCAATTCGGCGCCGGCCGTGATGCTGCCGGTGCGCATCACGGCCTGAAAAACTTCGATCTGCCTGAGGTTCATCGCCGGTCACCCGCGTGTCGGGATGACAGCCCGGGTTCGGCGAACAAGGCGAGGTCCTGGTCCACGTCGACGGCTAGAAAGAACCTGCGGATTTCATCGGAAGCAAAGCCGAATATCGCCTGAAAATTTGCAGCCAAGGGCGGCCCCGAAACCGTCCGGCGCGGGCATGGCGAGATGCCATCTCGGTCCGGACGTTACCCAAAGGCGAAATGCGCGGTCGTAGATTCGCGCGGTCCCTTGCCGACGACAGCAATCAATTTATGCCAGAAGATGCCAGGCGGCGCAACGCAGCAATGGCGTTGAGCCAGACGATCACCCCGTTCGCTGAATCGTCCAAGCTGGACGAGCATTCGCCGATCCAGAGTGACCGGCGAGAGCTTCGGCGCTCAGTGGCGCCACGCTGTTAAAGCCGAGCTCAACGCGAAAGAATATTGGGAGGATACGACCGCGTGCTGCCGGCGGAAGGTTATGGTGCAGTTTTGAGGTGGAACGAGTTTGAACCGGGCAAGGTGCTCAACGAGTGCCCGCTGGCTGTCGGTCTTGTTCACGCGGAATGCGACATTCATTCTTCTCACTCCTGCAAGAGATGGGGTTCATGCTCAAACCCATTATGGCAGCCAATTGACGCAGTGCAATATGATTTTGCGGCGCCACATCCGGCTTGTTGGCACTGGTCGTCGTCAAAAGGGTCGGTAGGGGTGAAGTGCATCAATTCGCCGGACAGCTCAGCCATTGAGATAATGCTTTGATGAATTTCCTTGGGGAGGCCATCCCCCTCGCGGAATACGGGTGGATTTCGTTGTCATCCTCGATTCATCCCTTGACCTTCCGGAGCGCGGTGTCGGCGTCCGGAATGGGCGCGATATAACCTCAGCGGCCGTTGGACTGTGGGCTAGCCCACTGGCTGAAGCACGGGACCAGATTAAGAGCTTGAGCAGAAAGCCTGGTTTCCCTTGAGGTTCAGGCGCCACCGCTATCGGACGCATGTTCAAAGGCATGCAGGCCCCTGGTCGCGTCGAAGCGTTTCTTGACGACTCCAGCATCATGTCGCGGGCGTCAGAACCCGATATTCCGGCATTCGCAATGGCGGGTCCGGGAGATGATCTCCCTGTCGATCGCATTCCCACGACCTCGCCGCTTGCCAACTGGCCGCACGAATTCAGCCGTCGCACGTTGCGCGGGAGAGATGGTCAGCCGGATCACTTCTCCTTCAAAAAATGTTGCGACGCAAAAAAACCTAGAGCCTCTTTTGTTGGGTTCTCGCCACCCTTTATTGTGCGTATGCGAACAGCATGAACGATGGGAAGGACGCGGCCGCAATCGATGCTTTATCTATCAAGAGATTTCTCTGTGAATCCTGCAACTATGCCATCTCCCAAAAAGACCAAAAGATCTGGGGAACCGGTTTTGAGTTACACCATCTCATGCCTTGGGGCGAGATGCAGGAAGGCGTGGGGCGGGAGCTCATCACAGATGATTTCGCCGTCCTGTGCGCTGCCTGTCACCGTGCAATTCACCGGTCGGCCCATGTGTTAGATGTAAGGGCGTTTCGTTCACGGGTTCTAGTAAAACGCGGTGTTTGAGAAGGGATGGCGAGGAGGCTCGGCGTCGGTGCCGGACACATAAAGGTGCCCGTTGGAGCATTCGCTTTAGCAGCCTAACCTACCTTAGAAAAGCGCGGATAGGTCGCGCCGACCATGCACCACCCGCACAATCTCACCCGTATGGATATCGCCCTCGTCACTGTCCGGCAGGGTCTCATAAAGGATGACATAGGGCGCTTCAACCAGCATCCGCGCGGTACGGAGCAACCTCCAAAATGACGACGCCGTCAAATCAGTGTGGATGAACTTCCAAGGCAGGTAAGTTGCACCTCGCGCCGTGGGAAAACCGAATTAACCACCCATCAACTCTGATACTCGACCTCCACGCGAATTTCTGCTCTCCTCCCCGCAGGGTAAGGGGATTTCAATGCACATCAAAATTGCGTCTATCGCTGCGCTTGCCGTAGCCCTTTCGTCATGCGGCTCGATCTCTCGCGGCACATCTGAAAACATGGTCATTTCGGCTCTTCCGAACGACGCGAAGGTGACAACCTCGCTTGGTCATATGTGCCCGCAATCGCCGTGTACAATCAAGGTTGAGCGGAAGGCAGAGTTCACCGTCTTTGCGGAGAAAGAAGGCTACAAACCTGGCCGGCTGGACGTCAAAACCAAGATAAGTGATGGAGGAGCGGCTGGGTTCGCCGGCAACATCCTAGTTGGCGGCATCATCGGAATGGGCGTGGATGCGGCCACCGGTGCGGCTCTCGATCATTATCCTAATCCGGCCTACGTCGTCCTCGAGCCGATCGATTCGAAGAACCCGAAGACGCCCGTTATTCCGAAACCCGTGGTCGAGACGCCGAAGAAAAAGACTGCAGAGACGCCGTCCGTATGAAGTTCGGGTGAGTTGCGCGTTGCAGGCTCCGAGTACAGGGCTGAACAACCTAAACGCCCGCGAAACCCTTCCGAGGCGCCATGATGCTATTTCACGCAGGCCATTGCCCGAATTGTCACAACGGGCGGCTCTTTCTCTTTCGAGAGAGCGAAACCGGAGATGTCTACGGACATTGCGAGGAGTGCGAGCAAGGTTATCAATCGCCGGGCGACATCGAGAGCAACAACGGATTTCTCACTCTGCTCAACGACTCCGACGCCGAATGGGCAACCGAAGATGAGATATCTCGAAGCGTCTGGGCCAACTATCGGGTTTTCGGGACATGGCCGCACCAGTTGCGGCCGAAATAGCTTCAACAAATTTTAAGGCGCGCGAAACTTCCGTGAACTGCTCTTGTTAAGGGATAGAACGCGAATGTTGATTTCAGCACGTCTCCCGATGCCTGTTCCCCGTCAGCATCCGCGTTCACCAGTGATCTACTCTGCGATGTCTCCTCTTCACTGGTCTGCGAGTACGCCCGATCCAGTAGCGGCTCGAGTCTGGTCTGACTTGGGCAGCAGTCGGGCGGTCGCGTTAACTGTTATTTAAGCATCTGCTTGCAGACCGCCGACGGTGTGCAATGCTCCCCTGACATGGGGAAACAGATCATGGACATGCGAACTCAGACACCCGATGAACCATACGAACCTCCACCTGCGCACCGCTTCAGGGTCGAAGCCGCGATGCTGGAGATGATCGAGCGCCTTCAGCAGGAAGGCCTCGGCCGGCAGGAAGTCGCACTGATCCTCGCCGACGCCGCGGATGAGTACGTCATCATCTTGGCGAACATGACGGCTGAGGCACCGTCCGATCAACAGTCGAGCCAGCGGCACCAGTAGGGAGGCTGAGAGAGGGGCAACTCTGCGACGGTTGATGCGTCCGGCCCTTACGACTGCCGTCGGCAGCTTGCGTTCCTTTAACTGATACAGATGGCGGCGGTCGGACAGGGTGAGTTGCGAATAGCAGGGCGACATGCAAATTTCTCCAAGGCGAAGCCATTGATGTTATTGGCATGTCGCACTTGAAAATAGAATGTACCCGTGTGAGTTCATGCTGAACCGCGACTTGCGGGCTGCTTTAAGCTAACCGGCGTGTCTCATCTGGGCGAGTAATTTTTTGCGGAAGACTTCGGCCGGGGTTCGATAGCCAAGGCACTTGCGCGGCGTGGCATTGAGGTGGTTGCAGATCTCGATCAGATCTGTGTCTGTGACCGACAGTGGATCGACCTCTCTCGAAA
>NZ_PVBK01000020.1:0-93124 GCF_002968535.1 Neorhizobium sp. T7_12 | reverse complement strand
TCGCAGGTGATCACGAAGGTGGACTGGCAGTCGATGATTCGGCCGGCCAGCGCTTCCGGCGAGAACCCGCCGAACACGACCGAATGCACCGCGCCGATACGGGCGCAGGCGAGCATCGCATAGGCCGCTTCAGGGATCATCGGCATGTAGATGGTGACGCGGTCGCCCTTCTTGACGCCGTGTTTCTTCAAGACGTTGGCCAGCCGGCAGACCTGATCGTAAAGCTGGTTATAGGTGATCTTCTTGTCGATATAGGGGTTGTCGCCTTCCCAGATCAGCGCCGTGCGCTCTCCATGGGTCTTCAGGTGACGGTCGATGCAGTTGTAGGAAACGTTGGTCAGGCCGTCCTCGAACCACTTGATCGAGACCTTGCCCTTGAAGGAGGTGTTCTTGACTTTCGTATAGGGCTTGAACCAGTCGATGCGCCTTCCATGTTTGCCCCAGAACTTGTCCGGGTCCTCAACGCTCTCCTCGTACCACTTTTCGTATTTATCCTTGTTGATAAAGGCGCGAGTCCGGATGGTTCGGGGCACGATGTATCGTTCGATGGCCACAGCTCAGCCTCCCTATTCTTTTGTTCGTGGGCATCGTTTCGCCGTTCAACGACGACCCTCGAGCCACTGTCGGCAGATGTCCTAACGCGAGCCGTCGTCTGGTTATAGTTTCAACTACCCACACCAGTGAAACGAATCCTCGGCCTGCGGTCACGGATTGCCGCCTACATCATTTCCGGACGTTTGATCGAGGAGCCATCTGTGAAACGGCTTAATCTGTAGGGTGAGAGGTCAGTCATCGGCCTATCGTTCAGCACGATCTCACTCACCAGCCGGCCAGCCCCTGGGCCGATTGCGAAACCATGGCCACTAAAGCCCGCGGCAATCACGTAGCCGGACAGTCCCTCCACTTCCGAAATCACCGGAATGAGATCGGGAGAGGTATCGATCAGACCTCCCCAAGCGCGCTCGACCCCGATCCCCTTCAGCGCCGGGTATTCCGTTTCAAGGTTCTTCACGGCCAGCTTGACGAGCTCCCCATCGGGCGCGGGGTCCAGAATGCGGTTCTTTTCGAACGGCGAAATCTCGTCATTCTCCCAGTTGCCAATGGCGTCGGGGCCATTCCAGAAGCTGCTGTTAAGGCGGTACTTGAGCTTCTTGCCGATCTTGCTGCGATACATCTGGTAGAATTTGAGCGCGTATCGCATTCCACGCGGTGTGACGTCGAGCGTGCCATGTCCGGGTACAGCGATCGTATAGGAACCGTCAATCCGCCGCCGCATCACGAAGTTTGAACCCGATAGGCATCCTGCTTGAACAACCTCGGGCGCCGGGGTTGTTTTGATCGCTGTCCCGGCGATGTTCGCGACCGGAAGCTCTATTCCAAGTCGATGAGAAAAGCGGGAGGCCCATGCACCTCCGGCACAAACCACTGTGCTGGCTTTCACAAGACCCCGTTCAGTCCACACTCCTGTAACGCGGCCGTTTGCAACGTCGAGGCCCCGAACGGCACAGTTTTGATGGAGCGATACGCCGTTTTCCTTTGCTGCCTCGGCAATGGCCGGCACAGCAAGACTGGGCTCCGCTCTCCCGTCAGACGGAGACCAGACTCCACCGACCCAGGAGGACGTGCCGCCTGAGGCCCGTTCGTTGGTCTCGGAAGCACTGAGTATCTGGCTATGAAATCCTTGAAGGCGCGCGGTCTGGCCCCATTTTTCCCAGCGGGCGACATCCGCCTGGTTCTTAGTGCAATAAAGTATCCCACTTCGACGAAAACCGAGATCGCGGCCGATCTCGGGGCCCAACTCTTCCCAGCGCCGCAAACTGTACATAGCAAGGGCTAGTTCATGGATGTCGCGGTTCTGTTGACGAACCCAGCCCCAATTGCGGCTCGACTGTTCGCCGCCAACGATGCCTTTTTCGAGCAGAGCAACGGACACCCCTCTGCGCGAGAGTTCATAGGCCGTGCAGGTACCAATAATTCCTGCGCCGATGACCGCGACGTCCACCTCGGTCGGAAAAGAGGCGCTGTCACTGACTTTTTGGACCTCGGCGGGCATAATTTTATTCCTTAAGGACATGCGTGAACGCCGTTATCTCCTATGGGAGCGTTGGGATTCACAATCGTTGTTCATCGAAAGCACGTGACGTTTCCGGCGCCTCGCCTATGGCGATCACCTCGAAACATGTTTCATCACCTCAGGAGCTTCGTCCGTTGGCGTTCCGGGTGCTCGTTTCCTCAGCTGTGATCAGCTCGAACATCGAACGCATCACGCAGTCCGTCGCCGATAAAGTTAAAGCTGGTGACCGCAATGGTGATGGCGGCACCAGGAATGATGGCCAGCCACGGCGCACTGTTTAGATACTGCTGCGCGCCATTCAGCATGTTGCCCCAGCTGGGCAGCGGCGGCTGGATTCCATAACCGAGGAAGCTGATATAGGCCTCCATGAGGATCGCCCGGGCAACGGTCAGAGTGGCAGCGACGATGATCGGACCGATGGCATTCGGCAAGATTTCTCGGAACATTATATGCGTGCCGCTCAGCCCCAGCATGCGCCCGGCTTGAACGAATTCGCGCTCGCGGAGCGACCGGACCTCAGCCTCGACAATCCGGGCGACCTCCATCCAACTGGAGGCTGCGATAACGACGGTAATCATGATCGGGCCGGGCTTCAGTGCTGCGGCGAGGGCAAGCACCAGAAAGATCGAAGGGAAGGATAGAAAACCATCCACTGTCCGCATTAGAATCGTGCCGATCCAGCCGCCACGGTATCCTGCGATGACGCCCACAAACGTTCCGATGAGCGTCGACAAGAGCATTGCCGAAAAGCCAACCAGTAGGGAGGTTCGTCCCGCCATGAAGAGCCGCGCGGCCACATCCCGGCCCAGCGGATCGGTGCCTAGATAGTGGTAGCCGGTCAGCGGCGGCGAAAATCGGGCACGTAGATCGATATAGAGCGAATCGTACGGCAGCAGGTGGGGACCTAAAACGCAAGCCAGCGTCAAACAGACGATCATCACCATTCCGAGCAGAGCCAGATGATGGCCCAAAAAGCGGTGTGTGGTTCGGCTGTTCCACCAGCGGTCCTGGCCCGATTTCGCAGCGATCGCGGTCATAGTGGTTGACTCCTTTTGTGCATCTTGTGGTGCGCCTAGCTCAGGCGGATGCGGGGATCGATGATTGCGACGACTATGTCGGTGATAAGATTGCAAAGAACGACAAGGATTGCGGAGAACATCAGCAAGCCCATGACAACCGGGTAGTCGCTATAGCCTAGACTATCCAGGAACAGTCGACCCATTCCCGGCCAGGTGAACACAGTCTCGGTGACCAAGGCGCCCGTTAGGACGCTGGGGAGCTGCATTCCAGCCAATGTGATCATCGGCAGCAACGCGTTGCCAACGACATGCTTCATCAAGATCCGGCGCTCGCTCAGTCCCTTCGCGCGTGCTGTCTTGACGAATTCCTGGCTGATAACGTCAAGCGTTGCGGATCGCATGTATCGACTCCAGATGGCGACATGGACCAAGGCCAGCACTATGCTCGGCAAAATCAGGTGGTGCATGTAATTTAAGGCCGAGCCATCCCCAATTGTGTACATGTTCCCGGCCGGCAGCCAGCCCAACTGGAGCGAAAACACGTAAATCCCAACCAGCCCGAACCAGAAGGTCGGGATCGACAGCGCCACCATTGCGCCGACCGTAGCGAGGTAGTCAAAGACAGAATACCGGTGCGTAGCACCGCGAATACCGATCCAGGTACCAATGGCGATCGCGATGATCGTGGAAGACCCCATTAGCAACAGCGTTGCAAAAAGGTGCCGTCCAATCACGTCCAGAACCGACGCACCGTCGCGGAAGGAATGGCCCCAGTCACCCTGCACAAGGCGCCAGGCCCAGTCTAGATATTGCATCCACAGTGGACGGTTGAGCCCCAGCTGTTCTTTCAGTCGGTTGAGGTCATCCTGGGTCATGCTGGGATCGAGTCCAAATTGCGCCAACGGGCCACCTGGGATCAGGTTCAGGACGACGAAGCCGATGACCGAAACGATCAGGAGAAGGACAAGGCTCTGGCAGAGCCGGTTAATCAGGAAGCCGCGCATTTAGGTCTCCTCATGACAACGTCAATAGATTGCCGCCGTCGCAATCCGCGACGGCGGCAGCGAAGGTCATCGCTTCCAATGCCATCCTGCAGCATGCCAGGAAGCTGTTCGAGTGTTGGCGTTAGACTCGGAGCCCTCTAGCCCTTCCTTGCGCCCGATCACATAGGTAGCGGAAAACAGCGGCAGAAACGGCAGGTCCTGCCGCACGATTTCCTGCACGCGAAGATAGATCGCGCGCCGTGCCTCCGGATCAAAGGTTTGGGCACCCTTTTTGAGCAGCGCGTCGACTTCGGGATTGGAGTACTGGCCGACGTTGGACCCCTTTCCGCCCTTCGCAACGATTGCGCTTGAATGCAGGCGGTTCGTTGCGTCCGGATCCGCTGCAATGAGATGGGCTACTCCGGAGATGGCCGAGTCAAACTGTGACTTAAGCCAGAATTCGCCAAACATGACTGCCGCTGGCAAATTCGATATGGTCATCTCGACGCCGATCTCAGCGAAGGTTTGCTGCAGGAATTGTTGCACCTGTTCCCGAAGATTATTGCCGGAAGTCGTTGAGTTGGCGAAGGCAAGTCTCACTCCATTCTTCCCCCGAACTCCATCCGGCCCCGGCAGCCATCCGGCTTCATCGAGGAGTTTGCGCGCGAGGTTGAGGTTGAATTCTTGCGCCGGCAGATCGGGATTGTAGTAGTAGGATTGCTGCGGCATGAAGGTCTCGGTGACGGTCCCGACGCCGTAGTAGATTGCGTCGATGATAGCCTTTCTATCGATCGCGGCATAAAGCGCACGGCGCACCGCCGGATCCTTGAATTGTGGCTTCTCAAGATTGAGATAGATCGACTCGACCGATGCCCCAGGCTGCAGCTTCACGACACGACGCGGCAGTTTGCTGGCTTCCTGGTAGTGATCAGCGGAAATGTATGCTTGGTCCGTAAGGTCGATATCGCCACTCTTGAATTGGGTGTAGAGTACCGTCATGTCAGGGATATATTTAAAGACGACCCGCTCGACATATGGGCCTTCCCCGAAATATTCGGTGTTGGCAACGAGTTCGATATGATCGCCTGCGATGCGCCGCGCCCACTTGAATGCACCAGTGCCGACAGGTGCCTGATTGAAGGCGGCCGCGTTAGGGTCTGCCTCTTTTTCCAAGATATGCTTGGGCACAATGAAGGTTTCGGCAAGAAACGACATGTATGGAGCGAAGACGCTCTCCATCCGCCAGGTGATCTCAGTCGGCGAGACCACCTTGATATCGCGGACCAGAGAATGCCCACCCGTGCGCCACGCGCGGAATTTCGGGTTGGTGATGAGTTCGAGAGTAAACTTCACATCGTCGGCCGTGAACGGCTTGCCATCGTGCCAGCGGACGTCGTCACGCAGACGAATGCGCCACTGGAGGCCGTCCTGCGAGATCCCACCATTCTTCTGGCTTGGCACCTCAGCTGCTAGATTGGGCTGAAGAACGCCCTTTGGGTCGATTCGAAAAAGCGCATCAAAGACCGAGAAATGCACGGCATCATCGACCTCGATATGTGCCATCAGCGGATTGAAGACGGTGGGTTCCTGGGAAAGCCCGACGACCACGCGGCCCGACGGAGTTGTTGGAGGGGTTTGCGCATAAGCAGGTTTGCCGAGCAGGTTGGGTGCGACAAAGCTCGCGACGCTGCCCGCTGCCATCAGGCGCAGCGCGTCACGTCGTGAATAGGTGGATTTGGTCGTTAGATCTTTAGTCATGATTTCTCCTCCCGAGTGACGCTAGGCGCCGTAGCTCTCAATAGTTCGCAGCATTCATCCGAGTGTTTCTCGGCCGCTCTCCTGGAATGGCCGCCACCAGCTCACGCGTGTAGGCCGATTGCGGATTCAGGAAGATTTGAGACGGCGGACCGTGTTCGACAATCCGCCCCTTCTGCATCACTGCGATCTCGTCGCAGATCTGGCTGGCGACGCGCAGATCATGGGTGATGAAGATCATCGATACGCCGGTCTCTCGTTGGATCTGATCCAGCAGCTCGAGAATCTGAGCTTGGATCGACACATCGAGAGCAGAGACTGCCTCATCAGCAACCAAAAGTTTTGGTTTGAACATCAAGGCCCGAGCGATCCCGATGCGTTGACGTTGGCCGCCGGAGAATTCGTGCGGGTAGCGCCCGTAGGCGCCTGCATCGAGGCCCACATGTGACAGCAACGCTCGTGCTTCCTCACGCGCCTGGGAGTAGGACATCCCGTGCGCTACGGGTCCTACAGTCAGGATTTGTCCGATGGTGGACCGCGGGTTCAGCGACGCGAAAGGATCCTGAAAGATCATTTGGATTCGAGGCCGCAGCGGACGGAACTCCGATTCCGAAAGCTTGGCGATGTCGTGGCCCTCAAACAGGATGCGACCACCATCGCTGTCCTGAAGCTTGATCAGAAGCCTTCCTAGCGACGATTTGCCAGAACCGCTCTCTCCGACGACGCCCAGAGTGTGCCCATGCGCCAAGTCGAAGGAAACATCGTTCACCGCATTCACGACACGCTGGCCGCCGAACAGCACGCTGCCGCTTCGATATGTCTTGGACAATCCCTCAACCTTCAAGATAGACCCCTTGCTGGCGGTCTCCTGGGGGACACGATCCTCGCCGGTCAGGCGCGGGACGGCGGCTATCAGGCGCTTGGTATAGGGGTGGGCGGGTGAATTCAGGACCTGCTCGGCGGTGCCTTGTTCGACAATACGCCCCTTCTCCATGACCACGACACTGTCGGCGATCTCTGCCACAACGCCGAAATCATGGGTGATGAACATCACGCTCATGCCTTTGCGGCGTTGAATGTCCCGGATCAGCTCGAGAATTTGCGCCTGGGTCGTGACGTCGAGTGCGGTGGTCGGCTCGTCGGCGATCAGGACGCTCGGTTCGAGCGCCAGGGCCATCGCGATCATCACGCGCTGGCGTTGGCCACCTGAAAGCCGGAAAGGGTATTGGAAATACATGAGTTCCGGATCGGGCAGACCCACTTCAGTCAGCAATTCGATGGCCCGGCTGCGCCGCGACGCCTTTGTGCCAACACCGTGTGCAGTCATGGCTTCCGTAATCTGTTCGCCCACCGTCATCAGAGGGTTGAGCGCCGACAGGGGATCCTGAAAAATCATCGATACGACCCGGCCGCGCATATCCCGCAGCTTTTGCGGCGACGCGTCGACGATGGCGGTTCCGTCAAGATGAATGGACCCCGACGAACACCGAATTATCTTCGGCAGGAGACCCATAATCGTGTTCGCCGTTACCGACTTGCCCGAACCAGACTCGCCGATAATGCACAGGATCTGACCCCGCTTGAGATCAAAGGAGATGTTTTCGACGGCGTGGGCTCGCTCCATGCCTTTCGGGAGGTCGACCGTCAGGCCGCGCACTGAAACTGCCGCGTCGCCTGCGTTAACAGCTTCTATTTTAGCGACCATCGATGCATCTCCTTTTCAACGCAGCATTTCATTTGCGATGTGTGTCGCGGCTCTAGGCATGCTGCCTCTGATTATCCTTCTTGGGGGCACTGCATAGCTTGTACCCCTTGGACTACGGCCGCCGTTCGCTACCAATCTGGCCCTGAACCGTGATTAATATAAGCATTGGTCTTGCTATTGGTGTCAATATAGATCAAATTGGTTTCGAAAATAAATATTGGAGGGCGCATGAGCGTGATGCTGAAAGACTTCATTGAGGCGGAAGGTCTGGAGCCGGGGGATCGACTGCCTCCTGAACGAGACTTGGCGCTGAAACTCGGGCTGCCACGCACCGCCCTTAGACGGATGCTTGGTGCTTTGGAGAAGGAAGGACGCCTTATCAGGCATGTCGGCAGAGGAACCTTTATCGCCGGGAGTGGCATGCGCTCAAGCGCCCTTCGTCGCCCGTTGAGCAATGAAGGAGACGCATTGCGTACCTATCCGGCTGAAGTTTTCGAGGCTCGGCTGATTATAGAACCAAAAATCGCCGCGTTGGCTGCGTTAAGGGCGACGAGGCAAGAAATCGAAGAAATGCAGAAATCGATCGGCCGAGGCAACTCCTCGGAATCGCTAAGCGAGTTCGAGAAATGGGACGCGGTTTTTCATCGCATTATCGTCGAAGCCGCGCGGAACGGTCTTCTTGCTTCCCTCTATGAAGGGATCCACGCAGTGCGCGCGGGAAACCTCTGGGGCAAAATGAAAGAACAATCACTGACCGCAGAGCGCATGAAGGCCTATATCACCAGCCATCAGGCAATTCTCGACGCGATCAAAGATCGCGATAGCAGAGAGGCTGAGCGAAACATGTACGATCACATCATAGAAGCCAGGACCAATATACTCGGTCCCAACTTATAAGATCCGATTGGGCGATTTGGTATTGAAAGCCGGCTATCGCCGCATTGCGACCGTCTCGGCCGCGATCCCAGCCATCTCGTCAGTGTGGTGGATGAATTTATCCGGCATCAGCCTCCAGGTAGCGAGTAAGAAAAGTTTCGATCTAATTCTGGCCTGCCAGTGGCCAAGCGGTGTTTGGAATCGTGGCAGGCGCCTGGTCAAATGGAATTCCCGGATTTGACATGAGATTGGCCAAACGCCCACGCTGGGCGCAATGGGGGCGCAGAAACAAACCTGGCGCGCCTATGGCACGAATTCTCCACCGCCTCCCCGATATTCGGTTCACTGGCTGGAGACGCCGGCAAACGGCAAGCGGTGAATAACCGCTGCAAAGAAGAACACGCGAGGTGAAGAGCCTAACGTACGTCTGCCCGTCAGGTGTTGAACTGCCTTCGGAGCCAGGAGAGGAAGTTTCGTTTCCGAGCGTCGTCTTCAATGGGAAGGCGACTTAACAGGATATATCTATACCCGTTGCTGGAGAACCCCCGCGGGGCGACCAGTTGTCCGCTTTTCAAAGCGTCGGCCACCAACGGCTCTGGACCAATCGCGGCGCCTAGCCCGGCGATTGCCGCCTCGATGCTTAAATAGAAATGTTCGAACACTTGGCTGGCGACGGGATTGGCATCTGGAATCTGATCGTCAGCGATATACCGCGGCCAGGCATCACGACGGGTGGCCGAATGAATGCGTGGCAACGAGAGGATATCCGTGCTGCCGGTGACCAACAGGTGGGGTGCGCACACGGGTCCAACGCGTTCTTCGACCACCGTTTCCACAAAGATCTCCGGCGCCCAGGAGAAATCGTTCCTCCGTAGCGCTAAATCGACATGGCTCCTGTCGAAATTCACCGGACCGCCCGCAGCCAACAGATGGACCTCGACATCTGGATGAAGCGCATTGAAATGCGGCAATCGAGGGATAAGCCAGCGTTGGGTGAACGTCGGTTCGCACGAGACCACCAGTGGTGCCGAAATCCCCACTCTGAGCTCATTGCAACAATCGCCAATGTTGCGGAACACATCACTCATCGTGGCCAGCAGGCGTCGTCCCGCCTCGGTGAGGAAAACGGCCCTGTTTCGTCGTTCGAACAAAGCTACTCCCAGATCTTCCTCAAGCGAGCGGATCTGCCGACTGATGGCACTGTGCGTAACACACATTTCATCGCCTGCGCGGCTGAAGTTTAGATGACGTGCTGCGGCTTCAAAGGCCCTGAGGGTGGACAGAGAAGGTAGTCGTGCGGCCATATCTGTAACTCTGAGGAACGGATGTCTGTTCGAAATCGTCGTTTTTTCGTCAGAAGTAATAGCGCTAATATCATCGTTGTTCGACAGAAACCTGACGGGTAGCGATCATGAAGGTAGGAATTTTAGCCGATGATCTGACTAGTGCAACCGATGGCGCTGCGCCATTCGTGAGCATGGGGCACAGATGTATTGTGTTCGCCGATCATCGGCAAACGCCACCGGAAGACGTCGCAATCATCTCAGTGAACAAGAAAAGCCGCACAGCATCCTTGGAGGACGCTGCCGAACGGGCGGCATGGGCGGCAAAGAGCCTGGCGTCGGCCGATGTCCTCTACAATACCGTGGATTCTACCATTCGCGGCCACCTTGAAGCTGAGATAACGTCCGCACTCGCGGCTTCCGGTCGGTCGCTGGCGGTTCTTGCTCCGGCCTTTCCCGATGGTGGGCGGACCACCGAAAAAGGGCGTCAGCTTCTCCACGGCGTGCCGTTGGAAGAAACCGAATTTGCAAGGGATCCCCTTCATCCCGTGAAGGACTCGGATCTTCGCGCTCTGTTTCCAGGTATCCCAGACACGGAAGTCCGTTATCTCAGGCTTGCGGAGGTTCGGACATTGAAGCCAGGTGATTTTGTCGCGGACGGCCGGACATTGGTGATTGCCGATGCGGTGATGCAGGATGATCTGGTCCTGCTGGTGAGATCGGCCGCGGATCCAAAATCCATCCTCTGGTGCGGCTCTCCGGGACTAGCGAGCGCCTTGGCGATCTCTGTGGCTCTGGCCGATGACACCGCACCATCTTCCCTCGCGGCATCGGTAAACCTCTTCGTCGTCGGCAGCGTCAACCCACGGAGCCGCGAGCAATGCTCAAAGCTCATAAATGCCGGCAATGTCAGGCAAATCACAATCGACGCTGCGGAGGCGTCGCGCTCTCCCCTTCTGGCGGCCCAAAACGCTGTTGGGCAACAAGACCGATCTGCGTCCAGTGGAGACATCCTTCTGACAACATCTGAGGGCGACACGTCCGCTGATCCCCGAGCGATCGCGATCGCTCTTGGCAAGGCAGCACGCGCGATCATCGAGCGTCATCCCGTGACAGGAATTCTTCTGACCGGCGGAGACACCGCCGAATCCATTTTAAGGGAACTTGAAGTCGGTTCGCTGGAGCTTCTAGGCGAGATCGAGCCCGGAGTTCCGATCGGACGCGTAACCGGTTCGAATCCGATTGGCATCATCACGAAAGCGGGTGGCTTCGGCTCACCGAATCTTCTGCTGAAATCAGCCGAAGTGCTTCGCGGCCTATGGCTTGGAGATAAGAAATGAAGAAACCAATTGGAATAACTATGGGCGATCCCTGCGGGATTGGCCCGGAAATTGTCGCGGGCGTTTTCGCGGACGGACTGCCGGAGCGGGCGGTGGTGATTGGTGACGCCAGGGTAATGGAACGCGCTGTCCGGGCGCTCGATCTGCCTCTTCAGGTGCAGCGCGTTGAGTCCGTCAGTGACGCTATCCTAGACGGCAAATTCATAGCCGTTCTCAACGTCTCCGATCTGCCCGACGATCTACCCATCGGTCAAGTCGACGGGCGCGCTGGCCGAGCCAGCTACGACTATGTCGTGAGAGCGGTGGACGAAGCACTGGCGGGCAATATTGGGGCAATCGTTACCGCGCCGATCAACAAGGAAGCAATGAAGAAGGGCGGGCTCAGCTATCCCGGCCATACTGAAATTCTCGCAGAACGGTCCGGGACCGACAAGTTTGCGATGATGCTGGCAAACGACGAACTG
Organism: Neorhizobium sp. T7_12; assembly: GCF_002968535.1. Taxonomy (NCBI): domain Bacteria; kingdom Pseudomonadati; phylum Pseudomonadota; class Alphaproteobacteria; order Hyphomicrobiales; family Rhizobiaceae; genus Neorhizobium; species Neorhizobium sp. T7_12. Next base: position 81,625 of record NZ_PVBK01000020.1, on the reverse strand, counting down.
CGTGTCATCTTGGTTACGATCCACGTCTCGTTACGCGATGCCATCGAGCTGGTGACACAGGATTCTGTGCTCAGAACGATCGAATTCGCGCACTGGGCAGGCAAGGCCTATGGTGCAGCTTCGCCCCGCGTTGCCGTCGCCGGCCTCAATCCCCATGCCGGTGAAAACGGCATGTTCGGACGCGAAGATCTCGACATTATTGCGCCGGCGATCAGCCGAGCTCGGGAGCTTGGCATAGATGCATCCGGTCCGTGGCCCGGAGACACGGTTTTCATGCGGGCACGCAAAGGCGAGTTCGATATCGTCGTTGCGCAATATCACGACCAGGGTCTCATTCCGGTCAAGTATCTCGGCATCGACAACGGCGTCAACGTCACTATCGGTTTGCCCTTCATCCGTACCAGCGTTGATCACGGCACCGCATTCGACATCGCGGGCCAAGGTAAGGCCGACCATTCCTCTCTTCGCTACGCCTTCGATCAGGCACTGCTACTCAACGCAATCTAGGAGCGCTTTCGATGTCTCGGACTTCTCCCTCATTCATATTCATGTTGACCAATCAGGACAGGACCGTTGCCGACGCGGCTGAGCGCGTTAAGGATGTGCTTGCCGCGGGCATCACACATGTGGGGTTCAAGGATATTGGCTTGCCATTCGATGAACTTGTGGGCCTTGCTTCAGCAATCAGGGCAGCAGGTGCCACGCTCTACCTCGAAGTCGTCAGCCTCGACGAGGAGAGCGAGCGACAATCTGCGCAGGCCGCGCTCGACCTCGGCGTTGACGTCTTGATGGGTGGAACCCGACCGAATGTCGTTCTGCCGCTTATCGCCAGCAGGAACATCCGCTACTATCCGTTCCCTGGCAAGATTGAGGGTCATCCAAGCAAGCTCGAAGGAACGATCGATACGATCGTAGAAAGTGCTCGTCAATTGTCGGCAATCGACGGCGTCAGCGGCCTCGATCTGCTCGCTTATCGCTTCGACGGCGATGTCGAGGCGCTTATGACCCGGGTGTGCGAGGCCGTTGAAAAGCCAGTGGTTGTTGCCGGTTCGATCGACAGCCGCGAAAGAATGGCTGCCGTGGTACGATCTGGTGCAGCAGGGTTTACCATCGGAACGGCCGCGTTTAACGGGGCTTTCTCCGGTAGTTCCAATCTCCAGTTCGAGATCGAGACCGAGATTGCCGTCCTTGAGCGAATTAACGCCAACCAAGGCTATTTACACCAGCATCATTAATTCGCACCTGAATGGAGCCTTCGCAGAGCATTAATTTTCGCCGGTATGGTTTGGCGATAAGATGAAATCCGAATGGGAGATCGGGCGCATGTATCCAGCGACGATGGATGCGCCCGACGCCGTTTGGCGGCCGGACCAGGATCGAGATGCTGGAGACGCATCTTCTGGTTTTGGACGCGGACCGGTTTGGCGGGCAATTAACGCGGCTCAAAAGCCGGCCCGACGGCCTGAGGCGTGTCGCTTCGGCCATCTGAAGACCGGAACCGCGGCTGATCTCGTCGGGGTGACCGCCTATATCGCCGGCGCAACCAATTGGCCTCGCCTCGACCAGGTTTAGGTAGCACGGCTGGGGACGTCTGTCCGGCTCGCTCGGTCGTTCCGGTGCCCGAACTTCACTACAGCTATCTCGTCGAAGTCGATGCGATCGCCGAGCTCGCCGAAACGCTATTACCCAAAAACAATTCCGACTAACAACGCAGGTCAGACTCCATGTCACCACTCCTCAAACGCATACAAAGCGACGAAGAGCTTCCCGCGAAGGCGGACGTCGTCGTCATCGGCGGCGGCATTATCGGCGCGTCGGCGGCATTTTGTCTCGCAGAGCGGGGGCTGTCCGTTGCGTTGGTGGAAAAGGGCTATGTCGGTGGCGAACAATCGAGCCGAAACTGGGGCTGGTGCCGTCGGCAGAATCGCGATGAGCGCGAACTGCCGCTCTCGGGCATTTCCATGCAGTTATGGGACCAGCTGTCAGCCAAAATCGGCGAAGACGTCGGCTTCCGCCAATGCGGTCTGTTTTACGCGACAGATGACCCAAAGCAGCTGGCGGAATGGGAACAATGGCTGGATATCGCCCGGCAATTCAACGTCAACACGAAGATGCTAAGCCCACGAGAAGCGCATGACAGAATTCCGGCGGACGGCCGCCGGTGGCTCGGAGGGGTCCACTCAGTCGACGATGGCAAAGGTGAACCGGCCATTGCCGCGCCGACGATCGCCAACGGCGCACGCAAATTTGGCGCGACTGTCCACCAGGAATGTGCGGCACGGGGCCTTGATATCGTCAATGGTGCAGTCGCTGGAGTGATCACTGAAAAAGGGCTTATCAGGTCGCAGGCCGTTCTGAACGCTGGCGGTGCGTGGACATCCTTGTTCTGCCGACGGTATGGCGTTGAATTCCCTCAGGCAAGCGTTCGTCAGACCGCAGTTCGTACGCGGCCGACAGCCAATCTAGGCGAGGCGATCTATACTCCGGAGTGCTCGTTGACGCGCAGGTTGGATGGCAGCTACACGCTCGCCATCAGCGGCAGGGCGACCCTGGATCTCACGCCGCAAGGCCTGCGCTACGCGCGCTGGTTCATGCCGATGTTTCTGAAACGACTGAAAGCAGTCCAACTCGGCGTCGGCAAATCCATGTTCCGTGGCCCGGAGGCCTTTGCGAACTGGAACAATGATACGCTTTCGCCTTTCGAGCGGATCCGCGTTCTCGACCCGACGCCGAGCCGCCGGACGGTCGCAGCTATTTTGAAAGGTGTGACGGAGCAGTTTCCTGCACTGGCGGGGATCGAAGTCGCCGACAGTTGGGGCGCCTACGTCGATTGCACGCCAGACGCGGTTCCGGTCATCTCGCCGTCTGACCATGTGAAAGGTCTCTATTTGGCCGCTGGTGGTTCCGGCCATGGCTTCGGTATTGGCCCGGGCATCGGTCGCCTAGCCGCTGACCTGATTGCCAACGATAAGCCTTGCGTTGATCCCACGCCCTTCCGCCTGTCCCGGTTCTTTGACGGTTCCAGAGTCGAGGTGGGAGGGCTCTGATCGTGCCGAGCCGGCGGGAATCTGGGCACAGAGCACCTACTGGAAAACACTCTTAACGTCTCGTAGGAGTGGCAGCAATCAGCATCTACTCCAGTGTCCCGAACACTTCCGACGTTTGGATGCCCTCTACCCGAGCACGGTCCGCCGGGTCGAGGATGTGTCGGCGGTCATCCTTGCAGGATGGGTCGAAACTGGGAGCCACAACCAGGCCCCCCGCGCTTCCAAGGAGCTATTTGGTTGCTTAGGGAACAATCAGGGGAATATCAGCTTCCCAAGGCGGAGAAACGGCCGATTCACAACCTGACAACTTGAGGTTACGATTCGACGTCGGGCGTCTTGCGGGCCTCGCAAAAATGCACTGGTTTCGCACCAGGTATAACGACCGACGGTTAACCCACGGTCAGCCAATCGCCTGGCTCGCCAGGCAGAAAGTCCGACTTGGCGATATGCTGGACAGACGCTTTGCACCCCGAACCATTGCAACGACCCCACCCTCGCGGGGGAGTCCCCAGTCTTGGAGCACCGACGACAGGCCGCTCTGTTCGGGAATGTCAATTCGCACGAAGCGTCCTTCCTTGCCGGAGAGTATAAAGGAGATCAAATCCCTCGCCTGGTTAAGATTCGCTGCAACTACCGGACCGATGACTTCACCCATCCCGAACAGCCGCGTGGCCGCGAAGGCAACGATACCCTCCTCGTTCCGGATGGCGGCGAACGTACCCTCCTTCGCCAGGATGTTGTACAGGGCGTCGCGGTCGGCGCCGTAAGCTGCCCGATCAAGCGCTTTGATTGCCGGGATGGCTTCCGGCCCGACCGCTTCAATATTTTCAGGGGCATCAATCCGAGCAACGACACCCTGATGGGGGGCGATTTGATGCGTCGCAACGAACCCCAGCTTCTCGTATAGGGGCAAGCCATCATTTGTGGCCGTCAAACGGCATTCGCGTTCCCCAGCAAGTTCCATTGCTGCGGTGGTCAACTGTCTACCCAGCCCTCGCCCGCGCTGGTTTTCGTCGACAATGATCATATTGATGGTCGAGCATGTGTCGCCGAAGGGAGTCATGAGAGCTGTACCCACCACTAGATCACCTACGAGGGCAACATGTCCCTCGCTCAGGGACCATATCATTTCCCAGTCTTCTCTTCGGTGCGGCCAACCCGCTGCACGCGAAAGCGCCAAGGCACCATCCAGATGGTGAGCCTCGAAAGGCGCAAGAGTGTACGCTTCGGTTTGCATGGGTTGATCCATTTCATTGATCTCTAGTTCCCGTTGGAAACATCGACGGCTCGCGTTTCCAATGCCGGGGTGGAGTCTCGAAGGTTCGCGCTGTATCCAGACGATACCAACGTACCAGCCGCTATTAGAATGATTTCGGCTGCAAGCACGAGCGGGATTGAAAAGGTGATGGGCAGCTGGCCGCCCATCCTCTTCCGGATCAGCCGATCGAGAGCTCTGACTGCCAGATCGATCTGTTCCCACCATTGAATAGGGCGACAATCCACCTGCAAAAGGCTTCACCCGCTCCTTTGATCAGGTGACTGTGACGAAGATTTTTCGCACTGTTTCGATTGTTTTCCAAACCCCGACGTAACCGGGCTTCATCACGAAGCTGTCGCCCGCACGATAAATGATTGGCTCCTTACCCGTCTCGGTCAATTCGATCACACCATGAAGGAGATAGCAAAACTCGAAGGTTTCGCCCTTGATGGAGTGCGTTTCTCCGGGCGTCGCCTCGAAGACGCCGGTATTGACTCTGCCCTCCTTCGCTGTGTCCTGCAACCAGGTCTTGAAAGCGGGGCTGCCCGCGATGAGGCGATCCGGCTCGGCGGTTCGATGTTTTGGCTCAAACGATGGATCCGGGTCAATGGTTTTGAGTAAAGACATTGCTCTCTCTTTCTGGTTGGAGCCATGCGAGTCATCGTTGGATGACGACTTCCGATCGACTTCGCCACGATACATCGAGCCGCGACGACCTGCCTTGATCGCCGGGACCTACCACGTCGCGGCGATGTACTTTGCTTCGAGATATTCCAGCATACCGTGATGACTACCTTCGCGTCCGAGGCCGCTCTGTTTCACGCCGCCAAACGGCGCGGCAGCGTCGGAGACGACACCGCGGTTGATCCCGACCATGCCGCTTTCCAGGCGGCCAGCGACCGCAAGAGCGCGCTTGAGGTCCCGGGTGAAGACATAGGACACCAATCCATATTCGGTGTCGTTCGCCATCCGCACAACATCGTCTTCGGTTTCGAACGCAATGATCGGCGCAACTGGCCCAAAGATCTCTTCGCGAAGTATCTCAGCATCGGGAGAGACGTCGGCCAACACGGTCGGCGGATAATAAAAACCAGGGCCGCTGAGTTTGGTACCACCGCTCACGATACGAGCTCCCTTGGCAACGGCGTCGGTCACCAGGTCATCTATTTTGGCGACCGCAGCCCGGGTGATCATTGGCCCGAGCTGGTTGGCAGGTTCCAGTCCCGGCCCGACTTTGAGCGTCGCCATCTCTTCGGCAAACCGCCGTGTAAAATCTGCCAGAATTCCCTTCTGCACGTAAAATCGATTTGCGGCGGTACAGGCTTCGCCGCCGTTGCGCATCTTGGCAATCATTGCACCGGCGACAGCCGTCTCAAGATCGGCGTCGTCGAATACGATGAAGGGCGCGTTACCACCCAACTCCATTGAGCAGCTGATGACCTGATCTGCGGCTTCGTGCAGCAATATTCGACCGACATTTGTCGAGCCCGTGAACGAGAGCTTGCGCACCCGCTTGTCGTGCAGCATCGCGCTGACGACGGGGCCCGACCTCCTTGTTGTCACAATGTTGACTACACCGGCCGGAACGCCTGCCTGCTGCATGATCTCGCCAATTGCCAGCGCAGTCAGTGGGGTCTCCGCTGCGGGCTTGAGGATGCATGTACAGCCTGCGGCCAGTGCTGGAGCGATCTTGCGGGTCGCCATTGCTGCCGGAAAATTCCACGGCGTCACCAGTATGGCAATACCGATCGGCTCGTGGGTCACCATGATCCGGTTTCCACCTGCCGGCGCAGGCCCGAGTTCACCGGGCGCCCTGACGGCCTCTTCCGCATACCAGCGGAAAAACTCAGCCGCATAGGTGACTTCCGATCTCGCGTCCGGAAGCGACTTGCCATTCTCAACCGTGATCATTCGCGCCAGCCGTTCTGCCTGATCATGCATCAGGTGGAAACACTTCATGAGAATGTCCGAGCGCCGCCGCGGCGGAATTGCCTTCCAGCCCGCCGCGGCCTTTTCTGCCGCGTCAACAGCGGCAATTGCTTCCGGGACGTCGCCATCAGCGACTGAGGCGAGAACCTCTTCGGTCGAGGGATCAATGACGTCGAAGGTCCGGCCCCCTTTTGCGGAGATCCATTCGCCATCGATGAACAGCTGGGTGGGGACGCCGACTACTGCAAAAGCCGCCTGGGAAGGCGCGGCGCGGGAAATCTCATGTGTCTCATTTGTTTTCACGTTCAGCACCATTCGCTACCAATCGGGTTCATAATGCGATCAATATAGGATTGGTTTTGGTATTGGTGTCAATATAGATCAATTTGGTCGTGAACATTTTGTGCAGTTTTGGGTTTCTGATGACCCCGGGAAGCCCGAGTTCGCCGTCCCAAATCGTGAAAACCCGTCGGGCCCAAATGCGGTGACAGCGCGAACCGCGGGTAAAAAGCGGCGGCAAATTGCAGGACGAATGGGACAATTGAACGTGACGAAAGGCGAATGAATCATATTTGGTTCACGATCGGCTGGCATTTACAAGTGCGTCCCTGGAATAGTCGGCGGAGCCGTTCAAGTTTCCACTAATGCCATATGCAGCAAAGACTAATTACCCTGGCCGGCAGTCAAAGGGCAAGACGGCAGTGGACTGAGCATTGTGAGCTGCAGATTAGTCTGTTTGCTCTGTTCCGACTGAGTGATCCGCCTCTGATAATGTGCGCGTAAATCGCTTCATCGGAGGAAACCATATGGAAACGTACAACATCGCTCTCATTGGATTTGGTGGCGTCAATCGCGCGCTGGCTGAGCTCATCGCGACGAAAAACTCGCTGTGGGAGCGGGATCTCGGTTTCCGCCTGAATATTGTTGCTGTCAGCGACCTCTATCTCGGCTCCGTGATTTCACCAAACGGCCTCGACGCTAAGACGCTCGTTGAAGCGAATTTCGCAAAGGGCGGCTTTGGCGGTCTCTCTGGCGGCAGCGCGGAAGCGGACAACGCGACGGTCATTAATACCGCGCCGGCGGACATCGTCGTGGAAGCAACCTTCACAAACCCGAAGGATGGCGAGCCGGCTGTTTCGCACTGCCGCTGGGCGCTCAAGTCCGGCAAGCATGTGGTCACCACGAACAAAGGGCCAGTCGCACTCGCCGCCCAGGAGCTGAAGGCTCTTGCTAAAGCAAACCGCGCTCATTTCGAGTATGAGGGCTCCGTCATGAGCGGCACACCGGTCATCCGGATGGCAAAAAATTGCTTTGCGGGCGCGGAAATCAAAGGGTTCGAGGGGATCCTGAACGGCACCTCGAACTTTGTCCTCGGCCGCATGGAGAGCGGTCTCGATTTCGCCAGCGCTGTCGCAGAAGCCCAGGCGCTCGGATATGCTGAAGCCGATCCGACAGCCGACGTAGAGGGTTTCGACGTTCGCCTCAAGGTTGCGATCCTCGCGAACGAGCTGCTGGGGGCAAATCTCCAGCCGGAGAAAGTCTCCTGCCAGGGAATATCAGGCATTTCACGTTTCGACATCGAGGCAGCGGCAACGGCGAATAGCCGTTGGAAGCTGATCGGATCTGCCGTTCGCAATGCTGACGGGACGGTAACGGGCAGCGTTTCTCCCAGGCAGCTTCCGCTCGAGCATCCGCTCGCCGGCGTGAACGGCGCCACCAATGCGGTATCTCTTAACACCGAGCTGCTCGGGTCTGTCACGGTCACCGGCCCGGGTGCTGGCCGGATTGAGACCGCCTATGCCTTGCTATCGGACATTGTTGCCATCCACCGCGCCCAATCGGGCAACCTCGCGAAGGAGGCTGCGTGATGCCGAGCGCTGCCGTGAATAAGAAGACCTCTTCAGACGAGATCATCGTCAGCGATCCCTTCGACGGCAGCTTCGTAGGAACGGTGTCCGAGACCACTGCAAACGCGGTATACCTGCTGCTGGAGAGCGCCAAACGTGGGGCGCAGATCGCCCGGTCGCTCCCTCGTTACCGGCGTTCCGCAATTTTAGAAAAGGCTGCAGCGACCGTGGAAGCCCGTCAAGAGGAATTCGCGCTCCTGATCGTGCGGGAAGCCGGCAAGACAAAAACCCAGGCGCGAAAGGAGACGACTCGGTGTGTCAACACCTTGAAGCTCTCTGCGGAAGAAGCCAAACGGAACGCCGGCGAAGTCATTCCGTTTGATGCCTATGCGGGATCCGAATCCCGTCAAGGCTGGTACACTCGAGAGCCACTCGGCATCATCACGGCGATCACGCCTTACAATGACCCGCTTAACCTCGTGGCGCATAAGCTCGGCCCCGCGATTGCCGGCGGCAATGCTGTACTCCTGAAGCCCTCGGAGCTTACGCCTCTTTCGGCGATCAAGCTGGTGGACGTGTTGGTCGAAAGCGGCCTGCCGGATGAGGTGATTTCGGTCGCCGTCGGCGGCGCGGACGTGGGCAAGGCGCTCGTTTCAGCCAAGGAGGTTCGAATGATTTCCTTCACAGGCGGTTTTGCAAGCGGCGAGGCCATCGCAAAATCTGCCGGCATCAAGAAGCTCGCGATGGATCTCGGTGGCAATGCACCAGTTATCGTGATGGAAAACTGCCAAATCGACGCCGCTGTCGAGGATTGCGTGTCAGGTGCTTTCTGGGCGGCGGGCCAGAACTGCATTGGTACCCAGCGGATTTTGGTCCAGCGCCCGATCTATGAACGGTTCAAGACGGAGTTTGTGGCTCAGACCCTCAAGTTAAAGACAGGTAACCCGATGGAAGGTGACACTGACATTGGCCCAATGATCTCCGAAAAGGCGGTAAACCGCGCGGCTGCCATGGTCGACCGCGCGATTGTTGCCGGCGCGACGCTGCTTTGCGGCCACAAGCCCTCCGGCACCCTTTATCCTCCGACCGTGCTGGAAAACGTGCCGGCGACCTGCGACGTATTAAATGAAGAGGTCTTTGCGCCGGTCGTCATCCTGCAGCCGTTCGATCACTTGGATGAGGCGATACAGCTGGCAAACAGTCCGGAATACAGCCTTCAGGCTGGTATCTTTACCAACGATCTCGCCGCGGCGCTTGACGCCGCCAAACGGATCGATGCCGGAGGTGTCATGATCAATCAATCGTCCGACTACCGGTTCGACGCGATGCCCTTTGGCGGGTTCAAATATGGCAGCATGGGACGCGAAGGCGTCCGTTTTGCCTACGAAGACATGACCCAGCCGAAGGTCGTCTGCATCACCATGCTGCCGCGTTGACCGGCACCGTGGCCGATTAGCCCATTTTCACATTCGGAAGCTAAAATGTTCACAGGATCTATCACCGCGCTAGTCACTCCGTTTGCCGATGGAAAAGTCGATGACGCTGCATTTCGCAGCCTCATCGAATGGCAGATCACAGAGGGCACGTCAGGGTTTGTCCCTTGCGGAACCACAGGTGAAAGCCCAACCCTCAGCCATGGCGAGCACAAACGCGTCGTTGAAGTCGCCATCGAGACTGCGAAGGGTCGTGTTCCTGTTATTGCCGGTGCAGGCTCCAACAACACCGAGGAAGCAATCAGCTACGTGCGGCACGCGCAGGAGGTTGGCGCGGATGGTTTGTTGATCGTCGCCCCGTACTACAACAAGCCCACGCAGGAGGGCATTTATCAGCACTTCAAGGCCATCGATGCCGAAGCTTCAATCCCAATACTTATCTACAATATCCCAGGTCGGAGTGTGATCGATATCCAGGTCGAAACGCTTGCCCGTATTTTCAACGATTGCCCGAACGTCAAGGGCGTTAAGGATGCGACAGGCAATCTCCTGCGCCCCTCACTTGAGCGGATTGCCTGCGGCAAGCAGTTCAATCTCCTGACCGGCGAAGACGGCACGGCGCTGGGTTACATGGCTCATGGCGGTCACGGCTGCATCTCGGTGACTGCAAATGTAGCTCCCCGGCTTTGCGCGTTGTTTCAACGGGCATGCCTTAATCGCGATTACACCACTGCGCTGGCTCTGCAAGACCAATTGATGCCGCTTCACCACGCACTGTTCCTCGAGGCCAGTCCTGCCGGTGCGAAATACGCTTTGAACCGGCTTGGAAAAATCAGGGGCGACCTGCGCCTTCCACTCGTCGGCGTGAGTCCACCTGTTCAAGAAGCAATCACTGATGCAATGCGTCACGCTAGAATTTTGGACTAGAGAACTGCAATGGGAATTGAGCCCATCGAAAGCGGCCGGGCTCGCGAACGCCGATTTGTGCAGCGGAAGGTATCTGCCCCGCCAAGTCGAAGAGCTCTTCGATAAACGGGGCGCAGTTCAAGAATATGTCGCTGAGGTCGTCAACCGAATAAGGGGTCGGAAATGGCCGTTTTTACCGAGCTTTCTGACGAAGATCGTCAGTCGATCACTGCAGCCTATGGCCTCACCTCGCTTTTCTCGGTGATTGGGATCGCAGACGGCGACACCGAGACGACATACCTGTTCCGCGCCAAAGAAGGCGAATTCATCGTCACGCTTTTCGAGAACGGGGCGCAACCTTTAGATTTGGAAAGAGCTTTCGAGACCATGGAGGAGCTCTATCGAAAGGGCATTCCCTGCCCAAAGCCGTTGCGTACCGTCGAAGGCCACGCCACATGTCGGGCTGCAGGCCGATTGGTCGCCGTCGTCAGCTTCGTGCCCGGTTCCTCACCCACCATTGCAGGCCCGGCGAAATGCCAAAGCTTAGGGCATGTGATGGCTCGAATTCATACTGGCTTGGAGCGAAATGTAAAACGCACCTCAGCGGATCTTCCAACTGGAGCGGTCCATGGTGCCTTGGCCCAACAGAATGTCTTTTTTATCGGGGACCAAGTAAGCGGTGTAATTAACTTCAGGCTGCGTCACGATGGTGTACTTGTATCTGAGATTGCGGATGTACTTGTCGGCTGGACCGGGGAACCCAACGGAGAACTGAACAAGGAGAGGGCGTACGCCCTGTTGCGGGGTTACAAAGAAGTTCGGCCACTGACCGACGCGGAACAGGAGGCACTTCCAGGTTTCATAATGGCCTCGACGGCGAAGCACTTCGCAAGCCGGAAAAAAACAGCCTTCTTGCCTGAAATTGCCGTGTTAGCTTATCTGTCGGTAACGCCCGATTTCCTACGCTGATCACCGGTCACAATTCATGAAATACCTTCTTGATAAAGTGGATGAACAGATACTTGTCGAATTGAAGACAAACGGTCGAACTTCGCACGCGGAGTTGTCGGCGAAGGTAAATCTTTCGCGCAACGCCGTGCGAGCCCGGATTGAGCGACTTGAGCGAGAAGGTTTTATCAAAGGATACACCATCATCACTGGTGATGGAGGGAGCAGTCAACAGGTCACGACAGCACTGATCTTCGTCTACCGGCACGATCGCATGAGGGGTGGAGAGGTTATTCAGGCACTGAGAAAAATCCCCGAAGTCGTAGCCTGCGACGTGATGACTGGTGATTTCGACCTTCTCGTCAGAGTCGAGTCTTCCGAGGCTGACCGAATAAGGCAGATTTGGCAGTCGATAGCCGAAATGCCAGGCGTGCGCGATACCCTGACCGCGTTTGCTCTCTCTTCCGTGATTCGGAAGTAACCGTGCGGATAGAGGCGGGAGCGACCGAAGAGGTGTCAGACGCTCCAATTACCTAGGTGGTTTCAGTGCACCGTCAGCCTGCCCCAGGAGAGACGTGTGATGTTTGAGCGTATGCCGGAGTAGCCAATTGGTTGTCTTCGTAGGAGGCGCGCAACATTATCTTCACACCCTTGGAAGATCGGACGATAATTTGACAGAGTTCTGCCGCCTGTTTCCGGTGCGGGCGGCGGCCAGTGCCGCGGCGCAGAGGCCGCATCTTTTCGCTGCAGCACCGGCAATTTTTTCGCGAAGGACCGGCCGCAGGGCCATGGCCTGTTACGTGACCGTCGCGTAGATCTTCCGAACGGTCTCCACAGTGCGCCGGGTGCCGACGAATCCTGGTTTCATCACGAAACTGTCTCCCGCTCTGTAGGTAACCGGCTGCCCCTGATCTGGGGTTTTTTCAACGACCCCCTGAAGGATGTGGCAAAACTCGAAGGTCTCACCCTTAATAGAGTGCGTGAGGCCGGGTGTGGCCTCCCAGACACCAGTGTGAATCATTTCGCCTCTCGCTACATCCTGGGCCCATGTCTTGAATGAGGGGTCGCCGGATATGAGGCGTTCCGGCGCCGGCTTGGATTCACGCGGAGCTTCCGTGCTGGTCGGTACAATGGTCTTGAGAAGGGGCATGTTTTCTCCTTGCTGTTCTGTTTGTGGCTCAATAGCCGCGGTTGCGATCGACGAGACCGATCGCGTCGAGGCCAGCTTCGGTGTGTAGGGGGGCAGCGTTTTGCGTGAGGACGGCGATCGCATCGACTTCGACGAGATAGCCGTAGTGAAGTTCGGGCACCGGAACGACCGTTCGGGCCGGGCGGGCGTCCCCCATCCGCGCTGCATAAACCTGGTTGAAGCGGGGCCAATGGGTTACACCGACGATATAGGCAGTTACCCTGACGATATCAGCCGGGGTTCCGCCGGCAGCCACTAAAACCGCGAGCATGTTGTCGATGGCCTGCTCCGCCTGCGTTTCAAAACTGTCGTCTGCAAGCGGCTGCCCATCCGGGCGGACCGGGAGCTGCCCGGAAATATAAAGCTGCCCACCCGCCAGCTTCGCCTGCGAATAGTGACCCGCAGGTCTGGGTGCACGGTCGGTATCTACTGTTGTGGATTTCGACATCACCAACCTCCAAAACGCGGCCAACAGGCCTCGACGACATGCGAGCGACCGCGGACCACATGATAGACTGCATGCTGTGCAGCGGTCGCGCAGGCATGGTTCGGCAGGATCCGCACTCGGTCCCCAACTGCCAGATCGGGGAGGCGCGCGTCCGTCCCCGGCCGCACAGCGATAATGCCGTGCTCCTGGTTCGCGTCGGTAACGATGATGTCCCGATAGGCAGTGCCATCGATGTCACAGACAAGACCATACCCTTGATCGACGACCTGCTTGCCGGTACCCCGGTCCCGCGACAACGACATCCATCCACCATCGGTGATGATCCAGCCCTTCTCGCGCTGGTGGCTGATAACCGTCGCAAGAACGCTCAGCGCGACATCATCGACTTCGCAAATCCCGATGCCAGCCATCACCAGATCGAAGAATACGAACACGCCGGCGCGGACTTCGGTCACGCCGGCAAGATCCTTCGCGTGATGGGCCGTCGGGGTCGAACCGACGCTGACGAGGGGGCATGGCAGGCCAGCCTCGCGAAGAATCCGTGCTGCCTCCACCACGGCCAGCCGCTCCACCTCCGCATAGCGCTGCTGCGCCTCAACGCCGCCACCCTTGTAGCTATCGCCGGCATGGGTCAAAACGCCACGCAGATCGGCGCCTGCCGCCAGTATCTGCCCGATGTCCAGGAGTTGGGCGCGATTGGCGGGCATCACGCCCGAGCGGTGGCCATCGCAATCGATCTCGATCATCGCCGGGATGCGCATTCCGGCATCCCGAGATGCCTCGGCGACCGCCGTTGCCTGCTCGACGTTATCCAGAATGACCACGAGATCGACGCCTTTGGCGCGCAATTCGGCGACACGCGCCAGCTTTGCCGGCGCAATGCCGACCGCATAAATCATGTCGCGCACGCCTGCGGCGGCGAACTGCTCGGCTTCCTTCAGCGTGGAAACGGTAGCCGGCCCCTCAGGCGTGTTCATGATCCGCCGGGCCACCTCGATCGACTTCGTGGTCTTCAGGTGCGGCCGCAGCGACACGCCCAAGCCGTCCAGCCGGCTCCTGAGTCGTTTGAAATTCCGGTCCATCCGGTCCGCGTCCAAGACTAGGCAGGGCGTTTCCAGCGCCTCGAGGCTGGTAACGGTGGTCAGGCGGCTGGGCGCCTCGATCGTCGCTAGACTCATACTTCGGTCTCCCATCTCAGTTTGAGCTTGTCGCGAAACCATAAAGATGACAATTAATGCTATCTGAATGTTTGCTTCAGGTCTGGATTAATGCTGACATCCGACGATCTTGCCTTCTTTTCGGTCGTCATAGGATCGAAATCGCTGGCCGAAAGCGCGAGAAAGCTTAACGTTACGCCTCCGGCGGTGACCCAGCGCTTGCGCGCGCTCGAGGAGAAAGTGGGGGTCCGGCTGATCGACCGCTCCGGGCGACGACTTCTCCTGACGGAAGAGGGCTCGTTGGTCGCGTCACACAGCGTGATCGTCAGCGAAGCCATTGATGCGCTGGCTGAGGCGATAGCTGACCGGAGGGGTGCCGTTCGCGGGCATCTCCGGGTCGCGGCACCACATGGATTCGGACGGCTCTACGTCGCACCGGTCGTGGAAGCCTTCGCTCGAGAACACCGGGGCGCGACGGCGACCCTTCAGCTGTCGGACCACCCGATTGCTCTGCTCGTCGAGAGCTATGACGTTGTCGTGCACATCGGTGGTCCGGGACATCTGGACCAGGTCGTGACGACATTGGCACCCAACCACAGGATTCTCTGTGCAAGTCCGAGTTACCTTGCCTCCGCACCGCCGATTACAGCGCCCGCGGATCTTGCTCAACATCGCTGTCTGGCGGTTCGGGAGAACGATGAGGACGTGACATTGTGGCGCTTCAAAGGACCACGGACTGAAACCGCGACTGTGCGGGTCAATCCCGTCATGTCGAGCAACGATGGTGCCGTTATACGGGATTGGGCGCTGGCCAGCCAAGGGATCATGATCCGATCCGAATGGAACGTGGCAGAAGATCTCGCCGAGGGACGATTGAGGCAGGTACTCCCCAACTGGAAGCTTCCGTCGGCCGATATCGTCGCCATGCTCGGCTCGCGGCACGGGCGCAGCGCCCGAACTGCCGCGTTCCTGACGATGCTTCGTCAGTCGTTGAAGCCGCAGCCCTGGCGGGCGGACCGCGCCGCGTCGCCGCGTCAGTAGCCGAGGATGGACTTTGTCTCGAGATATTCCTCGAGCCCGTGAACGCCATACTCACGGCCGTTGCCTGAATGCTTGTAGCCACCGAACGCGGCAGCCCCGTTCCAAGCTGGATAATTGATATGAATCTGGCCGGCACGGATCCTCGCGGCAGCCCGCCGAGCCCGCTCCGGATCCGAAGATTGCACATGCGCGCCCAATCCATAAACGGTGTCATTGGCAATCCCAATCGCGTCGTCCTCGTCCATGTACGGCATGATCGAAAGCACGGGCCCGAAGATCTCCTCGCGAGCGATGCGCATGTCGGACGTGACCTTGGAAAAGATCGTCGGCTGCGTGAAAAAGCCCCTGTCGAGGCCCGCCGGACGCCCTAGCCCGCCGCACAGCAGCTTGGCGCCGTCGTCGATTCCCGCCTGGATCATAGCCTGCACCCGCTCAAACTGGGCACGATTTGCGATCGGTCCCATGCCGGTTGCCGGATCGAGCGGCGCGCCGACGGTGATGGCACGCGCAGTTTCGCTGGCTAATTCCTCCACTTCGACGAGCCGATGCGCTGGTACCAGCATGCGCGTTGGGGCGCTGCATGACTGGCCGACATTTCGCATGCCGGCCAGGACCCCCTTTGATACCGCCTCGCTGAAATTTGCGTCATCGAGCAAAATGTTGGGCGACTTGCCGCCGAGTTCCTGGACTACCCGCTTCACCGTCGGTGCAGCCGCCTGCGCGACGAGTACCCCTGCACGGGTCGACCCGGTGATGGAGATCATGTCAACCTCCGGATGACTCGCGAGCGCTGCGCCGACGCTCTCGCCAGTGCCGTTCACCAGATTGAATACCCCTGGCGGCGTACCGGCGTCGTGCATCAACTGGGCAAAAAGGAGGGCGCTGTAAGGCGACAGCTCACTTGGCTTGAGGACGATCGAGCATCCAGCGGCGATCGCTGGGGCTACCTTCGCGGTGATCTGGTAGAGTGGCCAGTTCCAGGGCGTGATCAGCGCGCAAACTCCGATCGCTTCCTTGGCGGTGGCGGTGTGCCCATCGATCGTCACGAAGCGGTATTTCTCGAGCACCTCCATCTGGACACGAATGTGTTCGGCAGCGAAGGGAACCTGGGAGGCTCGCGCGAAACTGATTGCGGCCCCCATTTCCATAACGAGCGCTTCCGCGAATATCTCCGCTCTGTCCTTCAGGAGCGAATGCATCCTGCCGAGCAGACCGAGCCGTTCGGAAACCGACGATTGAGAGAAGCCGGGGAAGGCTTTACGCGCCGCTGCAACCGCCAAGTCGACGTGATGAGCGCTTCCCGCGGCGATATGCCCAACAACCAGCTCCGAGGAGGGATCGACGACAGGCAGGCGGGCAACACCCGCAAATTCCTGCCATTCTCCGCCAATGAAAAACTGGCTTTCTCTTTCGGTCACCATGGTTCACCTCGCATCACGACTATGCGGCCAGTCCGAGCCACCGGTGGAAGATGCCTGAAAGGGCGCCACGATGGCAATTCATGTCGTCTGAATCGTTGCTTAAGATGGGCGTTAACAAAGGGATCACCGATCTCCTGTGACAGAAAATCTGCTGACCGAGTTGTTTCGGTTGGAAACATCGCCGCATCACGCTCGGCTACCGCTGAGCTGAAGTGCTCCTGAGACTGGACTGGCGAACCCTTGCGAAGCCGAGGGCAAGCATGCGTGGTTTATGTTGTAGCAGGTCCAGGGTGCGTGAACTCATTGATATGGAAGGTTTTGATTGTTTCGGTCTCATTCAGCAGCTGATGCGCCGGAGCGGGGCCAAAACGTCATTTTCTTCCGTATCACACCGATATCCAACATTAACTGTCCCGACATCCGCAGTCATCTGAAGCTGCGTGCCGACTATCCACCCACAGGGTCTCGTTGTTCGGCGGGTTTCGGATGCAGCGCCTCCTGCGCATACCACACAATGTGAGTGACAAGCATGTCTACCTTGAAAGCGCCCTTCTTCAGCGATGATGCCGTTGCCAGCCCCTTTTGGTGGGACGAGGCCCGCCCGGACGGAGCCAATGCCGATGATATCCCCGCCTCCACCGAGGTCGCAATCATCGGCGGCGGCTTCACCGGCCTCAACGCTGCGCTTGTTCTTGCACGGGCTGGCAAGCAGGTCACTGTCTATGACGCTGACGCACCGGGCTGGGGTGCATCTTCGCGCAACGGCGGGTTTCTAGGACCCGGCTGGGCCTTCTTCGATACGGCGATGACCTCTTTTGGCGTAGATATGGCTCGACGCGTCGTCGAGGAGAGCTTTCAATCGCTGCAATACGTCAAAGATGTTGTCGCAAGGGAACAAATCGACTGCGACCTCAAAGTGGTCGGATATTTCAAGGGAGCAATGACCCCGCGTATCTACGACAGGCTGGGCGCCAACATAGAACGCATTCGCAAGGTGCTCCCATGCGATGCCTATATGGTTCCGCGGGTGGACCAGCATAAGGAAGTCGGTTCCGAACTTTATCACGGCGGTGTCGCGATGCCTGGTTATGCTGGGCTTCATCCAGCAAAATACGTCAAAGGCCTCGCAAGGGCTGCCCAGCGCCTGGGCGTGCGCGTGTTCAGCAACGCGCGAGTAAGCGAACTTCAGCAAAAGGCTGGTGCTTTCAGTTTCAAAGTTCAGGGTCGAGATGTCACGGCAGGCCAGGTTCTGATCGCGACGAACGGGTACAGCGGCGCGCTGTTGCCCTATCTGAAGCGGCGCATCATCCCCGTGGGCAGCGGCTTGGTTGCAACGGAACCGCTGCCACCAGAGCTCATGAGAAAATTGATGCCGAAGCAGCAGATGCTTGCCGGCAGCCAGAGAGTTGTAACCTATTATCGCCCTTCACCTGATGGAACTCGGATCATCTTGGGTGGACGGGTCCTCAACATGAGCGGCACACTAGAAAGCAACACCAGGAACGCAACCTATCTTCGCAGCCTGCTGGTCAACATCTTTCCGGAATTAAATGCGCGCAAAATCAGCCACTACTGGCACGGCCAGTTGGGGTTCACCTTCGATCATTTCCCACACATCGACACCATCGATGGCATGTATTTCGCCGGCGGCTACAACGGTACAGGCGTCGCGCGCTCCAGCTGGCTTGGCGGTAAAATGGCCAACAAAATGCTCGGCAATGATCAGGGCAAGACCGTTTATAGCGAACTCAGCTTTGAGACCCGCCCTTATTACAACGGGAAGCCATGGTTTCTTCCCTTGGCCGTTTGGTACTATGGGATGTTGGACAAATGGGACCAGCGGTGACCGCATCCGCTGAACGCCGGTCTGGTCTTGATACTGCGCGGCACCGGGCATCGTTTTAGCAACCCGAACGAAACCCTTGTTGGCCGCGCATGTCTCGCTAGATCTTCACCTAGCCCGTCTTGCCAGCCACGGCAAACATGGGTGCTTGTTCAGAGAAGCTTGCGCGCATGGGACCAAGATTGCCTGGAACACCTCAGACGAACGCTGCGTCGAACTGCCCGATGGCTTTACCGCCACAAACGGCACAGAGCTGATGGTAGTATCGGCTCAAAGACCACCTCCCGACGAAGTCTGCTCGGCAGCAAAGCTTTGAGGCTGCGCAGCTAGCAAAACGACTGGTTTGCCACCGCATACATTCGAGCGGGGGAAACAGGCTCCGGTGCACTTCCCCGCACCATGGACACGGCCTCACCAACAAGCTGCAAGCCAGAACTCTGGAGCCAATCGCTCAACCCCTCCTGGGCATAAACGTCGATTCGAACAAATTGGCCGGCTAGGTTGCCAAGATGGGCAACGATCAGGCGCTTTGCGTCGGCAGCACAGTTGGCCGCAACGGGTCCGATCACATAACCACGACCGAATTTTCGCGCGATGGCATATCCGACAAATTGTCCATCCTGGATGATAACGAGCGTATCGCCGACATCGGTAAGCGCGCTCACCAGTTCCTGTCGAGGCATGCCGATTGCTAGCTGATCAAAAGTCTGGATGGCCGCTAAGTCTTGGTCATTGGCGGGGCGAATGTCCGCGTGAAGCTCGGTGTCTGGTGCAGCGGTCAACATGCCCTGATGCCGCAGGACCTTGCCCCAAGGCAGGAAGCCGCGGCGCTGATAGAGCGGCAGCCCCTCTTCGGTCGCGTTGAGCAGGACGTTTCGATCCTTGGTCGCTTCCAGTAAAGCGTTGAAAAGCCGGGAGCCTTGACCGCCACCTTGAACCTTCGTGGTTACGATGATCATTCCGGCGGTGGCATAGTTGGCGCCATAGCACCACCACAGCGCTGTTCCGACAACCTCGCCGCCGCGTTCCAACACGAAACCCTCCCCCCGACTGGCAGCGAATTCCCAATCTTCCAGGCCGTAGGGCCAAGAAAACTCCTGAGAAAGATTCAGCGCACCCTTTAGATGCCGAGGTTCAAGTTTGGAAAGGGTGATATAGTTGCTATCTTTCATTTAATGGCTTCCGCTAATTGGGATTTTGCCGTTGGCTCTGTTGTTCGAAAGGGCGAAAATGCCTTGTGATTGTCATCGCAAAAGCCCAAGTTTCCATGCTTTTTAGGCGCTCAATTCAGTGACTTCATGCGGTTTTAAGTTGCTGCTCGACGTTTCCTGTGTCGCATTGCTGCCTGAACGCTACTAAGGACACGTCGTTCGGCTAAGGAGACCGTCAAGGAGCTGCATGGCGGCCTCGGCTTACGTTGCAGATCCGCAACCCGTTTCGTCAGCACGCAATGTGCGACCTCACCGGCTGCTTCCGGTGGTTGCGCGACGTTCGAACACGGGAGAAGCCCCGCTACTGGGAGGTGACGCAGCAACGG
The DNA here is from genome assembly GCF_002968535.1 of Neorhizobium sp. T7_12. Classification (NCBI taxonomy): domain Bacteria; kingdom Pseudomonadati; phylum Pseudomonadota; class Alphaproteobacteria; order Hyphomicrobiales; family Rhizobiaceae; genus Neorhizobium; species Neorhizobium sp. T7_12. The sequence goes on along the minus strand of NZ_PVBK01000020.1, from coordinate 61,621 downwards.
CTACTGGCAAGGCTCACCCGGCACTGAATCCACGTTGGCGGCGTCCCAGGACATCGCGGGTGAGCCTGACCCCGCCGGCCTCAGGCTCGCCAAAAGTGATCTCTGCAGGCTCAATCGTGAAACAATGTCTTGAGGGGTAGATGATGCTTGATGAAAGGCGATTTCATCACAATGAAGCTGAAATATTTGTCTATACCGATTTCTGCTGTAAGCAGGCGCTCCATCAGCTCCTGATAGTCGCTGATGCTGGCGGTGACAAATTTTATCAGGTAGTCGTAGCCACCAGAAACCACATGGCACTCGATTGCTTCTTCGACCTTCTCGATGGCCTGTTGAAATCGGGAAAAGTCGTTGTGGCGGTGATTGCTCAACGTGATTTCGGTGAAGATGGTGACCGACGGGCCAAGCTTCGCCAGATCTATATGAGCCGAATAGCCGGTAATGTACCCCAACTGCTGTAGCTTTTTGACGCGCATAAGGCACGGACTGGCCGATAGATGCACGAGGTCCGCAAGCTCGACATTTGTCAGCCTGCCATTGCGTTGCAACTCATGCAGGATCCGGATGTCGATACGGTCAAGCTTCACGTCCGTTCCCTTGCTGTTTTCTCTCGGCTTCGTTTTCCGATGCCGAATAGTCACCCGCTGTCGCCGAAACCTCTGCGTCACCTATGCCCAGGTTCACCGATTCATATACCTTAAGTTCGAGTAGCCGCCCAACATGTTCGAGTTGCATCGGGTACCATTGTCATAGAATATCCGCTCGCTCTCACCGAGTTGGGGTGCAAGCTTTGATTCTGGCCCTCGAGGGTTGGTTTTCATACCGATCGCTCTATGGCCTCGCCCAACGAAAGTACATCCGGAACTCATGCGCCGGCGGGCTTCAGAACGAGATTTTCGTCAGATGCGGACTTTCGATGTTCCGACGACATGGCGCACATCCCGCACATGCATGCATGAGCTGTCAGTTGCTCCTTCACGCTGATAGCGGCTGAGGCGAAAAAGTTCCAGCGCTCTTGCTGCAGCAGCGAACGGAAACTTGAGGGACGAACGAATTCGGCGCCGGTTCAAGCCAAGCGGATCGAGCATGGTATCGTCACCGTCAAAATTGGCATTGCCCTGAACATGCCTCGCAGTTTTTTTACATCACGACGCCGCCACATAGTTGCTCCTCGAAAAGCGGGCTTAGTCATATTGCACCCGGCTAACAATGTGATCTTGATCGACAGGCTAGCCGTGACGGGGAAGGCTTCTGTGCGGAATGGCGTTGACATTCGGCAAAAGATATCGAACAGCATCCTCGGATGCGGTTGATCCTGCTGGCTTGCGGGCGCCACTATGTGGACGGTGACAATCGTTCTGGCTTTTTTGACGGGACCGGCTCTTGTTCCCTCGCAAGTTCGCCCGATCTGTCAAACACAAAGGAGTCGAAGTGGCAAAATCGGTTCGCGTGAAGTCCTTTGATTTGGTCGCGCAGGACATCGCCGAAGTTGACGTGCAATTGCTGCATGGGCTCTCGATTGGCGTCGGTTGGCCTCACAGGCCTGCGGATTGGGAATTCCTGCGACGCGTAGGACAAGGCATCGTCGCCGTCGATGGGATCGGGCGGGTTTTCGGCAGTGCGATGTGGTTTCCTCAGGGCGAGGATTTCGCCACCGTCGGAGTAGTCATTACGACCCCCCGCGCCCAGGCTCATGGCGCCGGTCGGTGGCTGATGGAGCAGGTGCTGGATCGTTGCCAAGACCGAAACCTCAGCCTGAACTCGACGAGAGCCGCTTACCCCATGTATGTCTCGCTTGGATTCGAAACCGAGGCAACGGTCTTCCTGCACCGTGGCATCGTTTGCGCGCTACCAGTGCTGCCAATCTTAGATGGAACGTTGAGTGAACTCCCGGCCGCCCGTATCAACGAAGTAACTTCCTGCGACACCGAGGCGTTCGGAACCGAGCGCGCGCGACTCCTGGCGCAGCTGTCAAAGGGGGCGGTGACTTGTGTACTTCGACGCGGTGGCGTGGTCGTTGGGTATGCCATGCGTCACAAATTTGGACCTGGTCATGTAGTTGGTCCAATTGTCGCTCGAAACGATGAGGATGCGATCCACCTCGCCGCGTGGCATCTGAATTTGCTGAAGGATCAGCACACGCGGATCGACACGCGAGAGGAAGGGCCTTTCGCGAATTTCGTAGAGCAGTGCGGTCTCGCTGTTTCCGAAACGACGATAACAATGTCTAAGGGCAGGAGGTTTCTGAACCGGTCGGAGAATGGCCCATGGGTTTACGGATTGGCCGGTCACGCACTGAGTTAGTCGAAGGCCAGCTGCCAGTCACACCCGTGCCACTTGTCTCACCACCACCTACTTATTTGGGCGCCATGGCGGACACATTCCTTATTCGGAGGCCAACGAAACGATGCTTTGTTCGATCAGAGCTCGTTGAACGCCATCCATAATTTGCCAGCACACGGCCCGGCGAGGTCGAACCGCTGTTTGGAACCCGGGGCTTTGGTGGCTCGCGCCGGGGGTCGAGCGGGCCAGAAAGCCGCGCGTGGATGGGTGCGCGTTGTTTTATTCTCGCCGGAGATAGTTTCACTAGTGCAGGTCATTTGACGACTCTCAGAAGCTCTGAGTTGACGGGTCCCTCCGAGAGGCCTGTGGGTTCTCCGCATCGAGCCGCGCGGACAGCATCCACGCCCCGCGCCGGGCAGTCTCCATCGAACCCATCGATCAGCGATGCGCACTGCATCGCGGCCAACAGCCCGTAGGCGCCACAGCGCTCTCTGACTACAGCCCGGATTTGACGTACTGCCGCAACTAGAATCCCGCAGTCGCCGTCTCGGCGCGGTCGAAGGAAGGGCAACTGCTCTCGGTTACGAAGCATAGCCTGCTACCTTGCTGAGGGCGCGCTCGAACGATGCAAGGAAAAGGTCGGCATGCTCTGCCTGGCAAACGAGCGGTGGGCGCACCTTCAGGGAATCCTCGTTGGCTCCCGTCGTGCTAACCAAAACGCCGTCGTCCCGCATTGCGTTGACCAAATCTAAAGCCATGGTGCGCCTGGCTGTTGCCGGTGCGCTCTCATGTCCAATGTCGATGCCGAAGAAAAGGCCAGCGTTTCGGATTGCGCGGATCGTGGAGGTCTGCTGCTCGATCTTCTCCAGTCCAGCCCGGAGATGCTGGCTCATGGAAAGTGCTCTTCTGGGGATCTGGTCACGCTGGAGGATGCTGAGCACGGCGTCCGCCGTCGCAATCCCAATGGTATTTCCTGCGAAGGTGTTTGAGTAGCGGGAGGTGGTACCGAATTGCTCCATTGGCGCCTTGCGACCAACGACAGCACCGATTGGAAATCCATTGCCCATGGGCTTGCCGAGAGTGACGAGATCCGGAACAATCCCGTGCCTCTCAAAACCCCACATATGCTCGCCAGTTCGGCCAAAGCCGGGCTGGACTTCATCGGCGATGACGAGACCACCTGCGTCCCGCACCGCGGCAACGCCGCTGGCAATGAAGCCAGCTGGATCTACCCAGACGCCATCGCTGGAAAAGATGCTATCGAGGAGCAGCGCTGCAACACCAATGCCCCGACGGTTCAGATCCGCGATGGCCGAGCGGATTTGTGCTTCGAAAAAATCGGCAGCTTGGCCGTCCGGGACGCCTGCTGGCCCGGGTATCGACACCATGCGCACGAACGGGCTGAGCTTGACAGCGTCGCCCAAGTTCGGGGAGACCGCGGCGGTCGCAGCGCTGGTGCCGTGATACGCATGGGTGGACACGATCACCCCTTCGTTGCCGCTCGCAAACCGCGCAATACGCAGGGCCAGATCGTTGGATTCGCTTCCCGTACACGTGAAAACCACCCGGTCCAGCCCACTTGGGAAAGTATCGACCAATCGCTCGGCATAGTCGATGAGCTTTGGCTCAAGATAGCGCGTGTTGGCGCTTATCCGGCCCGCCTGCTCAGCCATTGCGGCGTTTACTTCTGGGTGACAGTGGCCGAGAGATGGCACATTGTTGTAGAAATCGAGGTAGCCTCGGCCGTCTGGGTCGTAGAGCCACATGCCTTCACCTCGAACGAAATGCACAGGCCGACGGTACTGGAGCCGGTAAGAGGCCCCAAGAACTGCATCACGGCGCGCAATCAACTCCGACTCGCGTCTGGGAAGATCCGCTTCGCCGGGCCTGTAACGATTTGGCATGAGATCTGTGGACATGTGCTTCTCCCTGTTGCGAGGTAGCTTGATCAATTTCCGGGCGTCCGTCGGGCGAGCCAAGAGGACGTTACGGCCGCGACAACGACACCGCAGCGAGGACTGCCGACTCGCCCGCTGCAACGCCGAGAGGTCTCAGGATGGCAAGGCCCCGCTCGGCACGCGCAACATTTTTTTTGATATACTGGGCGTCGGCTGGAAAAAGATGGGATCGCCAATAATTGACCAGAAGCAGTGCGCTTTGCCGCGCCCGCATCAGTCCAACGAGCAGTTTTGCTTCCAGCGCCGAAAGTGGAGTGACGGAGGCATAGCCGGCAATAAGATGCTCGGCTCCGCCCAAAGGAAGGGTCGGATCCCTTACGACGTGGCTTGCGCCGATCGCCAGATCCTGGATCCTGGGGCTCCAGCAGCCGTCACCAAAATCAATGAATCCCATTTCCTGACCGGTCACCATCATATTGAATGGGCTGGGATCATTGTGGACTACCTGCCACGCCACATTCGAGATTTGTGGCTCGACGAACTCCACATAATCCGCCATCGCTATGCGCACGCAATCAGCGGTGAGCCCGGGTGGGAGGTATTGCTCCAGTTCGATCAAATGCGGCCAGCAGCCGAGCTGCCAAAGTATGGGACGGTGGGCCGCGGCCACACTGACCGGTTCAAGCGCTAAGTCCAGGCGAGCCAGAGCGTAGCCGGTTCGAAAGAGCAGGTCGGGAGTTGGCGTCGCCTGGTGCAACGGAATGCCATCAATCCGGGTCTGCAAATATCCGCATACTCCGTCCTGGTCAAACATCAATCCGCCATTGCTCGTGCGGAGCACCTCGGGTGCAATAAAGCCCGATGCCCCTTGTAGTTCGGATAAGGCCGCTGTTTGAAAATCAAAGCTGTCGACCGCCTCCGGTCTCATCGACGTCTTCAGGATCAGCCGGCGGCCGTCCGCCAAGTTCACCGCAACTGTGCGCTCGACCTCCGATGACAATGGCACAATCGATCCTGTCAATCCGTAGTGGCGCTCCAACAGTGCCCCCGATATGTCAGGCTCGCAGCTCGGCGGCACGGCCAACATTGCCGCGGCAGCGCGAAAATAGGCTTCAGTTGAGGCTACCGAGCAAGGTAAATGGTCGCCTTTCGCTGGCATGGAGCCATTGAATTGACCTGTTCCATCGGCGAGGAGATCACGAGAAGCACCCAATTTGAAGAATCCTCGTCCGTTGGGGAGGGTTGTTCTGACGCTGCGAGATCAAACGCTCCAGCGAGAACCCGCGAAGTTGCCTGTCTTGCAGCGTTCGGAAAGCTCCGCCGGCTACTCCCGGAATGGGCGCGTGCTTTGCAAGAGGCCACGCCCATTGCCGACCTTCAAAGCCCGAAAACGCCTGGCAGATGCTTCACATCAGGGATCTCGGTGTATTCGTAGAAGGGATTGGCTGGTTCATGGCCTCTGTTAACCCAGACCTTGCTCTTGATCCCCAAATCATAGGCAGACATCAGGTCGTGGCGGAAAGATGAGGAAACATGCGTGATGTCCTGCGGACCACAACCCAGCATATCGAACAAATATTCGAACGCCCTCAGGTGCGGCTTGTAGGCACCCGCCTGCTCGGCGGTGTACACAGCATGAAATGGCGCGCCAAGCTTTGCCACGTTGGACGGAATTTGGGCGACCATGGAGTTCGAAAGGATAACCAGCGGAATTTCTTTGGCCAGTTTCGCCAATCCCTCGGGCACGTCCTGATGTGGGCCCCAGGTCGGGATGCGGCTATAGATCGTCTGCGCGTCTTCGTCAGCGAATGGGACGTTGTTGCGGCGACATGTGCGCTCCAAGGCGTTGTGAACGACATCGGCATAAGGCTTCCAGTCCTGCAGCACCTCATCCACGCGGTAGGCTTGGAAATTTTTGATGAATTCAGCCATGCGCGGACCATCCAAAAGATGACCGAACAGATCCTTGGCGGCTTCTGCCATTTGGAAGTTGATCAGCGTGCCGTGACAATCGAACGTCACGTATTTCGGTCGGAAGACATCCATGTGCTTGGTTCCTGTCGCTTGTCTAACGGACCGACGATAGGCGCATGCCTGAGGTAGAATGTGCCGAAGTGCACAGGGATTCGGTAGAGGCGTCCTCCATTGAGTGAGAACCAGCACAACCTTCCGCTCCCGTGAATCACGCAAGCCTACACGCCCGATGGGCACAACGAGCCGAAACGCGCCGATTTCTTCCGCACATTAAGCTTGTGCGCATCACCCGGATCGAGAGGAAAGTGAACGAAGTATGCGAACTACCCTCAATCAGAGCGACGCTCTCCGCTCGGGCAATGGCCCCGAAGGCTATCTGCCAGAGGAAGGCATCGTAAACGACCTGATCGTGACGCTCGCAAACAAGCTCGCCCCCATTGCGTGGCAGTCTTACGAAAGGGATGTCATTCGAGCGAACATACGGCGCCGCTCTGGCCTGAGACGGTCGGCTGAACCTATAAGCAGTCCATGATGTTTGCGAGAAGGAAAACAGCCTGACAGTTGACCGGCGTCCGGAAAGCCCAGCAGTGGAAATGGGTCATGGAAGCCGTGTTGATTATTGAGGCTCCGGATGTGCGGAATTCACCGTGGCCACGGCATTACCGTGAGACCGCACACGTTGAAGCAGACTGCGCAGGAACTGAAAAAGCTCCTGCAAACACGGCGGGCCATCCCATGCTCAACAGTTCTGAGTTCAATCAGTCGTGACTGGCCGCGATCAAAGCATGGGCAGCATCGCGGAGCAAGCTGGTTGCCTCCCCGGGTTCAAAGACCTGCATGCTGACAAAGGCGCCGTTGATCAGGACCGCAAGCTGACCGGCAAGCCGGTCGGGTGCGGCAACCGCGAGCGCCTCGGCTATGGTCTTCAGGCGTCGCCGCAGCTCGCGCATGTGGGCCTTCGCGACCTTGCGAGCAGGATGATCCGCTTCTGGAAACTCGGCCGCCGTATTGATCTGTGGGCAACCCCGGTAGTGGTCCCGTCCGACCCGCTCGCCGATCCATTCGAGATGGGCGTCGAGTTCGGCTGCGGCATCGTCCGGATGCTGTTGCCTCACCTGCTCCCAGGTGCACCAGAAATCCAGGTCCTCGCGCTTGAGAAAAGCGGCGATCAAGTCGTCCTTCGTACCGAAATGGCGGTAGAGGCTGGTTTTGGCGACGCCGGATTTTTCCACCACCAGGTCGACGCCGACAGCGCGCACGCCACGCCGGTAAAAGAGCTCCGATGCTGCCTCAAGAATTCTGTCCCGGACCTCTTTCGTACCGGATGCGGGAGGGTTCGCTGTGTTCTTTGCCATGACTCGATCTCCAATATCCCCCTTGTAGCAGAAAGCTACTTGACGCGCTACAGACCTGTATGTTTTGGTAGCAACGGACCGGTCTGTAGCGAAGGAGAGAGCGATGACCATTGATCAAGCTGATATCATCAGGACACGACAGCCCGTAGCGGTCATAGGTGCGAGTGGCCATACTGGCCGATTTGTCGTCGCCGAATTGTTGCGGCGCGGATCCAAGCCGATCGCCATCGGCCGGAGCGGAGCGCGGCTGGCGGAGGCTGGCTTTTCCGAGCTGGGTATCGAACGCCGTGAAGCTGCAGTGGAAGACGACGCGGCGCTGGACCGAGCCCTTGCCGGGGCGGCGGCGGTCATCAACTGCGCCGGACCGTTCATGGATACGGCCGACGCTGCGGTACGTGCCGCGTTGCGAGCAGGCATCCACTATCTGGACGTGACGGCAGAGCAGCCCAGCGTGCAAACGACGTTCGAGCGCCACGAGATTGCGGCCCGCGATGCAGGAGTCGTCGTCATACCCGCAATGGGCTTTTACGGCGGCCTGGCCGATCTGCTCGTCGCAACCGTTATGGACGAATGGGATCACGCCGACGCCATCGAAATCCACGTTGCGCTCGACAGCTGGCTCCCCACAAGGGGGACCCGCGTGACCGGAGAAAAGAACACTGCGAAGCGCCTTGCCATCAGCGGCGGCCAGATGGAGCCAGTCCATCAACCACCTATGGAAAAGGTATCCGTCCTACCGGCCCCGTTCGGCCGGCAGACCTTCGTCGAGCTTCCCTTTTCGGAAGTACCACTCATCGCCCGTCACGTCCGGACGAAGGAGCTGCACACCTTTCTCAGCACGACCGCGCTTCGGGATCTACGCGATCCGGCCACGCCTGCACCGCAGCCTGTCGATGAAACCGGACGTTCGGCGCAGCGCTTCGCCGTCAAGGTCGTCGTCACGCAAGGAGCCCTTCACCGCCAGATCGTCGCACAGGGCCAGGACATCTACGCCGTCACGGCGCCGATCATATGTGAAGCGGTCCAGCGCATCCTGTTGGGCAACATCCTCAATATCGGCGCGAACCCGCCGGCCGTGATTTTCGATGCTGCCAGCTTCCTGCGTGCGCTGGACCCGCATCTGTCGATCGAGACATTGGAAATGTCGGCTGTGACAAGGGGCCCGCTTTATGAGGGATAGGATCGCTCTATTTTTCTAGTCACTCGTCAAGGAAAGAGTCCCCGAGATTGGTTGGCGTTGGTAGTTCGCCGCACTCCAATCGTGATCGCCGCAGTGCGATTGGATATTTTTCCGAGATCGCTCTCGCGATGACCTTGGAAAAAGCGTCGTCAACAGTTCACGACGCCTGGCGACGACGGTGTCGAAAACGGGACCGGAGGAGATGTCTATCCTTTTGAGACCCCAGTTGAGACTTCTTATGCAGCAGGCGGTGCGGGATGGATGAAGGGCCAGGGGCTTGCTTCGGATCCCTTCTCGATTGGCACTTCGATGAGAACGGGAGCGTTCAGCTCCAGAGCCTCGCTGACAGCCGATTTCAGTTCGCCTGGGGACGATACGCGATATGTTTTCACGCCAAAACTCTCGCCGAGTTTTACGAAATCAGGATTGGTGAGGTCTGAGCCAATGTATCGGCCGGAATAGGCTTGCTTCTGATCGCGCAATACGTTTCCGTAGGCATTGTTGTTGAACACGATTGCGACGACCGCGATATTATGCTGCACGGCTGTGGCCAACTCCTGCACACCGAACATGAAACCACCATCGCCCGACACTGAAACGACTGCCTTATCCGGATTGCCGACCTTGACTCCAAGCGCGGTATTGAAGCCGAACCCGAGGTTGTCCTGATAGCCACAAGTCACATACTGTCGGGGCCCGTAGACGGGGAAGGCAAACCGGGCGGTGAAGCCCATCTGACTGACTTCTTCGACAAAGAAACCATCGCGCGGCAGTGCCTCCCGGATCGCATTCAAATAATCGACCTGAGGCTGAACGGCTGAGAACCGTTCTTTCGCGTTGCGATTCAGGGCCGCGAACTCATCAGTTCGCGCCGCTCTGTCCGATGGTCCCACGGCTTTGGTCAAAGCTGCGGTGCCCGCCTTTGCGTCCGCGACAATTCCAACGTCCGGCTTCAACCGGACCATTTCCGTTGGATCGATATCGATCCGGATAACCTTGAGTCCCTTGGGAAGCCACTTCCACCGCATGAATTCGAGTTCAAGACGGCTACCGATACCGATGAGCACATCGGTATCTTTCCAGTAATCGAACGCAGCGACAAAATTCAGATAGTTGGGATGCTCGTCGCTTACGATGCCCTTTCCCGATCGATGGGACGTCACCGGCGCTTTAAGCGCTTTGGCCAATTCAGCAACTTCCGCACCCGCATCAACAGCGCCTCCGCCTACCATAATCAGAGGGTTTTTGGCGTTTGCCAGGATAGCAGCCGCAGCCTGAATACTGTCAGGATTGACTTGGGGGTCCGCGGCGCGTCTGGTTTCAGGAAGATCGAGCTCCGGGCCTGTCATTCCAAAGACATCCCAAGGCGCCTCGACCGCTCCGGGTCCCTGACGTCCGGAGAGCATTTTTCCGATCACCTCGGCCATGACCGTTCCGGTCTGGGACTGATGATCAATCCGCTCTGCGACCTTCGTGATCCCACGCATGGTCGCCAGCTGGTCGGGCAGCTCGTGGAGCTGGCCACGGCCCTGGCCGATCAAGTGCGACATGATATTGCCCGTCAAACACAGGACCGGGGAATTCGCTCCATAGGCAGTGCATAGGGCGGCGCCGGAATTGAGAACACCTGGGCCGGGCACAACCGTATAGGCGCCGATGCGTCCAGTGGACTTCGCGTAACCGTATGCCATGTAGCCCGCACCCTGCTCGTGGCGGGTATGGATAAAACGGATCTCGTTGCGCTTTTCATAGAGAGCATCGTTGAAATCGTACATATGGGCGCCGGGGATGCCGAAGACAGTGTCCACACCGTTTTCGAGGAGTGAGCGAGCGATGGCCTGCCCTGTGGTCTCTTTGTTTTTCATGATGATGTCCAAACCTGTTTTTTTAGGAATGCTCAGGCCGCCGAGCGGGTGCTCAGCGTGCCTTCTGCAGACAGAGCCTTGACGATCGCGCCAGCGTCGGAGGGCTGCATCCCCGCCAAATTCATGCGACCGGAATCCGCCATGTAGATCCCGTGTTTGTGGCGCAATGCGACCGCCGTGTCTTTCGACATCGCCAGGTTCGAGAAGAGCCCTCGCTGGTTTGCGATGAAGCCCAGTTCCAGATGGGCAGATGCAAGGGCGGCGCGGTTACCATTGACCCGAGCGCACATTTCAACCAGCTCCTGCTTCCAGATTTGGGTTAGCTCCGCGCTCTCCAGAATCACGCGTACGATGGCCGCGCCATGGTCCGGGGGCATCGACCAGTTGACGCGAGCCAACGAAGCCATGTTGCCATCGGCAATCTTGAGCTGCTCCGCGTTGCGGCTGACAAGGTAAAGGGCACCAACACGTTCGCGATAAAGACCAAAATTTTTGTCACACGAATAGGCGACAAGCGCTTCGTCTACTGCCTCGAGGATAAGGCGGGTTGGCTCCGCGTCCGCTTCGAGGCCATCGCCCAGGCCTTGGTAGGCAAGATCGATAAAGGGAAGGAGCTTGCGCTCTACGAGCGTTGCTGCGATCTGCTTCCACTGGTCGATATCAAAATCAATGCCAGTTGGGTTGTGGCAGCAGCCGTGTAGCAGGATCACATCACCAGCCTCGGCCGCGTCGAGAGCCTCCAGAACACGATCGAAGTCAATTTGCTGCTTGGCAAGGTCGACGAAACGATAGTCTTTGACGGTCAAGCGCGCCGACTCGAAAATTGGAGCATGATTGGGCCAGCTGGGTGTACCAAGCCAGACCTTCGCACCGGGTCTGGCTGAGGCGATGAGTTCAGCGCCCAGTCGCAGAGCGCCGCTTCCACCTGGCGTCTGAATGCCTACAACCTTGCCGGCATCATGATTTGCGCCGAAAATAATCGGTCTCAGGAGATTGACGAAATTCAGGTCCCCTTCCGGCCCGAGATAGCGCTTGCTGTCCTGGGTGTCGAGCAGCTGCTTTTCAGCGAGCTTGACGGCCCGCATGACCGGGGTCCGCCCTTGTTCATCTCTGTAGACGCCGACGCCGAGGTCGACTTTGTAGCCTCTGGGATCGGCTTGAAACGCCTTGATGAGCGCAAGTAGGCTGTCGGCTGGTTGCGCGGTGAGTTTCTCAAACATGTTGTCTACCTCCTAAGAACGTGGCCTAAGCGTACAGGCGCCTCAGTGAGGTAAGTTTGCAATTTTCAGCAGATATAGATATAATAGCGCATGAAAATCACCAACTTTCCGCAAATTATGCAGATATTTTGACATGACCTCAAAGTTACATACCCTAGATCAATTCGATATCCGTCTTCTCGCGGCTATTCAAAGCAATGCTGAGCTGACACAAACTGAACTGTCGCAAGTCGTCAATCTGTCAGCAGCTCAATGCTCGCGGCGGCTTGACCGGCTGAGAAGCGAGGGTCTGATCCAGAACGTTGTAGCGATTTTGAACCCGGAACGACTCGGTTTTTCCGTTGTCGCGCACACGCTGGTTAGCCTTCGGTCCCACACAGAGGAAGGGAATGCTCAACTGCATCGCTTCATCGAAACAGCGCCTGAGATCCTGGAATGCTATTCCCAGACGGGCGATGCGGATTTCCTGATGAAGATCGTGGCCAGCGATCTTGACCACCTCAGCATCTTTTTGGAACGTATGATCAAGGTCACGGGTGGACTGGCGTCGGTCACCTCCAGCATCGTGCTACGGACCCTTAAGAAGAGTACCGAACTCCCGTTGCAGATTATTCAGACCTAGCGGGATCAACTACAACGCCAAAAGCAGGCTATCGGCTACCTTCGATATCGCGGCTCGGTCGACGATTGCAATGACAGAACCTGAGGCTATGACCATTCCTCCAACTGAAGCTGTCAGACGAATGTAGCGACTTCTCCACCAAACCGACGCTTCAAGCTCGAATTTGGTGAACGCACTCGCTACAAAAATCATCCCAACGACCGCGGGAGCGGTCGCTGCGGATAAAGCATCCGGACGATAGGCCAGGATGAGCGAGCATATCGTAAGGGTGACCGACCCGAGGACCGCCAGAAAGTAACATACCCACCAGTCTTGCCGGGCGCGTACACGGTCTGCCCTGGTTTTTCCCAGATATGACATCAGTATACGCTGCCTGAGCTCGCAGTACCGGGGCTGGAAGCGGTACGACCGAATTCCTCAATCAGCCGCGTCGTGGCGTTCGCAAATAAAGTGACATCATTTCCAATGGCAACGAATGTTGCACCGAGATCGACGTAGCGCCTGGCAAGCGACAGATCGGCGGTCAAGATTCCTGCAGCTTTTCCATGGGACTGGATGCGCAGGAGGGCCTTCTCAACTTCTTCTTGGACTTCCGGGGCTCCCGGCTTACCAAGATAGCCCATGTCAGCTGCGAGATCAGCCGGGCCGATGAACACGCCGTCGACGCCGTCGATCGATGCGATTTCATCTAGCGCGGCCAAACCTGCGCGGCTTTCGATCTGAAGCAAGAGACAGATTTCGTCGTTTGCCGTCTGGAGGTAGTCCGGAATCCGGTTGAAGCGTGAGGCACGAGCCAGCGCTGCACCAACGCCCCGGACCCCGCGCGGGGGATAAGACACGGCCTTTACCAAATTCTCGGCGACCTCTTTGCTGTCAACCATCGGGATCAGGAGTGTTTGCGCGCCGATGTCGAGCAGCTGTTTTATGATGTATGTCTCGCCGATTGGCGGCCTGATAACCGCGTGACTGGCTGAACCTTTCATCGCCTGTAACTGGGCGACCAGGAGCGGGATGTCGTTTGGCGCATGTTCGGCATCGAGAAGGAGCCAGTCGAAGCCGGCGTCCGCTGATATTTCGACCGTGTAAGGATTTGCCAGAGCTTGCCAAAATCCGGTTTGAAGCCGCTTTTCCTGAAGCGCCCTTTTGAAGGTGTTGGTTGGAGCTGGCATGGTTTTCCCCTATTCGAAATACAGGCTTACAGTTCCGTAGGGCCCGAAATCGCCTACGATCGTGTCTCCATGACGTGCCTCAATCGGTCGAATGAACGACCCGGCAAGAACGACCTGCCCTGCTTCTATTCCGTCTCCATATTGCGACAGCCGATTGGCAAGCCACGCAACACCACGAGCAGGTTGATTGAGGACGCCCGCGCCAAGCCCAGTCTCTTCGACCTCCGCGTTGCGAGACACTATGGCACCCATCCAACGCATATCCAGTTGATCCGGGCGCACAGCGCGGCCGCCCGTTACGATGCCGGCGTTCGCAGCATTGTCAGAGATCGTATCGAGGACGTTACGGTTTTTCTTCGTCTGGGGATCCACCCGAAGAATCCGCGTGTCGAGAATTTCGAGGGCTGGAGTGACATAATCGGTGGCATTGAGCACATCGACGACGGTCACGTTCGGCCCCTTTAGGGGCGCTTTCATGATGAAGGCGATTTCAGCTTCGATCCTCGGCTGAATAAACCGGTCTTTTGGAACGACCGAACTGTCCTCAAAGACCATGTCGTCCAGCAAGACCCCTGAGTCTGGAATGTTGATGTTGAGGGCATATTGCATCGCCTTGGATGTGAGACCAATTTTCCAGCCCACCACCTGACGTCCGTCGGAAACTTTCTTTTTCACCCACGCAGACTGGATCGCATAGGCATCATCCATCACCATGTCCGGATGCTGAAGTGACAAAAGCCCGGTCTGAACGCGAGTTCGTTCGGCTTCGTCCAGCGCGGCAACAGCTGTTTCTATGTCTGCGGTGGACAGCATCTCAGATCCTCTCGTCGGCAATGGTGTTGCGCAACAGACCGATACCGTCGGCCTCGACCTCAACGATATCGCCCGGCTTCAACCAAATTGGCGGATCGAAGCGTGCTCCAGCGCCAGTAGGTGTTCCGCAGACGATCACGTCGCCTGGCACGAGTGTCGTAAAGGTTGAGACGTAATTGATGATCTTCCGGAATGAGAAAATCATTCGACTGGTCCGATCACTCTGGCGGACCTCGCCATTGACCCGCGTCTCCAGCTTGATGTCCGCTAGCTGACTTTCGTCAGTATAAGGAACTATCCATGGCCCAATCGAGCCCGAGGCATCGAAATTCTTGCCTTGGGTAACGTTGAACTTGGCGTGCCGGACCCAATCCCGCAGCGTCCCTTCGTTGCAGAGCGACAGAGCCGCTATGTGTGAGAGAGCCTCGCTTTCTGGAATGCGTCGGCCTTCTTTTCCGATGACGACAACTATTTCCCCCTCATAATCGAGTTGAGGGCTCTCCGGTGGCCGGATCAGCGGCTGATCGTGACCCGTGAAGGATCGCGGGAAGCGGATAAACAGCGACGGATTGGTGGGCGCTGTCTGCCCATCTTTGTATTCCTCGTTACGGTCCGGAAAATTGACGCCGACGCAGATGATCTTTTCCGGCGACGGGATTGGAATGTCCAATGTAACCGCAGCCAGGGGATAGTCGACGGGGGCCGATTGACCTTTCTCGGCCAGTATGTCCAAAGCACCTGCGGCGATAACTTCGCGCAGGGTCGGAAAACGCGGGCGGAACCTGACGGACAGGTCCACCACGCCATCTTCGCGGATTAGGCCGTAACCCTGGCGACCGGAATTGGAAAAAGATGCAAAACGGGGATGCATACGGGCTTTCCTTTATTGTTCTTTTGTTGTGATGCCACCAAGGCATACGTATTTGAGCTCGAGGTAGTCATCGATGCCGTATTTGGAGCCTTCACGGCCTAGCCCGGACGACTTTACGCCGCCGAACGGTGCTTCAGCAGTGGATATCAGGCCGGTATTCACGCCAACCATTCCATATTCGAGGGCCTCGGCAACTCGAAACACCCGCGACAGATCCTTCGCGTAGAAATAGGAGGCGAGACCGAATTCCGTGTCATTCGCCTTTTCAACCACATCAGTCTCATTCTCGAAGCGAAAGAGCGGCGCGATAGGCCCGAAGGTTTCTTCGGATGCCACGGCCATGTCTTGCGTGACGCCTGTGAGAACAGTCGCTTCGTAGAAGGTGCCGCCAAGTTCATGCGCTTTTCCGCCTTGAATGACGGTTGCGCCCTTCGATACGGCATCCTGAACGTGCTCTTCGACTTTCTTAAGAGCCGCTTCATCGATCAAGGGTCCGAGCGCAACACCCTCCTCGAACCCGTTTCCGGTCCGAAGCTTACTAACGGCTTTGGCCAGCTTTTCAGCGAACGCGTCATAGACCGTATCCTGGACGTACAGGCGATTGGCGCAAACGCAGGTCTGACCATTGTTCCTGAACTTCGCGATCAAGGCGCCTTCGACGGCTGCGTCGAGATCTGCATCATCGAACACGATGAAGGGCGCATTGCCGCCCAGCTCCAGACCAAGTTTTTTGATAGTGGGAGCAGACTGACGGTAAAGTTCGGCACCAACTTCCGTCGACCCAGTGAATGTGAGTTTACGTACGATGGGATTTGAGGTCATCTCGGCGCCGATTTCGCGAGATGAACCGGTGATCACGCTGAACAATCCTGCCGGCAATCCTGCCCGCTCCCCCAGTACCGCCAAAGCGATCGCGGAAAATGGCGTCTGAGCGGCGGGTTTCAATACCATTGCACATCCGGCTGCGAGCGCCGGGCCAGCTTTTCGTGTAATCATCGCGTTCGGAAAATTCCACGGCGTGATGGCCGCGACGACGCCAATCGGCTGCTTCATCACCAGAATGCGTTTGTCTCGCTGATGGCCGGATATAATGTCGCCGTTGATGCGTCTGGCTTCTTCGGCGAACCACTCGATGAAACTTGCCCCATAGGCGATCTCACCCTTTGCTTCGAGAAGCGGCTTTCCCTGTTCGAGTGTGAGAATGTGCGCCAAGTCATCCTGGTTGGACATCATCAACTCAAACCACTTGCGCAGGATTACGCTACGCTCCTTCGCGGTTCGCGCTGCCCATTCCTTCTGCGTTTCTTCGGCATGCGCGATCGCCGCACGTGCTTCTGCCGCCCCCAGTTTGGGAACGGAGCCGATCTTCTCACCAGTTGCGGGGTTTGTGACCGCAATGGCATCCGTATCGTTTGCTTCGATCCAGTCGCCACCAATGTAAGCGGCCTGGCGGAATAACGTTGGGTCTTTCAGGTGCATCGCTTGGTCACTCCGTGTGGGCTAAGAGAAACGGGACACAGGACTTGCCAATGTCCCTCGCCGTCTGTGTTCGCGACGAGATCAGGGCGCGATGATCGGTTGAGCCTTTAGAAGCGGCTCCTGGGTTGGAAGGTCGGTGAACAAACTGCCGTGTTCGAACCAAGACCTCGGCGCAGGTGCCCCCCACAGTGTCTGACGCTGTGGATCCTTCAGGTCCCATTTGATCGGCTCGAGATCGGGATCGACAGTCTGGTAGTCCGAGCAGTAAATCTCGATGCGGTGGCCGTCCGGATCAAGGATGTAGAGGAAAAATGCATTAGAGATGCCGTGACGGCCTGGACCCCGTTCGACGTTTGCGAGGTATCCAGTGGTTGACATAAGATCGAGGAGATCGATGATATTCAAAGGTGTTGGAACCCAGAATGCTGTGTGATGCAGTCGCGGGCCGACGCCGTTTGTGAACGCCATGTCGTGGACGCCACCCTTGCGATGCAACCAGGCGGCAAACAGTTTTTTGCTTTCTGCATCCTCAGTGTATTCCGTAACACGGAAACCAATGTCGTTGTAAAAGGCCACGGATGCGTCAACGTCTGGCGTGAAGCAGTTGAAGTGGTCGATCCGGAGTGGTTTGACCCCGTGATAAAGCGCGTACTTTTGATGGATAGGCGTCAGGCGATCCATTTTGAAGTAAAATTCAAGCGGGATGCCGAAGTTGTCATGGGTGCGCAGGGTGCGTCCCTGGAAAGGGCGCTCCACCCATTCCGTCTTGTGACTTTTTGTATCGAAATAGACCTTGGCTTTGTCGAGATCTTCCTCGGAATAGACCTTCAAGGCGAGGTAGCTGATTGCCGAAGTATCGCTCTTCTTGAGCACCATGCAGTGATGGCCGCGTTCTTCCATGGCACGCAGGTAGACAGTATCAGCGTCTTCGTCTGTGACCTGAAGGCCGAGCATGTCCACATAGAAGGCACGGCTGGCAGCGAGATCCTTAACAAGGAATTCGACATGGCTAAGCCGAACCGTGTTGAACGCTGGATAGAGATTGAATTGCGGGAGCGGCATGGTTTCCTCCTCGGGGCCGAGACAATCCGTGTTCGGCGCTTGTTGTTACGAAGCGGCCGCGTCCTTTGTTGACGCGCCAGTCGTGAAAGCCTGTCAGCTGCCCAATTTTTGGATGGCGTGGGCAGTCGTCGCGAAAGCGATGTTCTTGGTTTCCATGTAGAAATCGAACGACCAGTCTCCGCCGTCTCGTCCGATACCGGAATTCTTCACGCCGCCGAACGGGGTCGGCAGGTGGCGGACATTCTCTGAATTGACCCAGATCATGCCAGCCTCGAGCTGGTCGGTCAGCCTGAAAGCGCGCGTGACGTCGGAAGTCCAAAGATAACCGGTCAAACCGTACTGGACATCGTTGGCGATCTTCAAAGCATCCGCTTCATCTTTGAACGGGATTGCGGTCAGAACCGGTCCAAAGATCTCTTCCTGGGCGATCCGCATTTCATTGTTGGCACTGGTAAAGAGCGTAGGAGCGACGTAGCATCCGCCACCGGGTCCTTCGACCTTGTGGCCACCAGCGGCGACAGTTGCGCCTTCGGATTTGCCGATCTCGACGTATTCCAATACCTTGCGTTCGTGGACAGGGTGAATCAGAGGTCCGACTACCGTCTGCGGATCGAGCGGGTGACCGACCTTGATACGTTTGGCCCTCTCGGCGACCATTTCAGTGAACTTACTGTAGATGCTTTCTTCGACCAACAATCGGGATGAGGATGTGCAGCGTTCGCCGTTGAGCGAATAGATCATGAATACGGCAGCATCCGCCGCGCGCTCCAGATCAGCGTCAGCGAAAACAATGACCGGGTTTTTGCCACCGAGCTCGAAATGGACGCGCTTGAGCGTGTCGGCACCCTGCTTCATGATCATTGAGCCCGTCCGGCTTTCGCCAATAAAACCGATCGCCTTGATCAATGGATGTTCTGTCAGCGCTTTACCGGCGTCCTCTCCCAAACCGTTGACCAGGTTCCAAACACCTTTGGGAAGGCCGGCGCTTTCGGCAATCTCGACCAGCAGGCGTGCTGTAAGCGGCGAGTATTCCGCCGGCTTGTGGACGATCGTGCAACCGGCCGCCAAGGCCGGTGCAATCTTCCAGGTGGATAGCATGAATGGCGTGTTCCAAGGCGTGATCACACCGACCGGGCCTATGGGGTTCCGCGTTGTTACGTTTACCTGGCCTGGAATACGGATCGATTTGCCGTCTCTTGCTTCCGGTGCTCGGTCTGCGAAGAAACGAAAATTCTCTGCGCCACGTAGCGCTGCCTTCGCCATGAATTTCAGGGACTGTCCGGTGTCCATGCACTCGACGAAGGCGATCTCCTCGGCGCGGGCAACGATCGCGTCAGCGATCTTGTGTAGAAGCGCCTTGCGAGCGTCACCAGGGATTGCCGCCCAGGCGGGAAATGCCTCGGATGCGGCTTTGGCAGCACGATCGATGTCTGCCGCTTTGCCGTGGGCGACTTGCGCCAGAGGCTGCAAGTCGACGGGCGAGATTGTTTCGAACGTGGCACCATCTAAAGCAGGGACAGCCTCTCCGGCAATGTGGTTGAGGACGCCGCCGGCGCGAAACCGGGCAAGATAGGCATCGGCCTTTTTCTTGTTGTCTTCAAAATTCGTCATGAGATCTCCATCTCGAATGCAGCAGCATTCGCTCAGCCAATGTTCAATGGTGTTTTCTAAGTCCCCGCCCGAAGGCGCGCATGGATCGCATTGTCTTTCCAGCTTAGGGCTGGATCGATCTCGCGCACCTCAAGGGAGAGAGCAAAATGTGGCTCGCTGAAAAGGTCCAGCAGCTCGGCCTTGACGACTGCCATGATCGCGTTGCCAACACGTTTCTTTTCTTCGGACGATCTGCCCGCTCCAATGCGAAAGCTCATGTCGATGAAAGAATTGCGCTCGTCGAGGTCAGCGATCGCATAGTCATCGCTAAGCAGAACTCGGACGCGAACCGCGCCACGTTCGAACAGCCCACTGTCGAGGATCGCTTTATGAACGACCTCACACAGCGATTTGAAATCGACGCGCGGTTTCAGGTTCGCGGACCCTTCAATGACGAAATGTGGCATTTATCGCTCCTCAGATACTTAACACGTTAACAATCATTGAGCGTTTGTCAACCCACTGTCGGGTGATCTCGGCCTGATCGAATATTGACGGGCCGGTAAATTCTCACTTATTCACCTCATATGGATCAGGATAAAAATCACCCTCGCCTTCTGCGTAGCACCCGCCAGGCACTCCCAATCGCACTGTTGAAGGCGCGAGAAGCAGTGATGGGCCATTTTCGACCGATGCTTGCGCAGCACAATGTGACCGAGCAGCAATGGCGTGTGCTGCGGCTATTAAGTGAACGGGGGCAGATCGATGCCACCGAATTGGCGCAAGGTGCCGCGCTCCTTGCCCCCAGCCTGACAAGGATGATCAAGGCGCTTGAGGACCGTAAGCTCATCAGGACGACGAAGGATACTGCGGATGGCCGACGTCTGCTTGTCCGGATTGATGACGCAGGCGCTAAGCTCCTCGAAGAAGTGCGGCCCGAAAGTCTTAAAATTTATGAAGAGCTCGAGCTTCGGATTGGCCACGACAAGATCGAAGCCCTGATTTCACTGCTTAACGAGGTCACGGATAAGGCGACGACGCGCTAGTCGAGTTTGCGCCCTTGCTTTCCTTCGCTGATTTACTTAACATGTTTAGTAATTCAGCGACGGAAATAGGAGGAGTTTTCCCATGGTGGACCACCAATACAGGCTCGTTATCAACGGCCAGTCGATCGCAACCCAAGAAACATTCGAGGTGCTAAATCCCTCAGATGGTCAAGTCGTGGGGGCAGCGCCAAAGGCAACCGTGGCCCAGTTGGACCAGGCGGTTTCCGCGGCGCAAACAGCTTACGAAAAGTGGAGCAAAGCTGACGACGCGACGCGCCAGAAGGCCTGTGTCGCAATCGCTGACACCTTGCGCGATCATGCGGAGGAGCTGGCCCAGCTTCTCACCCTGGAACAGGGAAAACCCTTGAATGGAATGGGCTCCCGGTATGAGCTCGGAGGGGCCGAAGCTTGGGCGCGATACACTGCCGGTCTGGAGCTGCCGGTCAAGATTTTGCAGGATGACAATCAGGGCCGGGTGGAACTACACCGCAAACCGGTGGGCGTTGTAGGATCAATTACGCCCTGGAACTGGCCGTTGATGATTGCGATCTGGCACATTGTACCGGCCATACGAACCGGGAACACCGTTGTGATCAAGCCCTCCCCGCTCACCCCGCTGTCCACCATCCGGATGATCGAACTGCTCAACACAGTTCTACCCGCAGGTGTGTTGAATTGCGTGACGGGTGAAAACGACATCGGGGCCGCGATGTCCTCCCACCCTGGTATTGCCAAGATCGTTTTCACGGGTTCGACCGAGACCGGCAAAAAAATCATGGCAGGCGCTGCGGCGACATTGAAACGCCTGACTCTTGAACTCGGTGGTAATGATGCCGGCATTGTCCTGCCCGATTGCGATCCCCGCCAGATTGCCGAGGGACTGTTCTGGGGCGCTTTCATCAATGGCGGGCAAACCTGTGCGGCATTGAAGAGACTTTATGTTCACGAGGACATCTACGAGGATGTCTGCCGTGCGCTGACAAGCTTTGCAGCGACAGTCAAAGTCGGTGATGGACTTTCGGAAGATAGTGTCCTGGGTCCGGTCCAGAACCGCATGCAGTACCAGAAGGTCAAAGACCTGGTGAACGACGCGAAGGGGCGTGGCGGGCGCATTCTCATTGGAGGGAATTCTGACGACAACGCTCCTGGGAATTTCTATCCCGTGACGCTGGTCGCGGACCTTAATAACGGTGATCGTCTGGTGGACGAGGAACAGTTTGGGCCGGCTCTCCCGATCATCAAGTATTCTGATCTCGACGAAGTCATCAGGCGCGCGAATGACAACCCGAACGGTCTTGGTGGTTCCGTCTGGGGCAGAGACATTGCAAAAGCAAAGAAAGTGGCAAGCCAGCTGGAATGTGGATCCGTATGGATCAACAAGCATGGGGCTATCCAGCCGAACGTGCCGTTCGGTGGCGTGAAGGACTCCGGTCTGGGCGTAGAATTTGCTGAAGAGGGCCTGGCGGAATACACGACGATCCAGGTCATTTTTCAGTAAGAGCCTGGAGCGCGAGAAAAGAAAGGGACGCCGGGTTCGCCGGCGTCCCTTTTCTTATGTTGTTGCGGGATCGAAGGCTCCGAATTCTACCGACAGAGTGACCGTGTGCGCCCTAAGACTTCAAGCGATCTCAGATAGGAACCGTTGAGCACGTTCGGTCTTTGGGTTGTCGAGGAAATCGTTCGAAAGCCCCTCCTCGATGATCTCACCGCTTTCGAGGAACACGATGTGGTTCCCGACTGCCCGCGCAAAACCCATCTCGTGCGTGACCACGACCATGGTCATGCCTTCCTTGGCGAGATCTTGCATCACCGCCAAAACGCTTCCTCGCAGCTCGGGATCAAGGGCTGACGTGGGTTCGTCGAACAACATCGCCAGCGGTTTGGTGGCGATGGCGCGGGCAATGGCAACCCGCTGCTTTTGACCGCCCGACAATTGCCCGGGGTAATGTCCTTCTCTGTCGGCCAAACCGACTTTTGCGATCTCCTCGCGCGCGATTTCACGCGCTTCGTCTTTCGACATCCCTTTGCTGTGCACCAAGCCACACATCACGTTCTCTAAAACGGTCATGTGCGGGAAGAGATTGAAGTGCTGAAAGACCATGCCCGTCTCGCGACGAAGCCGCTGAAAATCACGGCTGTAACGGCGCTCTCGTGAGCGTGCCGAAAAATAGGCTTTGGCATCCCATTCTACAGAGCCGACCCGTAGTTGTCCCTCGTCGGGAATATTGAGCAGGTTCAAACACCTCAAAAGTGTGCTTTTGCCTGAGCCACTTGGTCCGAGCAAGACGACGACATCGCCTTCAAGAACGTCAAGCGATACCGAATTCAGCCCCCTCACATTGGGAAGGTCGCGACTGGGGAACCACTTGCTCGCATTCCGCAGTGAGATGACTGTTTTTCTTTCTTCTGAATTTTCCATGTTCCGCTCCTCGAAGAAGCGGGGCGGCCACTCGGCCGCCCCGACACGAATCTCACGCGTCCACTTTGAGAGGGCTGCCGCCCGGACCAACCGCAAGGTAAGGAAGGCCTGCGGCGATCGCATCTTTGCCGACATACTCGCGGAATACGGAGTTGAGGATCCCGCCTGCTGCATTGAAAAGCAACCAGTTGGTCACGAACATGTACATCTTCATGTCTCCCGTCGGCATGAAGAAGGTGTTGTGATCGACATAAGCCGGTTCCTTGCCGATTATCTGAAGCGCGACACCCTGTTTCTTGGTGTTCACGATAGTGAACAGCGACTGCAAGGTTGCGTTCGCACGTCCTGACATGACCTGACCGATGGCGCCCGTCTGGTCAGGGAATACCGACACGTTTGCCTTCGGGTAGAGCGCCCGGATCTTCGCTTCCTGCGAGCTTCCCTGAAGAGCGGCGAACTTGAACTCCGGCGAGTTCATCTGTTCGAAAGTCAAGTCTGACGCGTCGCGTCCAACGACGTAGACCGGTTGAAACGTCACGGCACAGCCGGCAAACCAGCCACGCAGCGAACGTGATGGCAAGATCGTTCCCGTTGTCATGATATCGGCACGGCCGGATTCGACGGCTGCAAACATCTGACCGAAATCCATGTCTGCGAATTCTACCTGGATATCAGGCGAGACATCTTTCATCATTCGACGGATGAGAGCGATCTCGTAGCCGTCCGGCTCACCCTTGTCATTGATGTACAGGTTTGGCGGATATTTGAGGCTCGCCGCGACCACGATTTTTTTGGTGCGGATCGCTTTGTCCAGGACGGATTCCTTCGCGGCATCCTGCGCGGCGGCCGGTGTCGTTGCACCAAGTGCAACAGCAGCTGCGCCGCCCACGAACAAACCTGCTGTCAGTAGCGAACGGCGGTTTGCCTGCATTCCATTATCTTGCTTCGTATCCATGAGCATTCCCCTTGTTGTTTCCACGATGAAGTTTTCGGCCTGGAACCCACGATCCGTGGGGTACAGCTTGTGCTAGGCGGTAAGACCGCCATCGACTGTCAGCTGCGCGCCATTCACGTAGCTGGCATCCTCACTCGCCAAGAAAAGCGTGGCTTTGGCGATTTCTTCGTATGTCCCAAGGCGACCGAGAGGGACCGTCGGCGCAAAGCGCTGGTCACGTGCTGCGACCTGTTCGGCCGACATTCGGGTCAATCTGTCTGCCATGACACTTTCAAGGACGCCGGGGCAGATCGCATTTGCGCGAATCCCTTTTGCTCCGTAGTCCCGCGCGATGGTGCGCGTCAGCATGATCAATCCGGCTTTGGAAACCCCGTATACCGCCTCGGCTGTCGAGGCCCGTTGACCCGCGATGGAGGCCGTGTTGACGATCACACCCTTGCCCGCCTCCACCATGTGCGGGATCGCTTCCCGGCAGAAGAGATAAGCTGACTTCAGATTTATGTCCAAAGCCTGCTGCCACATCGCGGGATCGGTCTGCGAGATCGTGCCTGTAGGATTGATGCCGGCATTGTTGATCAAGATGTCCAGGGATGAGAAGCGTGACCGGGCCAGTGCGACTGCTTGCCGTGAGGTTTCCTCGCGGGAAACATCGCCCACGAGTTCGACGACGTCCGCTCCCTCTCCGCGTAGAAGCAGCACCAAGTTTTCCAGCTGATCTTTTGCGCGATCAACGAGAACAAGCCTCGCGCCTTCATTCGCCAGTGCCTGCGCAACGGCGCGCCCGAGCCCACTTGCGACCCCGGTTACGAGGGCCGTTTTTCCTGAAAACCGCATGTCTGACTTCCCATTATTTGCTTTTTCGCGACCGCTGGGGACCGCTTTTTGACATCTATGACCTGAATCTATCTGTCTTGCAATATGAAATCATATATGATGTTGACGAAGCTCGCGCTCGGGTTTATCGATTGAGTCAGTACCGGAGAAGAAGCCGAGTAAAGAAAAAGGGAACGTCATGAACCTCGATTTCTCGATCATCCTGGCGCAATGGCCCCGGTTCCTATGGGGATTAGGGTATGATCTCTATTTCGCATTCGCGGGATTCGCGCTGGGCTGCGTTATCGGGTTCATCTCCTATCTTGGCTCGGCCTCCCGCTCGAAAATCGCCCGCGCAGTGTCTTACACCTACGTGCAGATCGTTCGGGGCCTGCCGATGTATCTGCTGCTGTTGTGGATTTACTTCGGGCTCGCAACAAAATTCGGCCTGGCACTGACGGGGCCTCAAGCGATAGTCATCGCCATCGCCATCATGAGCTCGGCATTTGCTTCCGAGATTTTCAGGACCGGCTATAATTCGATTGACGTCGGCCAGATTGAAGCCGGCAAGGCGCTCGGTCTTTCCGACCTCCGGATCAATCGCACTATCCTTTTTCCACAGGTCATTCGGGTCGTGATCCCGCCCCTGCTGAACGTCTTCGTGATCTGCTTCAAAGCGGCGACTTACGCGGCAGTGGTTGCTGTCCCGGAACTCGTCTTCACGGCCCAGGACATCAGTCTCAACCAATATAGGCCGTTCGAAGCCTATATCTCGGTCGCCGTCCTACTCATCGCGACGATGCTGGTTTTATCTTTGCTGGTCAAAGTCGTCGAAGACCGTCTCAATGACGGCAAAGGGGCTTGAAGCTCATGAATAGCTGGTACGTTGTCCTCAACCACCTGCCCGACATGCTCTACGGGCTTCGTTACACATTCCTGATCGCAATCGTCTCGCTCGCACTTGCAATGGTCTTCGGAGGGCTAGTGGTATCCCTTCTCAGGAGCAAATCTGCTGCCATCCGAGCGGTAGGATTTCTCTACATCCAGGTCTTCCGCTCACTATCGCCATATGTTTACGTTCTGCTCGTCTATTTTGCCCTCGCCGGAGCAACAGGCTGGAAAATGGATCCGATCACAGCCGCTATCATATCCCTGACGCTTCTGAATACCGCTTATGTTGCAGAAATCTATCGGTCCGTGTTGCTCACCATTGATGGCGGGCAATGGGAAGCGGCCGCCGCAATGGGTCTGTCACCCTGGAAAACAAACTCGATCATTATCTGGCCGCAGGCGCTACGGACTGCAATTCCACTCCTTCTGAACCAATTCATCGTCATCTTGAAGGATTCCGCGATCGTGGGCGTGATTGGTGTCAAGGACATCCTCTATGTGGCGAATGCCCAGGCATCGATCACCTACAAGCAGTTCGAGTATCTGACGGCGGTTGGGGTGATCTTCATCCTGATTGTCTTCGTCCTGTCGCGGTTGAGTATGAGCCTTGAGCGGCGACTGGCCTGGAAGCACTAGCACTTGCCGAAACCACCCGAAGTCATTAGGTCGAAAAGGAAATCAAATCTGATTTTCAATTTGATCACCGTTGGAGAGTGACGCATGGCAAAGGTGGTGGCACCCGTCACAGAAGCTAGAAGCAAACAGCAACTTGCTTACGATTATCTCAAGGCTGGGATAGATCGCGGCCTCTATGCACCCAAACAGCGGCTTGTAATTGACACACTCGCGAAGGAGCTATCGATCAGCCCTGTACCGGTGCGCGAGGCGATCCGTCGGTTGGAAGCAGAAGGCCTGATCATATTCAGTAAAAACTCCGGCGCAATCGTGGCTGGAGCCGATCCGGATCTCTGGGCTGAGCAGATGGAACTTCTGGCATTGCTTGAGGGCTACGTAACCGGCGCCGCCGCGCCGAGGATTACTGCCAGCGACATCAAGCAGCTTCAGAAAATCAACGAGGGCATGGAACAGGCGCTAGCTTCCTTCGACCTTTCGGGATGGACTCAGGGCAACCTGGACTTCCACTCCGTGATAAATCGGAGGTGCCCGAACGAAACAATCGTCGAGCAGATCGCGCAATTGAGATCGCGGATTGCGATGATCAATCGCTTCATCCAGCCGCGGACGGAAGCGACCATCTTGCATACTCTTGGAAAGGATAGCGGGAAGTCGACGCTTCAAGGGCACGAGTGGATCATTGCGGCCTATATCGCAAAAAAGTCTCCCGCCGAGATCGAAGCGCATGTTCGCACGAATATCATTCTGCTCACCACAGAAACGCACCGCAATCTGGTCAACAACCATGATCGGCGGGTAAGCAGATCGCAGGGATAGTCACATGCAACCGTCGGAATATGATGTTGTCGTCCTCGGAAGCGGCGGTGCCGGACTGGTGACGGCGCTCACCGCGGCGTCAAGGGGACGGTCCGTTGCCGTTTTCGAGAAGTCGATGCTCCTTGGTGGAACTACTGCTATTTCCGGCGGCGGCATCTGGATCCCCAATAATCATGTGATGCAAGCTTCAGGTTTCGAGGATCAGGAACCGGATGGCTTAACTTACCTTGTCCGACTAACCCTGGGGGAAATCGGCGTCGATCTGCTGCACGATTTTCTGAAGACAGGCCCCGAAATGTTGCGGTTCCTGGAGCGGCATTCCGATCTGCGCTTCTTCAGCGTGAATCGCCCCGACTACCATCCCGGGTGGCCAGGCGCACGCACGGGCCGCTCGGTCGAGCCTTTGCCTTTCGAGCCGACGATGGACGAGAAGCTGTTTCAGATGCTGCGCTATTCGCACCTGCGCCAACCGGTGACGTCGATAGAGGCTCGCAAGGGACTGGCGCCAGAAATCATCGCGGATCGTCAACAGCGCCGCGTTCGCGCGCAGGGTGCCGGACTGGTCGCGGGACTGGTGCAGGCGTGCGCCAAACTTGGAGTCCACTTTTACGTCAATG
Organism: Neorhizobium sp. T7_12; assembly: GCF_002968535.1. NCBI lineage: Bacteria > Pseudomonadati > Pseudomonadota > Alphaproteobacteria > Hyphomicrobiales > Rhizobiaceae > Neorhizobium > Neorhizobium sp. T7_12. Next base: position 34,047 of record NZ_PVBK01000020.1, on the reverse strand, counting down.
AAGCCGCCACGGGACTATCGTTTAGTGGTGATCGCTGCGACGGAGTCGTGACCGTTTCCGGTTCGACCTCCGCTCGCCTCGGCGTTGTCCTCGCCACAGGAGGCTTCGAATGGAACCCATCGCTCGTCTCCGCATATCTTCCTGGATTTTCAAGCGCGCCGACCACACCGCCGGGTAATGAAGGGGACGGTCTCCGGCTCGCCCTTCAAGCCGGCGCGGCCGTCGCCAACATGACGGAAGCTTGGTGGACCGCGGCCTACCAAATCCCGGGTGACGTCCTTGATGGCAAGGCACTGACGCGCAACATGGTGCGCGAATTGGCGCTACCGGGCTCGATCATGGTCAACCGGAAAGGCCAGCGCTTCGTCAACGAGGCGAGTTCCTACAATGATCTGGGCATGGCGTTCAATGCTTTTGACCCCGGTTCATTCTCCTACCCGAATCGACCGGCCTGGCTCATTTTCGATGACGCTTTCAAGAGACGTTATCCCGTCGCCTCTATCCCCCCTCAGCAGTCGGCTCCGGATTGGATGATCAGTGCGGGATCCATTGCAGAATTAGCCGAAAAGCTTCGCATGTCCGTCGAAGGCCTAAGCGCAACAATCGACCGTTTTAATGGATACGCTCTCCAGGGTCATGACCCAGATTTGGGCCGAGGTGACGACGTGCACGGACTCTACTATGGAGATCCTGGGCATCTCCCAAACCCCTGCCTAGGGACGATCGGTGTCGGTCCTGTCTACGCAGTGGAAATTCTGCCCGGAAACAATGGCACAAAAGGTGGGTTGAAGACAACGTCACGCGGCGAAGTCATCCGCCAGAACGGCTCTTTGATCGCCGGCCTTTTTGCTTGCGGCAATGTTGCCGCAAGCATATTCGGAAAAGGTTATCCAGGCCACGGTGGATCGCTTGGGCCGATCCTGACGGCAGCCTATAAAGTTGGTGTGGAAATCGGCGCGAACCCCACACCCTGAGCAGGCGGACTTCACGTTCAATCTTCCAATCCCGGGATGGGGTAAGGCTCGCACCGAAACGGTGCCTACAATCACGGATGGTGTCAAGGCAAACCCTAACTTCCTCATCGGGGATAAATCGAGAGCCGCAAGATTGTCGCGAGGATTAACAGCCCTATTCCGTGAACACCTCGTCCCTGTTTTTCCTTAGGCTTGGAAGCAACGCCATGGCTAACAGAAGCACTGAAATCGCCAATAGCACTGCTGATATCGGGTTCTCGATGAACGTCATCATGTCCCCGCGCGACATCAACAGAGCGCGCCGGAAGTTCTCTTCCATTAGCCTCCCGAGAACAAAGCCGAGGAGAAGTGGAGCTGGCTCGAAGCCTAGTTTGCTGATGGCATAGCCGACGATGCCGAAGAACGCGATCATCAGAACCTGCACCGGTTCGGAGTTGATCGAGAATATCCCGATACAACAGAACATGAGAATTGCGGGAAACAGCAGTTGGTATGGCACTTTGAGGAGCCGTACCCAAAGGCCAATCATCGGCAAGTTGATAATGAGCAGCATAAGGTTGCCTAGCCACATCGAGGCTATCATACCCCAAAATAGAGTGGGGTTGCTCGTCATGACCAGGGGTCCAGGCACGATGCCGTGGATGGTCATGGCTCCCACCATAAGGGCCATAACGGCATTTGGCGGGATTCCTAATGTGAGGAGAGGAATAAACGACGTTTGCGCTCCGGCATTATTCGCGCTTTCCGGCCCGGCAACGCCTTCGATAGCTCCCTTGCCGAACCGCTCCGGGTGCTTGGAAATCTTCTTTTCTAAAGAGTAAGAGGCGAACGGTGCCAGAACGGCTCCGTTACCTGGGAGGATTCCGAGAACAGAGCCAAGAAGAGTGCCCCGTGTGATCGGTGCAGCGGCCTGTTTGAACTCTTTCCACCCAGGCAAAAGGCGACCGATCGTTTGACGCACCACATCGCGCGTCTCAACGTTATCAAGGTTACGAAGTATTTCGGCGATGCCAAAAACGCCCATCGCCAAGACCGCGAAGTCGATTCCGTCGAACAGGAAGCTGAGCCCGAGGGTCATTCGGTCTTCGCCAGTTTCAAGATCGACGCCCACCGTCGACAGAAGGATGCCGACAAGAATCATCGCTATTGCTTTGATGATTGAGCCGTGGGCAAGCACAACCGCGAAAACCAGGCCCATCACCATCAAGGAGAAATATTCCGCGGGTCCGAAAACCAGAGCAAGGCCGGTAAGAGGTTTTGCCAGGGCCGCGATCACGATGGTGGCAACCGTTCCGGCGAGGAAGGAGCCAATTGCAGCAATACCAAGCGCGATTCCGGCTTGGCCTCGACGTGCCATCTGATGGCCATCGAGGGTTGTCACCACAGCAGTGGCTTCCCCAGGAATGTTTACCAGGATCGCCGTCGTAGAACCTCCGTACTGCGCGCCGTAGTAAATGCCGGCGAGCATGATAAGCGCGCCGACCGGATCCAACCCGAACGTTACCGGTAGCAACATCGAGATGGTTGCGATGGGGCCAACTCCGGGAAGGATGCCCACCAGGGTTCCAACCAAGCAACCGAGGAGGCACAGGAAGAGGTTATTGAATGTGAGCGCGACACCAAAGCCGAGAAAAAGATTTGAGAGCAGATCAAACACGTCTCAGTTCCTCACTTCATGTTTGGCGACTTCGATCCGCGAGCCGCTTCGGCCCTTCGTGAACCGGAACACAAGTATCGCGGCGGTGAAGAGAACCGCGGCTGTCACGCGAAGACTGGACTTGTAGCTCATGCCGCCAAATAGCGCTTCCGACAGAAAGCGGGGCAGGATGGGGATTGGGAGGTTTAGCATGTCGCCGAAAAGCAGCATGCAGAACGGGGTCAAAGTAAGAGCAAGCAGGAGGAGGTCCCGAAACCTGGCTTCACTTGACGCGTAGCCGCCAATGATGATCGCCATCGGACCCGCGAACATCAAGCCGAACTCGATAGTTTTCCAATTCCCAAAGTGATGTCCCTTGATGGTAGCCGCAAAAAGTCCAATTGAGAAGCTGACCAAAAGCGGTCCGCGCAGTGACCAAACCGGCGCGCCGTGTTCTGCGCGCCGTTTAAATCCTGCAATGAGAAGGACAAATCCGCAGGCCCCGATCAGAACCGCGATCGCTTGGGGCAACATTGCAGGCCCCACGGTTGTCAAGGTTCCCCGTGGCAGATCCAGAGTAAGCCACAGGGCGAACAAGGCGAGTGCGATGAGCACTAGACCACCCAGGACATTTTCCGGCGAGCGGACCGCAAGCCCGCCTTTTTCTGTCGGACGTACCGGTAGATCCCGTGTCGTCATGATGAAGGTCTCCATTCAGGTCGGGTCCGGCGCCAGGTTTTTGATGACGCCGGGACGAGCGATGCAATTTCAGCAGGAGATGGCTACTTGATGCTGATTCCGGTCTTGGCCAGAAATTCTGCCCAACGCTTGGATTCTGCAGCCATCATGGACGCAAACTCAGCAGGCTTGTTACCGACAATGGTCGTGCCTTCCGCTTCCAGGCGTTCCTTGATGGTAGAAGTGGCGAGAGCCTCGGTGGTCGCCGCTCTGAGCTTCTCGATGATCGGGCCAGGTGTGCCTTTCGGGACCACAAAGCCGTACCATGCCGCTGAGCTGTATTCGGGGAACCCGCTTTCAGCGATGGTCGGAACGTCCTTGTATTTCGGTACGCGTTCCGAGGTCGTAACTGCGACAGGGATCATGTCTCCACTGTCGATCAATCCCAGCACCGATGGAAGCGTCGTGATCATGAAATCACCGCGGCCACCGAGCATATCGTTAAGGGCCGGACCAGCGCCTTTGTAAGGAACGTGTACAGCTGTAATACCCGCTTGCGTAAGCAGCATCTCGGTAGCGAGATGGCTGGCGGATCCGTTACCGGCGGAACCGTAGGTGAGCTTCCCTGCGTTCTGCTTTCCGTACTCGACAACATCCTTGAAGCTCTTGTATGCCGAGCTTTTCGATACGACAACGACCAGCGGCGTCTGCGCGACGAGGATCACCGGATCGAAAGCGGCCAGCGGGTCGAGCTTCATGTTCTTGAAAAGGTGCGGGTTTACGACCATCGGCCCCTGGTTCGCCATCAGGACGGTGTAACCATCGGCGGCCGCGTTCGCAGCGGTCTGCGAAGCCACGTTACCTCCGGCCGTGCCATTATTTTCGACAACCATGGACTGACCGATCTTCGCACCCACGCCGTTCGCCACCAGTCGAGCGATAGCGTCAGTACCGCCGCCTGCAGCGTAAGGCACGATGAGCTTTATAGGACGTGTCGGGTAGTCGTCAGTTTGAGCAAAAACAGGCGCTGCAATCGCCACGCCAGCCAGAGTTACGAACGCACAGAATGTACGGCGATTGAACATCGTCACCTCCCTGTATGACTTGCCGCCTCCCAGCGAACAAGTGATGGATTCTCCTCGCGACCGCTTGGCGGCCACCGTCTCCACATGAGCCGATGCAAATGCTGTAAAGCGAAACCCTTTTTGCCGGAAATGCAAAGATTCGGATTATTGATCCTCTTTACGCATCAATCCGCCGCTCTGCTCAAGTTCAGTCTTTCGCCCAGGTCCCCACCAGCATCCCGAGAAAACGCTCGGCGGCCGGGGAGAGGGTGACATTGCGCCGTTTAACAACACCGATCGTCCTTGATACCTCCGGCCCCCCAATGGGGATCGCTTTCAGAATAGGATGGTCGCCTTGCGGCGTAGCGAGGCCCGGCAAGACAGATATCCCGAGCCCCGCCTCAACGAGGCCAAGAGACGTCGACAGGTGAGTGACCTCGTACGACCACTTCAGCTGGACGTTGGCCCGCGCCAGGGCCGCATCGAGCAGCGTGCGATTTGCACTTGATCTGTGGACCGAGATCATGGGGTGTTTCTCGAGATGGGCCCAGGTGACGCTTTCAAACTCCGCCAGCGGATGATCTTTCCGTACGGCGAGAACAAAAGGGTCTTCGATCAACCTGATGAAGTCGAGATCAGGGTCCAGATTTCCCATGATGTTGATGCCGAACTCAACCTCTCCGCGGGCCACCGCCTGGATGCCGCCAGTCGCGGTCAAGTCCATGATGCTGAAGCGGACGTGCGGAAATTCAGCGGCAAACTTCCGTATGACGGTTGGAAGGAAGTAGAAGGCCGCAGTCGGAATACACGCCATGTTCACTACGCTACTTCGCTGCAGCCCCGAGCCCCGGGCAGTGAACAGCGACTGATCGAACTCTTCCAACATTCGGCGCACAAGCGGGATCAGCTCCATCCCTAGAGCAGTGGCGGCTACTGACCTGGTAGTCCTCTCCAGCAGCGCTGCACCGACGACGCCTTCCAGCTTCTGAATCCTTCTGCTGAGTGCAGGCTGTGAAATGTTAAGCGCCTCTGCCGCTCGGTGAAAGCTTCCGAGGTCCAGCACATACATGAAGGCACGGAGATCCAAGATTTCGCAATTGATAGCCATACCGCATCAGTTCCTTCGAAATTGGCATTTCACTTAATAAAAGGCCTAGCGCATTTTGCAACAACGGAAACGATTGATGCGATTTGCTGAATAAAGGAACTGCCCGCGACATGAATGACCTGATGGCCATCCCGTGTGTTCTGATGAGGGGAGGCACCTCTAAAGGGCCGTTTTTTCTCAGCAACGATCTACCCGGCGACATCGCTGCGCGCGACGAGGTCTTGCTTGCGGCGATGGGATCTGGACATCCTCTACAGATCGACGGAGTGGGCGGTTCCAACCCTGTGACCAGTAAGGTGGCCATAGTAAGTCCTTCAGATCGACCAGATGCAGATGTCGAGTATCTTTTTGCCCAAGTCAGCGTACTTGAGCGCCGCGTGGATACATCGCCCAACTGCGGGAACATGCTCGCGGCAGTTGGCCCTTTTGCCATTGAAGCAGGCCTTATGCGAGCCTCGTCACCTCTTACTGTCGTGAGAATCTACAACGTAAACACCAACACGCTGATCGAAGCTGAAGTGCAGACGCCCAATGGACGGGTATCGTATCAGGGAGACGCATCAATCGATGGCGTTCCGGGAAATGCAGCCCCCGTTTCCCTCACGTTTCTGGACGCGAGTAATCCGGACACAGGCAATCTCTTCCCCACCGGAGCAAAGCTTGACGAGATCGGTGGAGTATCCGTAACCTGCATCAATGCGGCAATGCCCATGGTTTTGCTGCTCGCCGCCGACGTCGGTGCCACGGGTTACGAGACAGCAGCAGAGATCAACCAGAACATGGATCTGCTTGCAAGGATCGAGTCTATACGCCTGGCGGCCGGTGAACGAATGGGGCTGGGAGATGTTGCCGATCGGGTCATCCCAAAACCGGTACTTCTCGCACAACCGCGATCAGGCGGAGATCTTTCCGTAAGGTACCTAATGCCGCATACCTGCCACCCTGCCCTGGCGAGTACGGGCGCGGTCGGAATTGCGACGGCGTCGTTACATGAAGGGACCCTCGTGTCGGGTCTCCGGGGGATCAAAAACCCTCCAGCGACCGTGAGTATTGAGCATCCTAGCGGGAAGATTGACGTGCGATTTAGCTTTCGCAACGGGATCGCCGTGGCAGGCATCCTGAGGACGGCGCGACGCCTGTTCGAAGGACGGATTCTGGTTCCTTCGGAACCGTATGCCCGGTCTCTGGTCCAAGTCGCGTAATTGTCAGAGGCGATCGTCGGCTGGGCTCCAAATGAGTTTAACTTTTAGATGCTTAGGTGCCCATTGGTTCCCTCCCTCATGAGCGCGAATCCGAACGGATTACTATTCCGACTCCTTTACAACACTGAATTTTGCTGGTTCTGAAAGTCTGATTGCTCGTATTTTTTCGCTGCTGCATGTTGGGCATTACCTCGCAGCTGGTCCGTTGGAGTCTGCACAAGTGACCATCTGGAGGTCACGGCTTAGCAATCAAATGAAGGCGACAGGCACTTTGCCTTGAAGGGACGTGAACCGTCGACCAAAGGCTCCTTGTCGTGAGAAGCAATGACATACCAAGGTAGCCGCGAGCCAATCGCCCCGGTATTTCTCCTGAGAGGCACCGCGGCCGACACTCAGGCGTCAAGCACAATCACCTTCAAATCCTGAGGTACTGCTTCATACGTCAATCTCGACAATGCTTCTCCATTGGTGATGAGCACATCGACGGCGTTGAGATTCGTCACTCTATGCGGCGCGCGTTTGCCGAATTTCTCCTCGTGCGCGACAAGGATTATTTGTCGAGATTGAGGAAGGATAGCATGCACGAGTTCGACTTCGAGGGGATCGAATTCAAGCACCGCCCCATCCTCATCAATTGCGCTCGCGCCCAAAACAGCGATATCGAACTTGAAGCGATCTCGACTCCCATCAGGTACCGTTAGCACTGTCGGATCCTTGCTACGCACATACCCGCCGTAAATGTAGACTGAGGCGTCCGTCTTCATGGCGCAGCTATAAGCAACTTCCAGATTCGGAGTCGCAATAAACACCCCCGGATGCCGGGTTAAGATTTCGTGCAAAGAATCGAACGTCGTACCAAGTCCAACGAACATTGTCGAATTCGGCTGAACGAACTGCTCTAGAGCCTGAACAAGGCGCCTCTTAACCGACACCAGAAGATTTTGCCGTTCTCCTCGGCCATATTGAACGACGCCGGGTGACGCAAAGGCGCCCCCAAAACCCTTCTGCAGCAAGCCGTTGTCATTCAGTATTTTCAGGTCACGGCGAATGGTCTGCTGGGTGACGCCGAACTCCTTGGCCAGCTCACTGACGGAGGCAGATCCATTCCTCCGGACCGCCTCCAGGATCGCGGCCTGCCGGCCGGAGCGACGAGGGCTGTCGCCGCTTCCCTCAATTTCCCGGGACTCCGCTCTTGGCGAGGCCTTGCCGCTCATTTCAGTCTCACGCCAACATAGGTCCGATCATCCGTCCATTGCACGTCCGTCGTGCCCTTCGTACTCATGTACCGCCCTATCTTGAATGGATCTTCTTGCTCGACCTTCTCGAACGCCTCCTCCCAAGAGGCAATGCCAAATTCCGAGCCAGGCTCGAAATATCCGTCAGAAAACAATTCGATCGTATCGATTTCGGAAATCGGATAACGTCGTGCTTCGATAAACTTTGCCGGCAGCTTGAAGCCGTCCAGTCCACCATAACCAAGAACGCGGTCGGTAACGTTCTGAAAATTGCCTTGTCCGTGGGCTATACCGTGCTCAATGAGCTCCAAAATTTCCCATTCGGGTACGGATGGGAGACGGGCTCTGGATGCGTCAAGCGCTTTATGCTCAATCGCCTGCACGATCTCCGGTATCGCCGTGCCCGAACCAACGGGCTGATTGCGCGTGCCTTGCCACGTCATCAGGGCCGCCAAGCGATCACAGTCTTCCTTCGAGGCCCCCCTGCCTTCGAAGAACAACCACGCCTCCCGACGAAGGATCGCTGTTACATCGTCAAGCGGCTTCAGGGGCTGCAAAACTTCAGAGCCATTGATCCGTATGCCGCTGTCACCGACGGCCACGACCTGCAAATAATCACCGTCGTGCAGCGCAATCATCAGCGTGCAGCCGGCCCGCACCTTCCAGTCCGCTTCGGCCAGCGCCAACGCATTGTTGTCCACGTAGCCGCGATAAATTGCGTTCGCCAGATATTCGATCAGCGCCTCCGGCCCTCCGTTCTCGAACGGAGACCCCGTCGCGTCCTTATGGTCGAGCAGACGTTGCTCAAGCGCGTGCCGCACGGTCCGCGAGGCGAAACGCCCCGACAGCATGCCGCCATATCGCGTCCCGTTGCGATCCGTAACGCCGTCGATGACGGCATAACCGAGGTCAGGCATGACGACCATACTGTCTTCGTTGAGGTCGGGGTGCCCAATTTTTTTCCCAAGTGTGAAAGCCTCGATTTGCTTCATTTTCATGTATCCACGATTGATTGCCGCCGGCTGAGCGACGGGTTGATCCGCTTGCACTGTTGACTGACAGGGTGAAGAACACCCTCAGCAATTCCAGCCGTAACGGCCTGCCGACTCGTGTCTGCAGGCCGTGCATTTCAAACCGATTTACTGACCCGTGGCAGTTCTCCACTTCGTGAGGAGAGCTTCCTGACCGCCGAGATCGGCGATCGTCCTAAGGCTGACGATCTTTAGATCCGTGAGGTTCGGGAGGCCGGCAGGGCCGTTAACGTCGGTGCGCACGGAGCGACGACCGATTTCCTTCACCAGCGTCTCTTGCGTCGCCTTGGAGAGCGCCCAGTCGAGGAAGCGCTTGCCGCCTTCCGCATTAGGACCGCCCTTAACCAAAGCCACACCGTCCGGCGATAAGATTGTGCCGTCGGTCAAATGCACGATCGAAACAGGCGCTCCGCCACTGACATACTGCAAGGCGTTGTCTTCGAGCGTGAGGCCAAGCGAGGTCTCGCCGTCGGCAACGTATCGCGATACGGCGCCGGAACTGTCAGTCAGGACGAAATTCTTGGCGATCTGGTTGTACTTGTTCCAGCCATCATCGCCGAAGATTGTTAGGACACCCTGCATCTGCTGCAGGGCAGACCCGGAATTGTCGGCGCGGGCGGATGCGATCTGCCCCTTCCATTTGCTATCGGCGAGATCGGACCAGCTCTTCGGTGCGTCCTTTAGGGGTGTCATGCTGGTATTGACGGCCAACACGTAGACGACGCTGGTATAGGGCGTCCAGGCCGGGCTGCCGACCAGGTTCTTATTGATCTTGTCGAAATCCTTCGGAGCATAGGGTTCGAGGATCAGAGCAAGTTCCGTCAGCACGCTGCCGGAGATCGACCAGATGACGTCCGCTGCAGGCTTGCCGGCTTCTGCCTTGGCACGCTTGGCGACATCTCCGGAACCAAGCTTGACGACTTCCGCCTTCAGACCGGTTTCCTTCTCGAAAGCCGGGATCAGCTTATCGACGATCGCCGAAATATGCGCTGTGTAAATGACAACTGGCTTTTGCTGCGCGGTCGCAACACCGGTGAATGCGGCACTGGCGGCCAACAGAGTTGCCGCGGCTAATAGTGTTCGCCTACGAATATCCATTCTTTCCTCCCGTTCGTTTTTGATCATACTCCTGATCATTTCGATACTGAGCCGCATTCGAGAATGTTGCAATGCGAATATTTTGCGCCATTATCGCTCTCAGTGGGGAGGAACCAAGCATGGCATATCTGATGGTCGAAAAGGCCACGAAACAATTCACCCCGACGTTCAAAGCGCTGGATGAAGTGTCCGTCAGCGTCGAGAAGGGCGAGTTTTTCACCCTGCTGGGTCCGAGCGGTTGCGGAAAGACGACCTTGCTGCGCGCTATCGCGGGCTTCAGCGATCTAACCATCGGCAACATCACTCTTGCCGGCACCGATCTGCGCAAAGTTCCCCCGCACCAGCGCGACATCGGCATGGTCTTCCAGGACTATGCGGTGTTTCCGCACCTCAGCGTGTTTGAGAATGTCGCGTTCGGCCTGAAGCCGCGAAAGGTCGCCGAAGCGGAGCGCAAGGCCCGTGTCGAAGAGGCGCTGGCCACCGTTCGTCTTTCGGCGCTTGCCGAGCGCATGCCGGCTGCCATGTCCGGCGGCCAGCAGCAGCGCATCGGCATTGCACGCGCGATGGTGATCAAGCCGCGGCTGTTGCTGATGGACGAGCCTCTCTCCAACCTCGATGCCAAGCTTCGCATTGAACTGCGCGAGGAAATTCGCGACATCCAGAAACAGATCGACATCGCCGCGATCTATGTCACGCATGACCAGGAAGAAGCGCTGGCGATATCCGACCGCATCTGCGTGATGAGCGGCGGCCATGTAGAACAGGTCGGCAGCCCGCAGGATATTTACGGCAATCCGCAAACGTTGTTCGTCGCGAACTTTGTTGGCACGCTGAACAAGTTCAAGAACGGTACCGAACTCAGCCGATTGCTGCGGTCTGTCAGTCTTGGCGACGTGGCGGGAGAAACGTGGACGATCCGCCCTGAGCGACTTGTGCTTGCCGATGGCGCGGCCGAATCGCTTGGCAGCGGATTCGCCCTCAGTGGCACAGTCAGAAAATACACCTATCTTGGCCGTGAAGCCCATGTTCTGGTCGAGACCGGTGTCGGCGATCTCGTTGTTCACATCTCGAACCCCGGGAGGAGTGCCGGACAACATGCCGGTGAACCCGTTTCCGTGCTTGTACCGCGCGAGGCTCTCATGGGCTTCGATTCCGCCGGCAAGCGCATCGCGATCGGAGGATAGCCATGTCGCGCTTGAATTTCTGGTCCGGCGTCGCGATCTTCACCTGGATCCTGCTCGCTCTTCTCCTCCTGCTCCCAGTCGGCACCGTTCTGGTATCGAGCCTTTACGACCCTGCCGGTGATTTCACGTTCGGCAACTATCTCACCTTCCTCACAGAGACGCGCTTTCACAGGGCGCTGCTGAACACGCTCGTCGTCGGTTTCGGCGGTCTGGCCGGAGCGCTGCTGCTCGGCTCGATTATGGCTTTCTGCGTATCACGCTTCGTGATCTTCGGCGGACGCTTCGTATCGCTACTGGCGATCCTCGCTCTCGTCTCGCCGCCCTTCATCGGCGCCTATTCCTGGATCGTGCTCTTCGGCGCCGGTGGCCTCGTCCGAAGCGGGCTGCGCGAGATCGGCATCCAGATGCCGCCGATCTATGGCCTTGGCGGAATTCTGGTCGTTTTCTCGCTGAAGTTCTACCCTTACGTCTACCTGATGGTTTCCGGCGCGCTTTCCAACGTTAACCGATCGCTGGAGGAAGCAGCCGAAGGGCTTGGACTGACGCCCTGGCAGCGCACGTTCAGGATCTCGTTCCCGATGGTGTTTCCGGCGCTGTCGGCGGGCGGGCTGCTTGCCTTCATCCATGCGATCGCCGACTTCGGCACGCCCCGCCTGCTCGGCCGCGGATATACAGTGCTCGCCACCGAAGCCTTCACCCTCTATTCAGCCGAGGTCGGCTCGAACATGTCGATGGCAACGACCATCAGCGTCGTGCTGATCGTCGTCTCGATGCTGTTCGTCTTCTTGCAACGCTACATGTCGCGGCGCAACGTCTACCACGGCAACATGATCAACAAGCCGATCAGGATCCGGCTGAAAGGCTGGCGCAACGTGGCGGCTCATGTCGCCGTCTACCTGATCGGCCTGCTTGGCGCGCTGCCCGTCATCATCTCCATCATCTATTCCTTCCGACTGACCAATGGCCCCGTCTTCCAGCCGGGCTTCGGGCTGCAGAGTTACGCCCGCATCCTGTTCAACCTCGGTGATGTCGTGCGCAATTCACTGACCTTCTCCGTGGTCGCCGTCATCCTGATCGTGCTGGTCGGAACGATCGTCGGCGTCTATGTTGCGCGTCGCACGACGCTTAACACCTCGCTTCTCGATGCGGCTTTCATGATCCCCTATGTCATGCCCGGGATCGTCATCGGCATCGCCTATATCGCGATCTTCAACACGGGCCCGATCGTGCTCACGGGAACGGCTGCAATCATCATCTTGTCGATCTTCATCCGCCGCCTGCCCTATGCCGTCCGAACGACGGCGTCGTCGCTGCGGCAGATCTCGCCGAGCATGGAAGAAGCAGCCATATCGCTCGGATACAGCCCGTTTCAGGCGTTCATTCGCATCACGGTTCCATTGATCATTCCCGGTATCATCGCTGGCGGCATGCTGAGCTTCGTGACAGCGATCAACGAACTCTCCTCCTCGCTGGTCCTCTATGTCGGCAGTACCGTGACCATGCCTGTGCGCATCTACCTGCTGATCCTCGACGGGGATTTCGGGACTGCCGCGGCGATGGCGAGCATCCTGCTTCTCCTGAGCGGCGTGGCCGTCTATATCGCCTTCCGCTTCCTGGGCAGGAACGAACAGGCGCTCCTATAGCGGAGGCCCGCAGGATCCGATGATGCATATCAAGTGGCTTCTAACCCTCTCCGATCAAGAGCTTGAAGATGTGATGGGAGCGGTCGAGATCTGGTGTTCCAGCGAAGGCCAGGCAATTGCTAGCGATGTCGGCAGACAGGCGCTTGAACTGGCCGCCCAGCTGCGTCGCAAACGCGTGCTTTCCCAGACGCAGCTTGCACAACTTTTATCAAAGGAGATGCCGGAGAGACGCTGACCCGGCACTTTCGCATGAAATTACGTCTGGTGGCGCAGCGGCGCTTCGGCGAAAATACGGAAAGCCTGGACGACCATTCCGGTCGATACGTCGAGGCTACGGACCAGGCCGCAGCCTTTTAGCACGCCGCCGCGCTTGTTCGGGTCAGGCTCCCGAACGAGCCGCCACCGCCCAGTCCCATCGGCGCTTGTTCTTGTGATGCGGTTGAGCGCGACGAACATCGTTTCGGGTCCACCTCGCGGACACGTCGCGCGGCTTCGCCGGGGCTGACCCAGTGGAGCCGGCGTTGGCCGTGCTCCTTGAATCAGTTCGGATTTCAGAGACAGCGATTTCGAACTTCGCCATTATCCAGCTCTTTGAGAGAGGTGTAGCGGCCAACCGACTTCTTGAGCACATCGCCACGCACACCGGCTTCCTCCTAGGTCTCTATCGCCGCTGCCTCTTGTGGCTTGCGCCCTTCATCGGCCATCCCTGCGGGATCACCCAGTGCCCACTATCGCGCGAGGGAATCACCAGGATTTCGATGGCATCGGTTGGCTTTCTGGTGGCGAAAATACAAGGCACCGAACCGCTAGCGGAACTTGCCCTTGAAGAGCTAGTCCGGCGTCGCAGCCAGCTTTTGTAATAGCGGTTGCAACTTGGCGGGCTTTTCTTCCATGCCAATGTCGTAGCAAAATCCTGGTGTCCCGCAAGACGGATACGATCTATAGACTGCAAGCTAACCGTTGACGACATCTACTCTGACGTGCGTTCTGTATATGGGGGTAAGTCATGATTGATATAGAGTGGCTCAACGACGTCCGGCGCAAGCGCGGTTTCATGACAGTCGAAGACACCTCGGCGCTTTCGCCCGCGGGCATTGTGGTCCTGGATCCGTTCTCGACGCTCGTGTCGCAAGACGTCTTGCTTGGTCCCGGCGTGAACCTCCACACGAGCGACTGCGGAGCTATCGCGATCAGTTTCGATGCCCAGCTCTACCCGGGCGCTCGTCTCCTTGCCGCGAAAGGACGTATCACGGTCAGTGCGAGGGCTGAGATCGGCGAGGAAGGCGGCTTCACCATCAAGGCCGAGCAGCCGGATGCCGTGATCGAAGTTGGAGAAGGCGCGAGGTTGATCGGCGGCGGCTCGCTGAAGCTTAACAATTCGATAGGTGCCGGAGCGCAGATCCTTGGACCGATCCAGCTGCAGAACTGCGTGCTTTAGGGTGGCAGCACGCATCTCGAGCCAGACCCTGATCGGCGCGGGGCAGTTCTTAAGGGATCTGGCGTTGCCCGGCACATCGTTGTGCCAGCCGGTTCTGTCATTCAAGCCTTTGGGCTCTTCTCCGAAGCCCCGGTGCGCAAGCAATCTGGGGATTCGCAAATGTCGATCCACCCGACGAGCGTCAGGCTAGCGATTTGCTGAGCTACGCTGCAGAACTCGGGATCACGGTGTTCGATACAGCACCAGCTTGTGGCGCAAGCGAGACTATTCTCGGCCGCTTCCTCGCCGCGCTGCCCCCTGAGCGACGTTCGTCGCATTGCTCGGGAGGGGCTGGCCCGTGATGATATTGCAGGCTTGCTGTTTCATCTCGGCAAGGATTGCGCCGGCGCGCGCTCCGTCCTTCCCGCCGGCGCGCCACCCACAAAGGTGCCGGGCGACTACGAGCGCGACTACGTGCCGCTCGCCCGGTTCCGGGGCCATCCGTTCGACCGGGCATGCTGGCGACACGGCCTCGAGCATCGGCTGACCAAACCCAATCCCTGGACAAATGGCCAGGTCGAGCGGATGAACCGGACGATCAAGGAGGCAACCGTCAGACGTTATCACTGAGAAAGCCACGACCAGCCCCGCAGACATATCGGTGATTTCGTCTCGGCATACAATTTCGCCCGCCGGCTCAAGACCCTTAGAGGCCTCACGCCGTATGAATACATCTGCAGCATCTGGACAACAGAGCCCGAAGGATTCAGGCTCGATCCGATCCATCAAATGCCGGGACTTCCCTATTCGGCGTGTTAGGTCAAG
The DNA here is from genome assembly GCF_002968535.1 of Neorhizobium sp. T7_12. Taxonomy (NCBI): domain Bacteria; kingdom Pseudomonadati; phylum Pseudomonadota; class Alphaproteobacteria; order Hyphomicrobiales; family Rhizobiaceae; genus Neorhizobium; species Neorhizobium sp. T7_12. Next base: position 18,952 of record NZ_PVBK01000020.1, on the reverse strand, counting down.
CACTTTCAAGCTTCTTCAGCCGGAATTTCTGATGTCTTCGCGAGGCCATGCTTCTCTTCGGGATCGGCTATCAGCCTTCCCATCATGGGATCAGTTGGAATGAAAGGAGCAATCTAAACAACGTCCTCATCGCGTTGCCACAATGGATACGAGTCCCGGCACGCCCTCTTTTCATCCTCCGTCCCGCGAAGGACATTCATCCACCCCTGGCGGATCTTGTTATCGGTGTTTCGCCCAAATCGAGCGGGTATCTTACATGACGGAGCCAGCCTCCTCTCGCGCCCAACGGAACTCACTGCCGTCAGACCATATTCTATGCATAACGACAGCCAATCGGCGCGCAAGCGCGACAATCGCTCTCTGCCGGCTCCGGCGTTTGGCGACGTTCATCGCCCACGCCTTCAACCATGACCACTTCTTCACTACCGTTAGCAAAACTTGCGCCGCTTCATAAAGCAGCGTTCGCATCATGGGGTCGCCGCACAGAGAGACGCGACCCACACGACTGTCCTCACCGGATTGATGCAGGCGTGGAGTTAATCCGAGAGAGGGCCCCACGGCTTTCGAACTTCGGAAGCGGGCCGGAATGTCTATCGTGGCAGTGAAAGCCAGAGCGACGACAGGCCCAACGCCCGGAACTGTCATCAGCCGTCTGCAAACAGCGTCATCCTTCGCAATGGACAGTAGCCGCTCATGAAGGACCGTGAATTGCTCGCGAAGTTTCTGCCGGGCGGCAAGCAACGCCTCCATATGTCGCACAGTTCCGGTATGTCGCCGGAGAGATCCCGGACGCGTTCCTCAAACTTTACAGCGCCAACGATGCCAACCTTCAAACCGAAGTTGCGCAACAGACCACGGATGTCGTTCTCGATAGCAATAGCCTTTTCCTGAAGCAGTTTGCGTGCGGTCAGCAGAACGCGCCGCTTCTGGCTTGCCAGCGTTTTGACATGGACCGGTCGAAATAGGTTAACACGCATCATCTGTGCGATGCCGCGAGCGTCGTTTCGGTCGGTCTTGTTAACCTGCGCCTTCAGGAAGGCCTTCGCGTGCCGTGGCTCGATGCAGATCGTCGGCAACCCGGCTTCCGCCAGGCCACTGAACAACCATTGCGACAAAGGCTCAGCCTCAAGACCAATCCGCACGAAATTCCAGGAAGGATTGGTCAGAGCGTCAGCAAGGTCGTCAGGATGGCTGACAACCTTCATCTCGCGACAAATCTTACCCGTTTCGTCTACAATGCAAATGGAGGTCTCTTTGACAGAAACGTCCAATCCGGCAAAATGCTTCATGCTGCGCTTCCTCTCTGATGCTTGTGGCTGCGTCACACAGACCACGTTTATCATCAGCTTGAAGCGCAGCACCTCAACCCATCTCCGCTAGTTGGGGCGCCAGCCGAATATCCCATCTAAACAACTAGGGCCCTACCCCGTCAGCGAGCTTACCGCAAACCGATGTGGTGCCCCTTATGGAAACACCGCCTCCTGTTGGGCTTGGGTGCTGTCAACCGCGCCAAATTTGGCCAGAATCATCGGCAACAGCCCCCCCTGATGTAGCACCTTCACTTCAAGCGAGGTTTCGAGCGCGGCGACTGCTTCAAATGTTTCAACCTCGCCTGTCCAGCGCACTACAGTAACTGAGACGCTCGAGCGCGGCGCAATGCACGCAGGCTCCGCATCTATCAGAACCATATCGCCGACAGCGAGGTTGAGCGCCGTCGGCCCTCGGCCAACGGGCAAGCGGAGGGGCAGAATACCCATATTCACAAGATTGGAGCGATGGATACGCTCGAAGCTGGATGCTAGCACGGCACGCGCTCCGAGCAGAGCCGCACCTTTTGCCGCCCAGTCGCGCGATGATCCCATTCCGTAGCGCTCGCCCGCGACAATGACAACATTCAGCCCTTCCTGGCGATATAGCGTGGCGGCTCGCCAAAGTGGCATATCTTCTCCCGAAGGAGCATGAATGGTCCATCCGGGCTTTATCGTGGGCCGCAGAAGGTTGCGTACGGTCTTGTTGTCAAACAGGCCACGGAACATAGATTCCCAATTTCCACGGCGGGATGAATGGACATTTAGATCCTTTGGATTTTCGCCGCGCTCAACCAAGTAATTTCCGGTCTCGCTGCCAGCCAGAATCGCGCTGGCGGGGGAGATGTGATCTGTCGTGATATCGTCGCCAAGAACGAGGATGGGATGGGCCAAATACTGACCGAGCCTAGTCCCCTCTCCCAAACTCGCAAATGGCGGTCTTCGGATATAGGTTGACTTCGGGTCCCAGGGAAACAGCGCGGTTGAGGGAGCTTCGAGCTCCTTCCAGGCGATGCTGGCTTCCGCCGTGCCGTAAGCACGAGCATAATCGTCTGCATCGATGGCTGCCTCCAGAACGGCATCGATCTCGGCTCCATCCGGCCAAAGATCTGATAGGAAAACATCGCGCCCCTCCGGCGTGCGGGCAACGGGATCGCTGAGGATGTCGCGGTTTACGTCGCCGGCAAGCGCAAACGCAATGACAAGCGGCGGCGACGCAAGAAATCCCGCCTCTAGCTGCGGATGAATTCTGCCGGGGAAATTGCGATTTCCTGAAAGGACCGCGACCGGAACGATGGCATCCTTCGCCATCGAGTCCAATATCACAGCAGGAAGCGGTCCGGAGTTACCTATGCAGGTTGTACAGCCGTAGCCCACGATCCCGAATCCGATCGCTTCGAGATCATCTAGAAGTCCGGACCGTCGCAGATAGTGTTCGGCGGTCGGTGAACCCGGAGCAAGCGATGTCTTGACGTGTGGCGCAGGTTTAAGGCCGAATTGCCGCGCCTTGCGTGCCAGCAGACCCGCCGCGACAAGCAGCCTCGGATCCGTTGTGTTTGTGCAACTGGTGATGGCCGCTATCGCAATTGAGCCGTCGCCAAGTTTTCCTTCCCACCCAAGTTGATCTTGGCTGCTGTAAAGACCTATCATCGCAGCCTGCGTTGCGCTTGCCGGTATTCTGTCTTGGGGACGCTTCGGTCCTGCCAGACTGACCTCGACCTCCCCAAGGTCGATGTCGACGACTTCCGTGAAACGAGGTTCGTCAGTCGGCTCAAACCAGAGCCCCTGACGCTTGGCGTAGGCCTCCACCAGAGCAACTCGCTCCGTCGATCGGCCGGTCTCGCGCAGATACTTTAGGGTTGAATCATCAATCGGGAAGAAGCCGGAATTTGCACCAAACTCCGGGGTCATGTTGGCCACGACACAGCGATCCCCTGCTGAAAGATTCGAAACGCCGGGACCGAAGAACTCAACAAACCTGTCGGCAAGGTCGACCCGCCTCAGGCGCTCGGTCACCAGAAGCGCAAGATCGGTGGCGGTCACACCGGGCCGCAGCTTCCCGGAAAGTCTGACCCCGACAATATCCGGTACGCGCAGCATGATCGGCAGACCGAACATCACACTTTCGGCTTCGAGCCCGCCAACACCCCATGCCAGGACGCCGATACCGTTTACCATAGGTGTATGGCTGTCTGTACCGATCATCGCATCGGGCATCGCCCAATCTTCGCCCTCGATGACGTTATCTGCCACAACAGTTGCGAGCCGCTCGAGATTGAGAGTGTGCATGATGCCGGTCCCCGGCGGATGAACGCGAAAGTTGGAGAGGGTATTCGTCGCCCACTTCATGAACCGGTAACGCTCAGCGTTGCGGTTCATCTCCCGTGCCATGTTGAGCTGCAAGGCGCCATACTCTGCGTAAACATCGACCGCTAGGGAGTGATCGGTAGACACGTCGACGGGTAACACCGGATTGAGGAGTGTGGGATCGCGTCCCGCCTCCGAGAGCGAAGACCGCATTCCCGCGATGTCGACGAGAGCGGGACCACAAGTCGTGTCATGCATCATCACGCGCGTTGGGAGGAAAGGAATTTCCTCCTCGCTTCGTGCATTCTCAAGCCAGCCCAGGATGGCAGCCGCGCCCCTATCGCTGTCTTCCCCCCCTGCCCGTAATACATTCTCAAGGAGGATGCGAAGGATATGGGGTAGCCGGACAAACTGGTCGCCGCCTTCTCCTCGCAAATCGATCGTGCGGAAGGTCGAACCTCCCACTTCAAGATTCTGGTATCGCGTCATTCGGTCCAGTCCAAAGATAGAAGCCTGAGCTTTCGGCCTAAACCTTGATCCGCCTCGGCTCTAATGAAAGAGGAAGAAAGAAGCATCTCTTTCTTCGGGCATAAAATAGACTGATAAAGCAATAAAATGCAACATTCATTAGCTGAGGCGTCAGATGTCTAGGGCGGGACTCTTGATCGCGCTCGCACCGAGGATGTGCGCTTTCAAAAATTCCGAGGCTTTCAGCCGATCGCCGGCCTCGACCAGATCAAGGATGAGCAGATGTTCGCGTGACTGCAACGGGAGTCGGCTTCGGTCAATCGTCACGCGGTATTCCAGAAGGCGGCGCAGCCTGTTCACCCGGACGAGCGAATCGACGAAAAAGGTATTGCCGCTGCATCCCACAAGCATTTCGTGGAAATGTGAATTGATCTCGAACAATCGGGCACGCCCCATGCGTTCAAAGCCGCCAGCAAGGATCTCCTCCTGGAGGCTCCGAGCATTGGCAAAGGCCTGCTTATCGATCGTGAACGTGGGAAGCAGAAGGGCCTGGGATTCCAGAGCCGCGCGGAATTGATATGCCTGCTCATAGCTTTCGCGGGATGTCATCCGCGGTAGAAATTCCCACCCATTGCCTGGTAGACGCTCGACCCAACCCTCGTTTTGCACGCGGTGCAGTGTCTTTAGCATCCGCGTCCGCGGCACATCATAGAGCCGCACAAGCTCGCGTTCGCTTACTCGCTCCGGCAGCTTCCCTGACAAGCAATCTTCGATCAAGGCTCCATACAAAGCATCCTCCGGCTCTGCTACCGAATTGGCGGCGGGCGATACAGTCAGTTCTGCGGGATCCTTGACAAGGAAATATCCCCTGTTGCGTTCGAAACGAACGATCCCGTCCTTTGCCAGCAGCTTCAACCCTGCATTAACGGGTGCGCGCGAGACACGCAAAGCGTCTGCAAGCCACTGCGCCGGAAGGTGACGACCCTCGGATACGCTTTCGCTTTGAATCAGCCCAAGGATCCGGGCCGCAGTCTGCGATGATAGACTTGGTCTTGCCATAAATAAGCACCACTCCGAGAAAGGGCTCCCACACCGCGCAAGGTGTTAGCATAATTTGTGACCCCACAAAATTCCATGGGGCATATTGCATTATAAAGCTTATTAGTGCAATTTCTCACGACGGCGGGAGAGCCGGCGGCAAGTTGGTGCGTGGAAGCCCTGTGAAAGCCGTTGTTATGGTCCCCGGGCCGGAACCAAAGGGAGGAAAACATGACATACCTAAATCGCCGCCGCCTCATTGCGGCAGTTGCAGCTTTTGCGACTTTTTCGGCAGTCCCCAATTTTGTTGCCGCCCAAGAGCAGCTACCGGAACTAAAGATTACCGCTCCGGCCGGCGCTGGCGGGGGCTGGGATACGGCTGCCCGATCGCTTCAGCAGGTCATGACACAGATCGGCGCAGTCCGCAGTGTCCAGGTCGTGAACGTACCAGGCGCTGGCGGAACCATTGGGCTCGCCCAATTCTCCTCCCAAGCGGCGGGCCGCTCCGACGAGATGCTGCTTGGCGGCATCACGCTCGTCGGAGCCATCATCAGCAACAACGCTCCAGTGACGCTTGATAAGGTTACTCCGATCGCTCGATTAACCGGCGATCCGCTTGTGATTGTGGTTCCTGCCAAGTCGCCTATCAAAACGGTGGCGGACCTCACCGCAGCAATCAAGAAGGATGTCGCAAGCACCATCTGGGCCGGCGGATCAGCTGGTGGCGCCGACCACATCCTTGCAGCTCTCGCCACCAAGGCAGCAGGCGCGGATCCCGCCAAGACAAATTATGTCGCATTCTCCGGCGGCGGTGAAGCGCTGGCAGCTATGTTGGGCGGCCGCGTCACCGCCGGCGTGTCCGGTTATGGCGAATTCGAAAGTCAGATCAAAACTGGCGCTCTGAGGGCACTTGCTGTCTCCTCACCGGAACGCATTGCCGGTGTCGATGTGCCGACTTTGAAGGAACTCGGCCACGACGTCGAAGTCGTCAACTGGCGCGGAGTATTCGCCGGGCCGAACATCTCCGCAGAGGACAAACAGAAGCTCTCGAAGCTCATCGAGACGACGCTGAAATCGCCCCAATGGGCCGAGGTTCTGAAGGCGCGCGGTTGGTCTGATTACTATGCTCCTTCGGAGGACTTTTCTACCTTTCTCGCCTCTGAGCAGACTCGCGTCCGCGAAATCCTGAAATCTCTCGGTCTTGCCAAGTAGCCAGTGCTGCAGCGGTGGGCCACCGCCGCTGCACTAATCCGTCAGATCAAGGAAAGGAACGCAGATGTTTGCTCGTTGCCTGAAGTTCTGCCTCGCCTTCGCGTTGGCCTCTTTGCCTTTCTCTATTGCCACAGCGGCAGAAGAGAAATTTCCAACACGTACCGTGACAATCATTGTCCCTTTCGCGGCGGGGGGCGGTGTCGATACGATCGCCCGGCTCGTTGCGGAGGATCTTCGAGCCAAATGGTCGGTTACGGTTCTCGTCGAAAACCTCCCCGGCGGGAGTGGCATGATTGCCGCTCAATCTCTTACCAAGGCGGATGCCGACGGTTATACCCTCATGTTGGCCACTGCGGGTGAACTTGCTGTCAACTCTACCCTGCTGAACAAGCGCCTGACCTACGACGTGTCGCGCGATTTCGAGCCCGTTGTTCTCGCCGCGCGGATACCCAACGTCTTCGTGGTCGGAAAGAACAGCCCTTACAAATCCGTAGCTGACGTTGTTGCTGCAGCAAAGAAAAATCCCGGCGTCTTCACCTACGGCTCTAGCGGCGTGGGAAATCCACAGCATCTGACCGGCGCGTTGTTGGGCCATAATGCGAAGATCGATCTGGTTCATGTCCCATACAAGGGTTCATCACAACAGGTGATGGACACGATCGGGGGGCATGTCGACTCAACATTTGCAAGCGCGGCGGCCGTCTTGGCAAACGTCCAGGATGGTTCTCTCAGGGCGCTGGCCGTCACCTCAAAGGAGAGGATGTCGGTGCTCCCGAATGTACCAGCAATTTCCGAGACGCCCGGCCTGCAAGGTTTCGAACTGGTGAACTGGTTCGGCTTCGTCACCAAGAAAGGTGTGGATCCGAAGATCGCCTCGCTCTTGCATGATGCGATCGAGGAGTCGCTTCGCAAGGACGCGACGGCAAAGCGGCTTACCGCAATCGGCGCCGAGTTCGTACCCACGACCTCGCAGGAATTCTCAGGCTTCATAAAGGAAGAGACGACAAAATTTGCCGAAATCATCAAATCGGCTGCCATTAAGCCAGAATAGTTGGACGAGTTGCCGCGGCAGGCAGCTGCGGCAACTCGCTTGAGATGCGACAGGACAAAATCCAGTGGTCAGCAATATCGCATATGTCGGATGCCGTACAACCCGTGAACGCAATGCACGGGGTACTGGCATTTCCGTGTTCCGCATCGATGAGGACGGCCGCTGGGATTTGGTTGCGATCGAGGGAACGCTCCCCAATCCATCGTTCCTGACCGTCGACCAGAGCGGCCGGTATCTCTACGCCATTCACGGCGACCGGACGGAAATGTCTTCGTTCCGCATCGAAGAAGACGGCAAGCTCAAACCCATTGGCCATTCCACGACCGCGGGGCTGAACCCGGTTGACGCAACGATCGACCCGACGGGCCGCCATCTGATTGTAACAAACCATCTCTCGGGTTCAGTCATCGTTCATCGCCTGACTGATGGCCACTTCGAATATTTGACGGCCTACGCACAAATCGCAGGGCGGCTCGGGCCCCACCGCACAGAACAGATTTCGCCTAAACCGCACCAGGCCATTTTTGACAGGGAAGGAACGCGGCTTTTTGTTCCAAATAAGGGGACAGATACGATCTCGGTGTTTGAATTTGAAGCTGCACTAGGTTCATTGGTGGAGTGTCCTTCACACGGGGCACAACTGCGCGAAGGTACCGGACCACGCAACGGCGTGATGCATCCACGGATGCCGATCCTCTTTGTTGTCGGAGAATTGGACTCAACAGTCTACTCTCTTCGGGTTGGACGCGAAGGCGGCTTGCGCCCGTTCCAGGTCGCACCCTGTCTCCCGGACAACTTTATCGGCTTCAGTCGTGCTTCCGCGATCGTGCTTTCTCCGGACGGTACGCGATTGCATATTTCGAACCGTGGCCATGACAGTATCTGTACGTTCGATGTTGGAGAGGGAGGCCACCTAACATCGCCAAGATGGGCAGCAAGCAATGGCCGAACGCCGCGTTTCGCCTGCTACAATCCGGCCGGCACAGATCTGCTCGTGGCAAACGAGGAAGCCGATACGATCATCAGCATCCCGGGCGATGGCATTGGCCCAGCAACAGTGATTGCGCGCACGCCAAGCCCAACCTGCATGGTCTTTCGATATCGACATAGTGGGTCCACTCCCCCGTACTCGGTCACACATGCGGCGGAAGGCCGTTTAAAAGGAGTTTCGGCATGACAACCGGTTCAGTTCGACGCCCTGGGCGGGCGCCGCTCGTGGTTGGGATCATCCTCTTGGCGAGTGCCATCGTGGTGGCCCTCGACGCCAATCGAATTCAAGGTGGCTTCACCTACGGCATCAGTCCCGCGGCAGTGCCTTATGTGATTGCCGGGTTTCTTGCTTTGCTGGGAATCGGCCATTTTATTGCGGCTTTCCGATCGGAGGCTGCAGAGGTCGAAGCGGCTGACTGGAGGGCCGTCTCGCTGGTGGCGGGCGGGCTACTAGGCCTTATGGCGTCAATTGCGCTCGGAGGTGGCTTCATCGTCGGATCGGCGTTGCTGTTCGCACTAACGGCACGCTCATTTGGCCGGGGCGCGCTCCTGGCTGATCTCGCGATCGGAGCGGGGTTGGGCCTCGTCATCTTCCTCACATTCAACAAGCTGCTATCGCTCACCCTTCCAATGGGGCCGATCGAGCACTTCTTCTGAGTACCTGGCTATGGAATCAATATTTGCCCTCGCACAAGGCTTCCTTGTCGCCTTTGAACCGATGAATTTGGTATTCGCAGCGATCGGCGTCGTGCTGGGAACTGCAGTCGGCGTACTGCCTGGAATAGGGCCGGCGCTGACCGTGGCTCTCCTCTTGCCCGTTACCTTCCGGCTAGATCCTGGCGGCTCGCTTATCATGTTCGCCGGTATCTACTATGGCGGCATGTATGGCGGATCAACCACCGCTATCCTGCTCAATACACCTGGCGAAAGCGCATCGGTGGTAACTGCACTCGAGGGTAACCGGATGGCGCGAGCGGGCCGCGGAGGCCCCGCGCTTGCGACGGCTGCAATCGGTTCTTTTGTCGCAGGAACGCTCGCGACGATCGGCCTAGCCTTCCTTGCCCCAATCCTCGTGCAACTCGCCGTCAATTTCGGGCCGTGGGATTATTTCTCACTAATGGTCGTGGCGTTCGTCACCGTCTCCGCGACCTTTGGCTCATCGCCTCTACGCGGTCTTACAAGCCTCGCGTTTGGTCTTGTCCTCGGGTTGATGGGAATCGACCAACTGACGGGCCAAGCGCGCCTGACCTTCGGAGTGCCGGAGCTTCTTGACGGCGTTGAGGTAACCACACTCGCAGTTGGCCTCTTTGCGATCGGCGAAGCGCTTTACGTTGCTTCCAGGCACATTCATGCACCTGAAAAGCCGATCCCTGTCAAAGGGTCGCTGTGGATGACACGTGAGGACTGGAAGCGCTCGTGGAAGCCCTGGCTGCGTGGCTTCTGCTTTGGCTTCCCGATCGGTGCTTTGCCAGCTGGCGGCGCTGAAATTCCTACATTCCTCTCGTACACCACTGAACGCCGCCTTGCTAAAAACCAGGACGAATTCGGTCATGGCGCTATTGAGGGCGTAGCGGGACCCGAAGCTGCTAACAATGCCTCGGCTGCCGGAACGCTCGTACCACTTCTGACCCTCGGGCTCCCAACTTCAGCGACGGCGGCGATCATGCTTGCTGGGTTTCAACAATATGGGCTTCATCCAGGGCCGCTGTTGTTTACCGAACAGCCTGACCTCGTTTGGGGGCTTATTGCGTCGCTCTTCATCGCAAACACAATGCTGATAGTGCTAAACCTACCGCTGATCGGCATCTGGGTGCGTTTGCTCGCGATTCCCCTGCCATGGCTATATGCTGGAATTCTGGTGTTCGCTGCTATGGGAACGATTGCGGCCAATCCGTCGATTGTCGAGTTGGCGATGTTGATCGGATTCGGCTTCATCGGGTTCCTGATGCGCCGCTATGACTATCCGATTGCTCCTGCCGTAGTGGGCCTGATCTTGGGGCCGATGGCGGACAACCAGCTCCGCCGCTCGCTTCAGATGAGCCTCGGCGACCCGATGATCCTTCTGGAAAATCCTGGCTCCGCCACTCTGCTCGCGATCGCCGCAATTGCTCTAGTTGCACCTTTCATACTCAAGGGGCTCGGACGGTTCCAGGCTCAGGAAGACTAGCAGGCAGCCACAACGGATTACTCAGGGCGTGACCTTTGGCGCACGCCTATCCAAGTCATGGGGGGAACAACGATGATACATGCCGAGCCGGCAGGAAAGAACCGGTCACAAAAGTTATGGAACATGGTAGGCGGCATTATATTCGTAGCGATCGCCGTGGTGTTCGGGGCTGAGGCGACGAACTATGAATTCGGCCGCACTGTTCGCATGGGGCCCGGGTTCATCCCGCTGGTGCTGTCGATCCTGCTCGGCTGCTTCGGGGCTTGGATCGCTATCGCAGATTTTTCTAATCACCGCCCTGGAAGTAACCAGCCCGTCGCTTGGCGAGGAATCGTTCTCATCAGCGTCTCACTTCTTATTTTTGGTGCATATGTGCGGAGCATGGGGCTGGTGCCGTGCGTCTTCCTCTGCACATTTCTCACGTCGTTGGCGTCCTCCCGCAACACCGCTTTCCTCGCCCTGCTAAACGCTATTGTTCTTTCAGCGGTCTGCTGGTTTGTTTTCAAGCTCGGGCTTGAGATGTCGCTGCCAACGATTGGACCGGCATTCGGCCAGTTTCAAGTCTTGTGAGGAGTACAGGTTATGGACCTTATTTCAAACCTGGCGCTGGGTTTCGAAACAGCCCTCACCTTTCAGAACCTGCTTTGGTGTTTCATCGGCGTGCTCCTCGGCACGCTCGTGGGCGTGTTGCCGGGGATTGGCCCGACGGCGACGATTGCCATGCTCTTGCCGATCACCTTTTCGTTTTCGCCCGTCACTGCTCTAATTATGCTTTCCGGTATTTATTACGGCGCTCAGTATGGTGGCTCGACAACCGCAATCCTGATCAATCTTCCAGGAGAGTCATCTTCGGCCGTTACGGCAATCGACGGCTATCAGATGGCGAGAAAAGGTCGCGCTGGCGCGGCACTCGCAACCGCCGCCCTCGGCTCCTTTTTCGCGGGATGTGTCGCCACGCTTGTCCTTGCTGTTGCGGCCCCGCCGCTTACACGGGTGGCGCTTAACTTTGGACCGGCAGAGTATTTCGCTCTGCTGGTACTTGGTCTTCTCGTGTCGATTTCGTTGGCGCACGGGTCAGTGCTGAAGGCGCTGGCCATGATCATTCTCGGTCTCCTGCTCGGTTCAGTTGGGCAAGACGTGACCACAGGCACGCCACGGTACACTATGGGCTTTGATGAGCTTTATGGAGGTATCAATTTCGTCTCGCTCGCGGTTGGTATGTTTGGCGTCGCCGAAATCTTTAAGAACCTTGAAGCCGATAGCTCGCGTGAAGTCGGCGTGAAGAGCGTCACGAAGCTTTGGCTGTCCAGCGAGGAATTTCGGCGCATCATCGGTCCCGTCGTGCGGGGCACGGCAATAGGATCGCTTCTGGGGATTCTGCCGGGTGGAGGCCATGTTCTGGCGTCATTTGCGTCCTATTCAGCGGAGAAGAATCTGTCTAAGACGCCTGAGGAATTCGGTAAAGGAGCAATCGAAGGCGTGGCTGGTCCTGAGAGCGCCAACAATGCGGCCGCTCAGACATCTTTTATTCCCCTGCTAACACTCGGCATCCCGACGCATCCCGTGATGGCGTTGATTGTCGGCGCTTTCATTCTGCAAGGCATAACCCCAGGTCCTAACGTCATTAACGACCAGCCGGCTCTGTTCTGGGGGATTATCGCCTCGATGTGGATCGGCAATCTTCTGCTCGTGATCCTTAATTTGCCGCTTATCGGGCTTTGGGTGAAGATGCTGACGGTTCCCTATCGTATACTTTTCCCCGCCATTGTCGTCTTCGCCTCGATTGGGTGCTATTCAATCAACAACAATCCTTTCGACGTCTACGCAATTGTCGTTTTCGGAGTTCTGGGTTACGTCCTTTCCAGGTTCGGCTTTGAGCCCGCACCGTTACTACTTGGGTTCGTGCTCGGTCCTTTGCTGGAAGAGAATCTGCGACGAGCCATGATCATCTCTCGCGGGGATGCCATGATCTTTCTGACGCGGCCTTTATCTGCAACGCTTCTTGCGTTCGGTCTGGCTTGCCTGTTCGTCGCGGCGCTTCCCGCATTACGAAGAAAACGCCGGCAGATATTTGTTGAGGACGATTGAGCTAACGGAAGGATACGGGACCCATCCCTTCCGTGCACTCCGAGACGTCCATCCTGATCGGACGTGAAGCTGCTTCGTGAGCAGCTTCAAAACAAACTTCAAAGTTCGCAACATCGTGACGGTTTGGTTACGGCCGGAGCTGTCGGCTTTTCAATCAACTGCCATAGCCACTCATAAAAAATTGCGTCAAGTTTCTGACCGATGGAATTTGGCCGGCATCAGTCAGCCAACGACCCAGCTAGGTTCCGCGCAAGGACATCGAAAGCGGCCGTTGATTGCTGAACCTTCGCGATGAGCCAGGCGCCCTCCACCTGCAGCAACAAGAGTGTAGCGGCATCCTCTGGATCGCAAATACCGAACCTCATTGCGTGATGTGTGATCCTGTCGGTCCAGCCGGCCAAAGCGTCTCGTGTCGTGCTTTGTAGCTTGCTGTTCTCGTCACCTGCCGCCTGCGAGATGCTCATCAGCGGGCATCCAGCCAACTTCCCGCCATCTGTCGCCAAGCGTCCAACGTCGCGACAAAGCGCGGCGGCTCCCTCGGCAAAGGAGGATGCCGAAATGAAGCAAGCCTCGATCCGATCGGAGACGATCCGATTTGCAAGTCGTGCGGCCTCTTCCGCTAGCTGCTCCTTCCCGCCTGGAAAATGGTAATAGAGAGAGCCTTTAGGCAGGCCGGTCTCGAGGAGTATCTCGTTCACTCCGACGCCTTCGTACCCACGTCGGCGAAAAAGCGCCAAGGCAGTCCGGATGAAAGTGTCGCGGTTCCTATTACTGTTCATTCGTCGACCCCAAATCCTCTAGACCGAATGGTCTAGATGCTTTATTAGACCGATCGGTCTGATGAGGGACAGGATAGATGATAAGCGACGCATCCACGTTCAAGGAAATCGAGATCGACGCATCTGAGGCGCGCCTTGCAGGGCGTTTTTATCCTCCGGTCGGAATAGTGCGTGCGCATCTACTGCTCCACGGTGCGACCGGAGTGCGTCAACGTTATTATGCCGCCTTCGCACGATGGGCAGCATCCCAAGGGGTAGGTACCCTCACATATGACTATCGAGACTTTGGTGCCTCATCGCGCGCGCCCATGAAGCAGAGTACTGCGACTATGGCCACTTGGGGCATCGATGACCAAACCGCGGCTGAAGCAGCGTTGCGAAGAATTGCACCCGAAGGACCGCTCTGGCTCTTGGGTCACTCCATAGGCGGTCTGACATTCCCATTCAGGTCTCACGATAAAAGAGTTGCGCGGGTGACGACGGTGGGGGCTGGCTTTGGATATTATCGCGATCACCCGTGGAGTTATCTTCCACTCGTGCTAGCCTTTTGGTTTGGCGTGGGACCGTTGGCTACTGCTGTTGCCGGCTATCTGCCTGGCCGCCGCATCCTACTCGGAGCGGATCTTCCCGCTGGCGTCTATTGGCAGTGGCGACGATGGTGCACCAATCGGAGTTTCTTTCAACCCGATTTTGGACATTCGCTGCCTATCCCGGATTTCTCTGCGCCCAGCTTCGACATGCACATGATCACCATGGAAGATGACGTTGTTGTACCGCCGGTTTGCGTATGGCGTTACGCTGACTCTTTTCCTGCGGGCAGCGTCCGGCGAACTATGCTTAAACCGTCCGACTATGGGCTGAAGAGCCTGCGCCATATCGAGGTGCTCTCTGAACAATGCAAGTCTGCCTGGCCGACAATTGTCGGTCTGCCGAGATCTTAGAATGAAGAGCCGTCAAGGTTACGGCGGCACGGCGATCTCCGGCGTCCAAAACTGCCAATTCGTTCAGAATCGGGCTACAGCCCTGTGTTGCTGAGGCTGGGTCCAGCGGAGACCGTGCAGTGCCTGCAGTCGCCAATTCTTCAGAAGTCGACGATACGGTAGGGAAGTGCGCCGCGCGAAGAATGATCGACTTGAAGTCGTCGTTTCAAGGGGGGAACTGCTCTTTGTGTGCAATCGACACGCTCACAAACTCGGCATGAAACTCCAATCGGCTTGAACGAGGCGCGATTAGCAAGGTCAAGCGTATCAGCATAGACGAAATTGCCCGCATACGAGATTTCACATCCAAGCGCGATCGCATAGCGTGGGTTCTCAGTGTTGAAGCCGCCGACGCTCTTTTCGACTTGCATCGCGATCGAAAGGTACCGCACTCCATCGGGCGTCTGTGCAAGCTGGCGTATCATTCGCTCCGAGCTTTCAAATGCTTGATGAATGACCCAAAGCGGACAGGCCGCTCCAAATCGGGCGAACTGAAGCTTCGTGGCGCTATGTCTTTTGGTAATGTTCCCAGCTCGGTCAATGCGCGCGAAGAAGACCGGCACGCCCTTGAGGCCAGGGCGCTGCAAGGTGCTCAGTCGGTGAGCCACCTGTTCGAGGCTGGCTCCGAAACGCGCCGACAGCAGTTCCAGATCGTGGCGAAGATCCTGCGCGGCCTGGTGGAACTTTCGGTAGGGTAAAAGCAAGGCAGCTGCAAAATAGTTATAGAGCCCGATCTTGCAGATATCGCTCGCTTCCGCAGTCCGAAACCCTGCCGTCTCCAGAACCTTTTCCACTTCCTGAGACGCGTGTAACTGGGCGATTTGAAAAGCAACCTGAAAGGTCCGGGTTGGCGGAGGTGCGTAAGAACCAATGGTCAGGAGGCGGCTGTTTGCATCAAAGTGGCGAACTGACCGATCGACTGCATTACCCCTTACTACCCGGACGTCATATTCCTCGTTAAGATAATTGACGAGAGGCATGTAAGCCTCCCCGTCCTGCAGGTCCAACTGGTCTGAAAGGTTTTCAGCGAGGACATCGATTGCATCGATGTAGTTGTCGACAAAATGGAAGAAGTCGCGCACCTCCTCATAGGGTGTGGTATCCGTCAACGCAGCGCGCCCCAAACTGTCGTCGAGACGGGCGAGTTGCTCACTGTTCTGCCGATATGCCTGATGGGCACGCAGTAGCGCGTGTGCAAAGCCAGGTGCATTTTGGGTAATGAGCTTGAGTTCCTGGAGTCCAGGATCATAATCGGAAAACACCGGATCTTTCAAAGTTTCCTTCACCGCCGATAGGAGCCTGTCGCTCTCTCCTCCGGCCAGCTCCGCCATGTCCAATTGGAAACTTTCTGCGAGCGCGACCAGGGCGCTGGCCGATACGGGTCGCTGGTTGTTCTCCATCTGATTGAGATAACTCGGCGAAATACCGAGTCTTTCGGCGAACTGAGCCTGAGTCATCTTGGCGGCTTCCCGCAATGACCGGACTTTCCGACCAATATAGAGTTTCTTCGTGCCCATCTTCGCAACGTTGCAAAAGTCAATTTGCCATATGCAATATCGTTGCCTGCGTTCCTGTTCAAGGGTTCTGATCCGATTCATTTCCGTTTAAGCCACACTAGGTTTAGCCCCGGAGAACGCCATGCTTGCAGTCCTTGAACAACTCGAGTCCCGCCGGAGTGAGGCTCGTGCAGGGGGAGGGCCGCAACGCGTCTTGACCCAGCATGCCAAGGGCAAGCTGACGGCCCGCGAGCGCCTCGAGGTCCTGCTCGACGAGGGCTCCTTCGAGGAGTTCGACATGTATGTCACTCATCGGGCGGTGGATTTCGGCATGGATAGCCAAAAGGTCGCGGGCGACGGCGTCGTCACCGGCTGGGGCACCATCAACGGCCGCCAGGTCTACGTCTTTTCCCAGGACTTTACGGTTCTCGGCGGCTCCCTTTCCGAGACACATGCGCAAAAGATCTGCAAGATCATGGATATGGCGGTACGGGTCGGGGCGCCGGTGATCGGGCTCAACGACAGCGGCGGTGCCCGCATCCAGGAAGGCGTTTCCTCGCTTGCCGGCTACGCAGAAGTCTTTCGCCGCAATGCCGAGGCATCAGGCGTCGTGCCGCAGATTTCCGTCATCATGGGGCCTTGCGCCGGTGGTGCGGTCTATTCGCCGGCCATGACCGACTTCATCTTCATGGTGCGCGACAGTTCCTACATGTTCGTCACCGGTCCCGACGTGGTGAAGACCGTGACCAACGAGATCGTCACGGCCGAGGAGCTCGGCGGCGCCGGCACACATACGAAAAAATCCTCGGTCGCCGACGCCGCCTTCGAGAACGACATCGAGGCGCTCGAAGCCGTCCGCCAGCTCTTCGATTTCCTGCCGCTCAACAACCGCGAGAAGCCGCCGGTCCGCCCCTTCCATGACGATCCGGCCCGCCTCGAGAACCGTCTCGACAGCCTGATCCCGGACAGCGCCGCAAAACCCTACGACATGAAGGAACTGATCTATGCGATCGCCGACGAGGGCGATTTCTTCGAGATTCAGGAAGCCTATGCGAGAAACATCATCACCGGCTTCATCCGTCTCGAAGGCCAGACGGTCGGCGTCGTCGCCAACCAGCCGATGGTGCTGGCCGGCTGCCTCGATATCGACAGCTCCCGCAAGGCCGCCCGTTTCGTGCGTTTCTGCGACGCTTTCTCGATCCCTATCCTGACCCTGGTGGACGTGCCGGGTTTCCTTCCCGGCGTTGCCCAGGAATATGGCGGCGTCATCAAGCACGGCGCCAAGCTTCTCTTCGCCTATTCCGAAGCGACCGTCCCCATGGTCACGCTGATCACGCGAAAAGCCTATGGCGGCGCCTATGACGTCATGGCCTCGAAACATATCGGCGCCGATTTCAATTATGCCTGGCCGACCGCCGAAATCGCCGTCATGGGTGCCAAGGGAGCGACCGAGATCCTCTACCGCTCGGAACTCGGCGACCCGGAGAAGATCGCGGCGCGGACGAAGGAATACGAGGAGCGTTTCGCCAATCCGTTCGTAGCGGCCGAGCGCGGTTTCATCGATGAGGTGATCATGCCGCATTCATCGCGCCGCCGCATCGCCCGCGCCTTCGCTTCGCTGCGCAACAAGCAGGTGACGACGCATTGGAAGAAACACGACACGATCCCGCTGTGAGGACAATCCCATGATTAAGAAAATCCTCGTCGCCAATCGCGGCGAGATCGCCTGCCGGGTCATCAGGACGGCCCGCAAGATGGGCATAAAGACGGTGGCGGTCTATTCGGACGCGGATGCCGAGGCGCTGCATGTACGGATGGCGGACGAGGCTGTTCATATCGGCCCGGCACCGTCTTCCCAGTCCTATATCGTCATCGACAAGATCCTGGAGGCGATCCGGACGACCGGCGCGGATGCGGTGCATCCGGGTTATGGCTTCCTTTCGGAAAATGCCGCTTTCGCGCAGGCGTTGGAAAAGGCCGGCGTCGTTTTCATCGGCCCGCCGGTGAAAGCCATCCAGGCGATGGGCGATAAGATCACCTCGAAGAAGATCGCCGCCGAAGCCGGCGTCTCCACCGTTCCGGGCCATATGGGCCTGATCGAGGATGCCGAGGAGGCGGTGAGGATTTCCGCCTCGGTCGGTTACCCGGTGATGATCAAGGCGTCCGCCGGCGGCGGCGGCAAGGGCATGCGGATTGCCTGGAACGATGCCGAGGCGCGCGAAGGTTTCCAGTCCTCCCGCAACGAGGCGAAGAATTCGTTCGGTGACGACCGCATCTTCATCGAAAAATTCGTCGACCAGCCGCGCCATATCGAAATCCAGGTGCTCGGCGATCAACACGGCACCACGCTCTATCTCGGCGAGCGCGAATGCTCGATCCAGCGCCGCAACCAGAAGGTCATCGAGGAGGCTCCGTCGCCCTTCCTCGACGCCGAAACCCGGCGGGCCATGGGCGAACAGGCGGTCGCACTCGCGAAAGCGGTCGGTTATTTCTCGGCCGGCACGGTGGAGTTCATCGTCGACGGCGCCAGAAATTTCTATTTCCTCGAGATGAACACCCGTCTGCAGGTGGAGCACCCGGTCACCGAACTCGTCACCGGCATCGATCTTGTCGAACAGATGATCCGCGTTGCGTCAGGCGAAAAGCTGTCGCTCGGTCAGGACGACGTCGAGCTGAATGGCTGGGCGATCGAAAGCCGGCTTTATGCCGAGGATCCCTACCGCAACTTCCTGCCGTCGATTGGTCGGCTGAGCCGCTACCGTCCGCCGGCGGAAGGCCGGCAGGACGACGGCACCGTGGTCCGCAACGATACCGGCGTCTTTGAGGGCGGCGAGATCTCCATGTATTACGACCCGATGATCGCAAAACTCTGCACCTGGGCGCCTGATCGTCTGACGGCGATCGACGCGATGGGCAAGGCGCTCGACGATTTCGAGGTCGATGGCATCGGCCACAATCTGCCCTTCCTCTCGGCCGTCATGGATCACGACCGTTTTCGCTCCGGAAAGATCACCACGGCCTTCATCGCCGAGGAATTCCCGGAAGGTTTTTCGGGCGTGCATCCCGACG